>CAVFGM010000171.1:0-6146 GCA_963621955.1 Bacteroidaceae bacterium
CTGTTGCTGAACTCCACACGAGAGGAGGTCAGTACTATGATCTGCACCGGGATTGACGGGCCGCGTCCCATAAGAAGGCTTATCCCTGTCAGGTTTCCCGCCGGTATCTTTACCGTGAGCGTATGTGTATCTGTCGCCGCGCCGACCACACGGTCGAGTATCTGCGCGGAGAGCGCGTTTATGCGCGCCATGTTGCTGCTGATGGCGGTTATCTCACCGGATGAGTTCTTCTCGAAGGATACAAAATAATCCCCGTCATAGTCCCCGCTTGCCATTATATCGGCTATGGCGCTGTTGACCTTGTCGATCACGATATCGCTCGCGTCGGATACGGCGATCTGACTCGAAAGGGTCTTCAGGAACATGACTGCCCCGGATAGAAACAGGCACAGCGCCGCCAGTGTGAGCAGCAGCGTCAGATTAAGTGCTTTTTTTGCTGAAGTCGGCTCGCTCCCCTGCGTGTAGGTGTATTTAGGAGCGGAGCGATGCCGTCGGCGTATATGCATAGGGTCACCTCCCCATGCATTATATGCCTTACTGCCTGTCCAACATGGCACTGACGGCCATCATAATTCCGAGCTTGCCCGACTCATAGGTCAGTCCGCCCTGCATGTATACCGTGTACGGCTCTCTTGCCGGGCCGTCCGCCGACAGTTCAATAGACGAGCCTTGGACAAAAGCACCCGCCGCCATGATGACCGGGCAGTCATACCCAGGCATCTCCCACGGTTCCGGTGTCACGTATGAATCTACGGGCGCACCGGCCTGTATGCCGAGACAGAAGCGTTTCATGTTTTCGACAGAGCCGAGCTTCACCATCTGGATGATATCGGAGCGGGTTTCTTCGGGCGCAGGGCTTGTCGGAATACCGAGCGCCTCCATCATGGCCGCGCAGAAGCAGGCGGTCTTAAGAGCCTGAGCGACGATGTGCGGAGCCATGAACAGCCCCTGAAACAGCAGGCGGTTGCTGCCGAGCGTGGAGCCGCACTCCCCGCCGATGCCGGGAGTTGTAAGGCGCATCGCGGCGCGCTCGACAAGTTCCTTCTTTCCTGCGACGTAGCCGCCGGTCGGGGCAAGGCCGCCGCCGGGGTTCTTTATGAGCGAGCCTGCGATTATATCCGCGCCGACGTGCGTCGGCTCCTTGATGTCCGTAAACTCGCCGTAGCAGTTATCTACCATGATGTTGATCTCAGGGTTCACGGCTTTGACGGTCTCGCATATGCGGCCTATCTCATCGACCGAAAGCGCCTTACGGTTGTCATAGCCTCTCGAGCGCTGGATCATTACTGCAGTGACATTCGGCTTTGCCGCGGCTTCGGCGATCGCCGCATAATCCGGGCCGCCGTCCGCGGCGAGATCGACCTGCGCATAGTTTATCCCGTAGAACTTCAGCGAGCCGTGGCAGTTGCCCGATATGCCGATGGCGCTGCGCAGGGTGTCGTAAGGCATCCCGGTCACGGCAACTATGGTGTCCCCTGGCTTTACAAGGGCAAACATCGCGGCGGTGAGCGCGTGTGTACCGTTTACAAAGCCGATGCGGACGAGCGCGGCCTCCGTGCCGAAAATCTCGGCGTATATCTTGTCGAGCGTCTCACGACCGAGATCGTCGTAGCCGTAGCCGGTAGTACCGGCAAAGCACGCCTCGGCAACGCGGTTGTTCTGAAACGCCTCCATCACGCGGCGCGTGTTTATTTCTGCAACGCGGTCTATCTCCGCAAATCTTCCTGCAAGACGCTCCTGCGCCTTTGCGGCCATATCGTATACCTCAGGCCAGATGTCTGAAATTTTCATCTATATCTCCGTTGTGTTTTATTTGAGTTCCATGACTATGGATTTGAAATACCTGCCGCGCTCGGCAAAGTTCTTGAAGCGGTCAAAGGCCGCGCAGGCCGGTGAAAACAGCACTATGTCCCCTGACCTTGCCGCTTCCGCCGCCGCCTTGACGGCCTGCTTGAAGTCGTCGATTATCCTGACCTCAAGCCCGCTGTTCTCATAGTAGCGCGAAGCACGTATCGCGGAGTATATCTTCCCCGCCGTGTCTCCGGTAAGGAATACTTTCTTTGACAACAGGCACAGCTCATCGCCCAGACCGTCAAACGGGATGTGCTTATCATAGCCCCCGGCAATGACTATCGGCTTGCGCTTCATCGCGTGAAGCCCAGCGGAGGTCCTTGTCGGGCTCGTGCCTATCGAGTCGTTTATAAAGGTTATCCCGCGCAGCACGCGCACATGCTCGAGCCGGTGCTCGACCCCGCCGAAGCTGCGTGCGACCGCGGCGCATACCTCGTCGTTTACCAATCCCTCGACCGCGGAAAACGCGGCAAGGTAGTTGAGCACATTATGTTCGCCCGGCAGGCGGATATCCGAGACTTTCATCACCGCTCTTGATACGCCGTCATGTATGCGGTAGATAACGCCGTCGAGCGCGGCGGCACCGTCCTCGACCGGGTGCTTATCCGAGAAATATGATATATGTGCCTTGGAAAAGCCCGCGTAATACTCCGTATGTCCGTCGTCCTGATTGAGAATGAGTCTTGCGTCGGGACGCTGGTTTTCAAATATGGCGCGCTTCGCATCGACATAATCCTGAAAGTCCCTGTGCTTATCAAGATGGTTCGGCGACAGGTTCGTTATCACCGCAACGTCCGGGGCACATTTCATGCTGTGCAGCTGGAAAGAACTGAGCTCCAGCACGGTGACGTCGTCCGGGCGTATATCCGGAGTTTCGCAGAGGAGCGGGTGGCCGATGTTCCCGCCGAGGTGGACTCTGTACCCCGCGGCCTTGAGGAGCTCTGATATGATCGTCGAGGTCGTCGTCTTGCCGTCGCTGCCGGTTATGGCGATCGTTTTACACGGGCACAGCGACATGAACACCTCCATCTCGGAGGTCACTACAGCACCGTGTGCCTTTGCTTTCTCAAGGTGCTCGTCAAAGGGCATGAGCCCGGGCGTTCTGAAGATTACGTCCTGATCAAGATGCTCAAGATAATCCTCACCGAGACAAAGCTCTGCGCCCATGGCCTTGAGCTTCTTGCCCTCCTCGCCCATTTCCTGCATGGTGCGTTTATCGCAGGCGGTCACATGGCAGCCGTTATTCAGCAGTAACTCAATAAGCGGCTCATTGCTGACACCTATGCCTATGACCGCGATCCTTTTGTCTTTTAGTGTATTTACATATTCCTGAAGAGTCAAATCAATCGCCTCACATTCGCTTGACTAAATATATATTATAAGACTTTTTGCCCGGTAATACAAGAATTATTGTTGACTTGTGCCGCGAACATGGTAAAATAAGCCCTGCAAGCGGGTCGGACGACCGCGGGCATAAGGCGAAAGCCTGTGCGTGAGGAAAGTCCGGGCTCCATAGGGCAAGGATAACGGGTAACGCCCGCCAGGGGTAACCCTCGGACAAGTGCAACAGAGATATACCGCCGGTGCTTTCGGCATCGGTAAGGGTGGAAAAGTGAGGTAAGAGCTCACTCATCGCATGGAGACATGTTGATGCTGTAAACTCTATCCGGAGCAACACCGTGGGAGGACACAAGACCGGCCCGGTCGTCCTCGGGAGGTGGCTTGATCCTGCCGGCAACGGCAGGGCTAGATAGATGGTCGTCCACGACAGAACCCGGCTTACAGATCCGCTTGCATAGAACACCCCTCGGCGTTGTCACCGAGGGGTGTTCTGTTTTTATTCAAGATTATCTATGGCATACTGTGCTTCTTCTGCAGTAAACTTTTCTCCGTAATCGGACGTAAGCTGGTCATATATTGCTGATGCAGACATTGCCATAAGCTTTTGGTACTCCTTCGCTTTGGCTAGCGCATTTGCATTCCAATCAGCGTCAAGGTTGTCCATCGCATACTGTGCGGCATCTTCTGGAAACTTCTCGCCGTATTCAGAAACCAGCTGATCGTATATTCCACGTTTCGACATATGCATCGTGTCTGAATATATCTTTGCTTTTTTCAGTGCGTTTTTATACTCCGTTGGTACACTGTCATTTTTAGACTGTGTTTCTTCTTTGCTCTCAGCATCTGCCTTCGGTTCAGCGCTCACGGCCTGCGTATTACTTACCGAAGTTACCGGTGCAGTCGAAGTTTTTTCCGTAGCTGTTTGACTGTTGCTCTTTCCGGGGACAATAGAAAATAAAAATATAACTGCTATTACCCAAAACCACCAACGCTTATATATTGGCTTGCTGTTTTTTGCGCCGCACGCTGGGCAAACCCTTGCGCTGGCAGCTATGTCTGCACCGCATGTTTTGCATTTTATCATCTTGTTTCCCATCTCTGCACCCCTTTATTTTAATTGCCCATATACGGGCTACGATAATTATAGCCCGTATATGGGCAATTGTCAATATTGAGGCAACACCTTACGATCAATTATACATATTCTCGGTGGTGATTGTCTTGATTTGCTTTGACAGATTATGGGAAACATTAAAAGAAAAGAATATTTCTCAATATAAGCTGATAAAAGAGTATCATATAAGTACAGGTCAGTTGGACAGACTCAGAAAGAATGGGAACGTAAGCACATACACGCTCAATCAGCTGTGCGGGATACTTCAATGCAGCCTGACTGACATTGCTGAGTTTATACCGGATGAAACGCCCTGAAGCGGCAAAGCTTGCTCGCTTCAGGGCGTAAGTACTTTTATTTCACCGGTGGTCCTGCGAGGCAGAACGGAAGCTCAAGGTGGTTGCCCTCCATGAGCGCCTTATCGCGCAGGAGTACGTCCGCCGGGCCGTCTGCCGCAAGTCTCCCGTGGTGCAGCAGGATAACTCTGTCGCAGGTTTCAAGCACCATGTCAAGGTCGTGCGTCGCGATTATCTTTGTGACCGGAAGCTTATTGAGCGTGTTGATAAGTTTGCGCCGGTTCTGCGGGTCGAGCGCGGTTGACGGCTCGTCCATCAGCATATACTCCGGCTTCATCGCAAGTATCGTTGCGATAGCGGCCATGCGCTTTTCCCCGCCGGATATCTTATGGTTCTGCCGATGCTTGAGGTATCCGAGCTCCAGTTCGTCAAGGATCTCGTCGACGCTGCGCTCCGCCTCTTCCCTGCTCATGCCGTAATTCATCGGCCCGAAGATCATGTCCTCAAACACGGTAGGCATGAACATCTGGTTGTCGGAGTCCTGCAGAACGTAGCCGACGCATTTTCTTATTGCGCTGAGGTTCTTGCGGCACATCTCCATACCGTCGATGCTTATCTTTCCATCGCAGCTGACTAAGCCGAGCGCCGCTTTCATTACCGTCGATTTACCTGCGCCATTCGCGCCGATGAGCCCGACGCGCTCTCCCTTTGAGATAGTAAACGAGAGGTCTTTCAGCACCGGCTTTTCGCCAGGGTATGCGTAAGTGACATTTTCAAAGCAGATCATTTTCTTTCCCTCATACAAATGCGGAGCCGAGCAGCACCGGAAGATCATACATACGTGCCAGAACGATAAGCGCCGCACACACTATCGCGGCAAGCCACGCGCGGGAATTATAGCCACTGTCGTCGGCATAATAAAATTCACCGTGGAAGCCGCGCAGCTCCATGCTTTCATAGAGCATTTCAGCCCTGTCCATACTGCGCAGGATAAGCTGCCCGAGAAACGAGCCCCAGGCTGAAATGTGCAGCCCATGCTGACCGGGTGCGCGCAGCTCGTAGGCCTCGGTCATTATCGCGACCTCTTCGAGCAGCACGGATATATAGCGGAAGGTCAGCAGCAGGAGCGAGGTCAGCAGCTTTGGGAAATGCAGCCTGCGCAGCGCAAAGCAGACCTCCTCAATGGAGGTCGTCGCGATCAGCAGGAATGACGCCATCAGGCAGAACACGCCCTTCATCATCAGCGTCAGCATTGATACAACGCCGCCGCTTATTCCGACGCTGCCGATCTGCACAATGATCGCCCTATCAAAAAACGGATTGAAAAGCCCTACGGCGCAGACAAGCGGCATGACTATGCGCAGCTTATAAAAGCAGGTGCTGATTGGGATCTCGCTTATCTGATAAGCCACGACCGGGAAAAGCAGCATCACGAGGAGTCCCGTGAAATCGTATTTATTAAATGACACCGTGACTGCGATGTATAAAACAGTTAGAAACAGCTTGGAGAGCGGCGGCATGCGGTGAACGGCAGAGTCCTGTGC
>CAVFGM010000172.1:0-7998 GCA_963621955.1 Bacteroidaceae bacterium
GGACAAAAAGCGCCGAAAAGACATGCTGTCAGGCGTATGTGCTCTTGGCAACCAATGGTACCCCTTGACAAAAGGCATAACGCGTGTTAGTATCTCATAAACTCTTTGCACTGCATCGCGTATACGACAACAGTACAAACTGAACAGGCAGCGGTCATATCCGCCAGCCGGGTCGCCGCAAGGCGGCAGCAGAGAAGACAGACAGTCTCTGCGGGACAGTAGTATGTTCCGAGGAGACTGTATTTTTTATTCCCCTCGGCTCGTGAAGTGCATATTATACCGTGGAGGGGATCTGTCATGTCTGAAAAGAAAATCGTCGCGCGGCTGACCGCCGTCGGCGTCATAGGAAACATACTGCTCGTTGCTTTCAAGCTCTATGCGGGCATTGCCGGGCACTCCGGCGCAATGGTGTCGGACGCGGTGCATTCGCTGTCCGATGTGTTCGCGACCTTTATCGCCTTTATCGGCGTGAAGCTTGCCCAGAAGGGGCCTGACAGGGATCACCCCTACGGGCATGACAGGCTCGAATGCCTCGCATCCACCGCGCTCGGCGTTATCCTGCTCGCGACCGGCCTCGGCATCGGCTGGGGCGGCTTGCAGAAGATCATCGCAGGGCACTATGAAGACCTCGCCGTGCCCGGCGGGATAGCTCTCGCGGCTGCCATCGTGTCCATAGTCGTCAAGGAGTGTATGTTCTGGTACACCCGGCACTACGCTGAGAAACTCAATTCATCCGCTTTTATGGCCGATGCGTGGCACCACCGCTCCGACGCGCTCTCGTCCGTCGGCTCGCTCATCGGCATAGGCGGGGCAATGCTCGGCGTGCCGGTGCTGGAGCCGGTTGCCTGCGTCGCGATATGCCTGTGCATCCTCAAAGTCGCATATGACATTCTGAAAGATGCTGCCGACAAGATGCTCGACACCGCCTGCGGCGACAGCTACGAGAAGAGCCTCGGTGACTTCATCCGCGCGCAGGACGGCGTAGTGAGCCTTGACACGCTGCGCACGCGCAAGTTCGGCAGCAAGGTATATATCGACGCCGAAATAAGCGTCGACGGCAGCATGACGCTTTCTGACGCGCACAGCATCGCCGAGCGGGTACATAACGCCGTCGAGCACAGGTACCCGGATATAAAGCACATTATGATACACGAAAACCCGGCAGCCGCAAGCGCGGAATGATCCGATCGGGCAAAAATATTCGGCGCACTGCAGATATATTGCAGTGCGCCGTTTTCTTTTTACTTATACACTCTCGGTACGCGCTTGGATACCGCGCAGAGGAGCTCATACGGTATGGTCTGCGCCGCGGCGGAGAGCTTGTATATATCGTTTGTCTCGCCGAATATCTCGACCTCGCTGCCGACGTCGACCTCCGGCAGATCGGTCAGGTCGATCATGCACATGTCCATGCATATGCTCCCCCGCTGCGGGGCAAAGCCCCCGCGCGCGGCAAAGCTGCACTTGTTGGAGATAAGGCGCGGCAGACCGTCGGCATAGCCGATGGCGAGCACCCCCATGCGTGTGCGCCGCTCGGTAGTGAAGCGCCGGCCGTAGCTCACGCAGGTGCCCGGCTCATAGAGCTTGATGGTGCTGACGGTCGTGACAAGGCGCATGCACGCTCGCAGACCGAGGCGGCCTGTATTATCCCCGTAGCCGTAGAGCAGCAGGCCGGGGCGCACCATGTCGAGCGCCATCTCCGGATAGTTCACGACCGCGCCGCTGTTCGCGCAGTGGCGTATTCTGAACTCCACGCCGCCCCGCTCGCGCACGGCGTCAATGACCGCGAGGAAAAGGGAGAACTGCTCGCGGGTGTACTGCTCGTTATCCTCGCCCTCCTCATCGGAGACGGCAAAGTGCGTGTACACGCCCTCGGGCTCAAGGCCGGGCAGACGGCAGGCGTCGATCACGTTCTGCACACCCTCGTCGAAATACTCGCCCGCACAGAGGAAGCCGAGGCGGGACATGCCGGTATCGAGCTTTATGTGTATCTTCAGCGCAGCACCGAGCGCCGTCGCCGCGGTGGAATACTCCAGCGCCTTGGCGTAGCAGCTCACCGTCTGGGTGATGCGGTTCTCGATCAGCACGCTCGTATACTCCGGCGGCGTATGGCCGAGAATGAGGATGGGCATGGTTATCCCGCCGCGGCGAAGCTCAAGCGCTTCATCAAGGCAGGACACCGCCAGGTAGTCCGCGCCGCAGTCCTGCAGCAGATGCGACACCTGCACTGCGCCGTGCCCGTAGGCGTCGGCCTTCACGACGCCGAGGAAGCGGCAGCCCTCCGGGAGCGACGCGCGTATCGCGTTATAGTTATGGCGGATATTCTCGAGGCTTATTTCAGCCCAGCTTCTCTTCTGCAGATCATTCATTTATTTCTCTTTGCCTTTCAATATTATTCCGTTTCGGTCTCCGCGGCAGACGTGCCCACCGTCCAGCCGCTTATCTCGGCAATGACCGTGACGCGCCCGCCGCTTCCAAGCTCGGCGCGCTGCGGTATCATCCCATCGGGCTCGAACCAGACCGCGACGCGGTACTCATCGTTCGGCTCAAGGCGGCAGACGTACAGTCCGTCCTCCTCACCGTAGGAGTCAAGGTGTCCGCTCCTCATCGCCTGCACCAGCACCGGCAGCGACGACATGGGCGAGAGCCCAAATGAATCAAGCGACCCGGTATCGAGCACGACGCCGTCATACTGCAGAACGGTGCTCCCCGGCTCGACGCGCGCAGTAACTCCCGCGATAAGCTCCGGTGCCAAGACCGTCACAGCGCCGCCGCTGCTGTCCTCCGTATAGCTCAGGGTAAACTTCGCCGTCTTGTGCTCATACTCGGCGCGCACGTTCGCAGTGAATGAGAGCGTCTGCGCCGCGTTCACGCGCTCAGAAAACCCGGCGTAGGCTTTTTCTACCTCGCGGCCTGCGCAGCCGGTGAGCAGCAGGCACACGATCGCCAGCAGAGGCAGGCATACTCGTTTCATAGTCATCCGTTGACCTCCGAAATCAATTATGCTAAACCTTATGCGGCTTGTTCAATTATAATCACCAACGAAAGAATAGTCAAATAGGTCTTGCAAAAATCGTCAGGCTGTGATAAATTCTATGTGTTACAGCGTTGAACGGGAAAATAACGCGGATGCACCTGTCAGAGAGTGGGGGTCACCGGCTGCAAGCCTCCATAGGCCGCGCGCGTTTGGTTCGCCCGTGAGCTCCGGCCAATCCCCGGCGTGCGGCGCGCGTTAAGCGCCTTAAAGAGCGGCTCATCAGAGCCGAACGTGGGTGGTACCGCGGAAGCCATGCTTTCGTCCCTTGGTTACGGAGGGACGAGGGCTTTATTTTTTTACAGGAGAAGTTGGCAAATGAAAGAATTAATGCAGAAGCTCAGAGAGTCATCGGTAAAAGAAATTCTTGACTGCGACAGCGCGGAGCGCCTTGAGGCGATGCGCGTCAGGTACCTCGGCAAAAAGGGCGAGCTGACGGCGATACTG
Organism: Bacteroidaceae bacterium; assembly: GCA_963621955.1. Taxonomy (GTDB): domain Bacteria; phylum Bacillota; class Clostridia; order Oscillospirales; family Oscillospiraceae; genus Limivicinus. The sequence goes on from CAVFGM010000172.1 coordinate 3,482, forward strand.
CGCCAGATGGGCAGCCTATCGGCTGAGGAGCGCCCCGCAATGGGTCAGCTGGCCAATCAGCTCAGGAGCGAGATCGAAGAGGCGATAGACAAGCGCCGCGAGGAGCTTTCTTCCGCAATGATGGAGCTCAAGCTCGAGAGCGAAGCCGTCGACGTGACGCTGCCGGGCAAGGATATCCGCATGGGGCACAAGCACCCGATGTACAACGTCCTTGACCAGCTCAAGGATATATTCATCGGCATGGGCTTTGAGATACTCGACGGCCCCGAGGTCGAGCTTGCGGAGTATAACTTCACGAAGCTGAACATTGACGAAGGCCACCCCTCCCGTGACTGGACGGACACTTTCTACTTCACCGAGGATGGGAAAATACTCCTGCGCACGCAGACCTCCCCGATGCAGATACACGCAATGGAGACGCGCCAGCCGCCTATCCGCATCATCGCCCCCGGCAGAGTCTACCGCAAGGACGAGGTCGACGCGACGCACTCCCCCATGTTCCACCAGATCGAGGGCATGGTCATCGACAAGGGCATAACCATGGCAGACCTCAAGGCGACACTGAACCTCGTCGTTGAGAAGATATACGGCAAGGGCACGGTCACGCGCTTCCGCCCGCATCACTTCCCGTTCACCGAGCCGAGCTGCGAGCTGGACATCCAGTGCCACAAGTGCGGCGGCAAGGGCTGCCCGACCTGCAAGGGCGAGGGCTGGATAGAAGTCCTCGGCGCGGGCATGGTTCACCCCAAGGTGCTCGAGGGCTGCGGCATCGACCCGGACGTGTACTCCGGCTGGGCATTCGGCATGGGACTTGAGCGCCTTGCTCTCGGCGAGTACAAGATCACCGATATGCGTCTGATATTCGAGAACGATGTCAGATTCCTCGAACAGTTCTGATCAGGGAGGTAAATGATATATGAAGATGTCAAGAAAATGGCTGAACGAGTTCGTCGATCTCAGCCTTGAAGAATATGACGACCATACCTTCGGCGAGGCCATGACGGTCTCCGGCTCCAAGGTCGAGGTCACGGACGATCTCAGCAAGACCATGCACGGCGTGAAGGTCGGGCGCATCGTCTCCATCGAGAAGCACCCCAATTCCGACCATATGCTCGTCACCCAGATAGACGTCGGCGAGAGCGAGCCTGTGCAGATATGCACCGGTGCATGGAACATCCATGAGGGCGATATCGTCCCCGTCGCGCTGCACAACTCCCTGCTGCCCGGCGGCGTCAAGATCACCAAGGGCAAGCTGCGCGGCGTCCCCTCCAACGGCATGCTCTGCTCGCTCAAGGAACTGGGCATGACGACGCATGACTTCCCCTACGCCGTCATCACTCCCGCCGCTATCCTCGGCGACTATCATCCCATCGATCCGGCAAAGCCCTCCATCGCAGCCGACATAAAGGCCGGTGACAGGATATTCGGCAAGGTCATTGCCGCTCAGGTCGAGCACGTCGAGACCGTCGGCTATTCCAGATACGCGCTTTCGCTCAATACCGGTGCTGAGTCTGTCAGCGCCGAGACCGAGTGCATGAACCTGCATGAGGGCGACCTTGTTGCCTACGACACGGCTAAGAACCACGTCTGCACGCTTGACGACCTGCGCGCAAAGCAGGAGGAATTCCCCCACTGCATCACCGACGGCATCCTCATCCTCAACGAGGACTGCAAGCCCGGTGACGACGTCGCCGTCCTGCTCGGGCTGGACGATCACGTCGTTGATTATGAGATCACTCCGAACCGCCCTGACTGCCTGTGCATGATCGGTCTTGCGCGCGAGGCCTCCGTTACTTTCAAGAAGCCCCTCAAGCTGCACACCCCCGTTGTCAATGCGTCCGCCGGCGGCAATATAAACGACATGGCAAAGATCATCATCGAGGAGCCGGAGCTCTGCCCGCGCTACACCGCGCGCATGGTCAAGAACGTCAAAATTGCTCCATCCCCCGCATGGATGCGCGAGCGTATCCGCAACGCCGGTATGCGCCCGATAAACAACATCGTCGATATCACAAACTACGTCATGATGGAGTACGGCCAGCCGATGCACGCCTTCGACTTCAGCTGCGTCAAGGACCATGAGATCCATGTCCGCCTTGCCCGCGAGGGTGAGAGCATCCGCACGCTCGACGGCGCTGCCCGTGCGCTGACCCCCTCCATGCTCTGCATCTGCGACACTGAGAAGCCCGTCGCGGTCGCTGGCGTTATGGGCGGCGAGAACAGCGAGATCGTCGGCGACACGGCAATGGTGCTCTTCGAGAGCGCAAACTTCAACGGCACCTCCATCCGCCGCACCGCGACTGCCCTCGGCATGCGCACCGACGCCTCCTCCCGCTATGAAAAGGGTCTGGACGTCTACAACACCTATGATGCCGTACAGCGCGCCTGCGAGCTTATAGAGCTGCTCGGCGCGGGCGAGGTCGTCGACGGGATAATCGACGTTATCCCCAAGCCCCTGCCGCACACCGATGTAAAGCTCGAGCCGGATAAGATAAATGCCCTGCTCGGCACCGATATAGACGAGGCCACGATGCGCGATATCCTCATCCGCCTCGGCTTCACCCTCGAGGGCGACATTATCCATGTTCCCTCCTGGCGCGGCGACGTGTCGCATTACTCCGACATCGCCGAAGAGGTCGCCCGCTTCTACGGCTACAATGAGATACCCACGCAGTTTGCCGGCAGCGCCACCACGAGCGGCGGCTTCAGCGAGGTGCAGCAGTGCGAGCGCGAGGTCGGTCAGGTCTGCCGCAGCATGGGTCTGGATGAGATCATCACCTACTCGTTCATAAGCCCCAGCTACTATGACAAGATCCGCATGCCCGCTGATTCCCCGCTGCGCGACAGCCTCCGCATCCTCAACCCCCTCGGTGAGGATACCTCCATCATGCGCACGACCGTCCTCCCCTCGATGCTGGAGATACTCACCCGCAACTACAATTACCGCAACAAGGCCGCTTATCTCTACGAGATCGGCAGAGTATACTTCAAGCGCCCCGACGGCACGGCGGACGAGCCGAAGATAGTCTCCCTCGGCGCATACGGTGCGGATGTTGACTTCTTCACCGTCAAGGGCTGGGTCGAGACGCTGATAAGCGACCTCGGCGCTGCAAAGCCCCGCTTCGCTGCCGAGAAAGAGAACGCCTCTTACCATCCCGGCCGCTGCGCAAAGGTCTATGTCGGCGATACCTATATCGGCGTGTTCGGCCAGATCCATCCCGCAGTCGCCGCAAACTACGGCGTGGATGCCGAGCTTTACTGCGCGGAGCTGAGCTTTGACGCTCTCTACTCCGTCAAGGGCGCAACTCCTGTCTACAAGCCGTTGCCGCGTTTCCCGTCCGTCACGCGCGACATCGCCGTTGTCTGCGACGCGTCCATCCCCGTCGGCGATCTGAGTGACTGCATCCTCGCCTCCGGCGGTCAGTACCTCAAGGACTGCACGCTCTTTGACGTGTACACCGGCCACCATATAATCGAGGGCAAGAAGTCCGTCGCATTCTCGCTGACGATGCGCTCCGACGATCAGACTCTGACTGTCGAGCACGCGGACGAGACGGTCAAGGCCGTGCTCAAGGCGCTGGAAGAAAAGTTCGGCGCATTCATCAGATAAGTCATCAAAGCATAACAGGCGCGCCGCGGTACACACGCGGCGCGCCCAATTATCCAATTTGAGGCGGGCCTGTCTCGCTGCGGCTCGGTCACGTCACGGCTCTGACATGCCCCCGGCATGTCATTCACTACCGTGTCGCCGCTGCGCTCCCCCTCAAGCTCCCCTGCTGCTCTGTTATCTGGCTTCAGAGTATAGTTTTGACGTTCCGACGCGAAAGTTTAATAATTCTTAACGAATTTTCGCCCGCTTTCGACTTTACTTGATTGCGTTTTCTGTTATAATGTAGTCAAGAAAGAAGAGAAAAGGAGGGGAAATCATGGAAGATTCAACCCGTAAGTTTACAGCGCTGGACAGTAAGACCGAGATGAGAGAGATTTTATCGTCCGTGTATAACTCCCTCATGGTGAAGGGATATAACCCCATAAATCAAATCGTCGGCTACATTCTCTCGGAGGATCCTACCTATATCACCAACTACAACAACGCCAGAACGCTCATCTGCCGCATCGACAGGGACGAGCTTATGCAGGAGCTGGTCAAGAATTATCTTGACAAATAGGCTCTTTGCGTGAAAACTGAAATATGCCCCGGAGCCCGTGATTGTCACGGGCTCCGGGGCTTTATATTAGGCTCTGTGTCAATAGTTGGGGTAGAGCGAAACGAAAAAATAGCAGTAGAGGCGTGGGCGGCGTGGTGCCCACGCCTTTGCTGCATAATAAAATAGCCGCATGAGATTTTAGAGTTTTTGTAAGAAAAAAGAGAAGGTTGATTGCATAATGAAGTTGGACACCTAAGAAAAAATCCATAGTGATTTTCCCAGCATGGTAGAATGAAGTTTGCACACAACATCTGCCAAGGGAGGGCAATCACTATGGACTGCCAAGATTATATCACAGAACCAGCAGAA
>CAVFGM010000173.1:0-5047 GCA_963621955.1 Bacteroidaceae bacterium
GGATGCGAAGATCATAAACGGCGGCAAGTATAACGGCATGGACCGCTACGAGGCGAGAAAGGCCATCGTTGCCGACCTCGAAGAGCAGGGCTACCTTGTCAAGGTCGAGCCGTACAGCCACAATGTCGGCTGCTGCTACCGCTGCGGTACTGTCGTTGAGCCGCTCACGAGCCCCCAGTGGTTCGTCAAGATGGCTCCGCTTGCCAAGGAAGCGATAAACGTCGTCAAGGACGGGCGCATCAAGTTCGTGCCCGAGCGTTTCACAAAGACCTATCTCAACTGGATGGAGAATGTCCATGACTGGTGCATCTCCCGCCAGCTCTGGTGGGGTCATCAGATACCCGCATGGTACTGTGCCGACTGCGGACATATCACCGTCTCCCGCGAGGATGCGACTGAGTGCGAGTGCTGCCACAGCAAGAACATCACCCGCGATGAGGACGTGCTCGACACCTGGTTCAGCTCTGCGCTCTGGCCGTTCTCCACGATGGGCTGGCCGGAAAAGACCGACGACCTCAACTACTGGTACCCCACGAGCGTCATGGTCACGGGCTATGATATCATCTTCTTCTGGGTCGCGAGAATGATCTTCTCTGGCATGGAGCAGATGAAGGAGGAGCCGTTCAAGACTGTCTTTATCCACGGTCTTGTGCGCGACAGTCAGGGACGCAAGATGTCCAAATCTCTCGGCAACGGCATAGACCCGCTTGAAATGGTCGAGACCTACGGCGCGGACGCGCTGCGCTTCAACCTCATCACCGGCAACTCCCCCGGAAACGACATGCGCTTCTACGTTGAGAAGTGCGAGGCCATGCGCAACTTCTGCAACAAGCTCTGGAACGCTTCGCGCTTTGTGATGATGAACCTCACCATCGACCGCAACGAGCTGCCCGAAAAGCTCGAGATCGAAGATAAATGGATACTCTCCAAGCTCAACAGCGTTATTCGCGAAGTCTGCGACAATATGGATAACTACGAGCTGGGAGTCGCCGCCGGCAAAATATACGACTTCATCTGGGACAGCTACTGCGACTGGTATATAGAGCTGACCAAGCCCCGCCTCAACGGCGAGGACGAGGAGTCCAAGATCGCTGCGCAGAAGGTCCTGCTCTATGTGCTGACCGAAATACTCAAGCTTGTCCACCCGTTTATGCCGTTCATCTCCGAGGAGATATGGCAGGCGCTGCCGCACGAGGGCGAGGCGCTGATGGTCGAGCGCTATCCCGAGTACAGCGAGAAGCTGAGCTTCCCCGAGGATGAGCAGAACTTCGAGATGGTCATGGCTGCTATCAAGGCAGTCCGTGCCCGCCGCAGCGAGATGAACGTGCCCCCGTCCAGAAAGGCGCATCTCATCATTGCCACCGATAAAAAGGCCGCTTTCGAGGCCGGACGCAGCTATATCTGCAAACTCGCTTATGCGAGCGATATCAGCGTGCAGGACGCCGCTCCCGAGAGTGCCGACGGCATGGTCTCCGTCGTTACCGACAATGCCCGTATGTTCATGCCGATGGCAGAGCTTGTCGACCTCGAGAAAGAAAAGGCACGTATTCTCAAGGAGCTTGCCAATGCCGAAAAGCAGCTTGAGGGTCAGAACGCAAAGCTCGCGAACGAGAAGTTCATCTCCCGCGCACCGGAGAATGTCGTTAACATGGAGCGCGACAAGAAGGCAAAGCTCGAAGCGCTGATCGAAAACCTCAAACTCAGCCTTGAGCACCTCGGCAAATAAATCCGTGTTCCGCTGACAGGCTTCGACCGTAATTGCATATACAAAGTTATACAATGACACCGCATAGCGATATGCGGTGTCATTTTTGTTTAAGGGAGAGAAAGGCAATGAACATAAGCACGGCTTTCAGCGCGGGACGGCTCACGGTGTACCTCACCGGGGAGCTCGATCACCACGCCGCGCGCTGCGCGATACACACCATTGACGAGCTGCTTGACGAATACCTGCCGCGCGACTGCGCATTGGACATGTCGGGGCTGAGCTTTATGGACTCCTCCGGGATCGCGGTGATAATCCGGGTGAGCAGAAGAATGAAGAACCTCGGCGGCAGGGCGTGGATCGAAAACCCCGCGCGCCAGCCGCAGCGGGTGATAGACGCCTCAGGCATAGACCGGCTCGTCCCGGTCGCACTGGGGCGCTGAGGAGGAGAGGAAAGACAATGAACGAGACAAACTACATAAAGCTTGAGTTTCCGAGCAGAAGCAGCAATGAGGGCTTTGCCCGTGCCGCGGCCGCCGCGTTTGCAGCGCAGCTCGACCCGAACATGGAGGAACTCGGGGATATACGCACGGCCGTTTCCGAGGCGGTGACGAACGCCATCGTCCATGCTTACCCCGATACGATAGGCCGTGTCAGTATGCGCCTGCGCATACTCGGCGGCAGCACGCTGGAGATATCCGTGCGCGACTGGGGGCGCGGTATTGAAAACGTCGATAAGGCGATGGAGCCGCTATACAGCACCGGCGGCGAGGACAGAAGCGGCATGGGCTTTACGATAATGGGCAGCTTCATGGACAAGCTACGTGTGCGCTCGACCCCCGGCAGGGGCACGACCGTCACCATGCAGAAATACATATGCCCCCGGATGAGCCAGCGATGAGCGGGGATATCTACGACGCGATACGCCTTGCAAAGCAGGGTGACCGTGATGCGGCGGAGCGGCTGGTCGAGGAAAACTCCGGGCTTATCTGGAGCGTCGCGCGCCGTTTCTTCGGGCGCGGCGTCGACCCGGACGATCTGTACCAGCTCGGCTGCGTCGGCTTCCTGAAAGCGATAGACGGCTTCGACGAGGGCTACGGCACGCGCTTTTCCACCTACGCTGTGCCGAAGATATCCGGCGAGATACGCCGTTTTCTGCGCGATGACGGGACGGTCAAGGTGAGCCGCGGCATTAAGGAGCAGGCCGCGAAGATACGTCAGGCGCGCATAAAGCTTGAGCAGCGCATAGGGCGCGAGCCGACGATGTCGGAGCTTTCGCGCGAGACTGGCATCGCGCCTGAGGACATTGCCTTTGCCGAAACGGCGACGGGACCCGCCGACAGCATCCAGCGCGAGACGGGCGAGGACGGCTTCACGCTTGAGCTCGTCCTCGGCGATTACGGCGCGGAGGACAAGCTTGTTGAATATGTCGCGCTGCGCGCGGCGATCGAGACGCTGCCGGAGCGTGAACGGCAGGTGATAGCCCTGCGCTTTTACCACGGCATGACGCAGCAGAACTGCGCAAAGGTCATGCACGTCTCGCAGGTGCAGATATCCCGCCTTGAGCGCCGCGCAGTGGAGCTCCTGCGTGAAAAGCTTGAATAGGTGAATAGACTATAATCTGAAAAGACCGGAGGGAATAATTCCCTCCGGTTTTCAAAATATCACGTTCATGTCGACGATACCGCGTATGCCGTTGACTGTACCTTTCTCTGTAAACTGCCAGATATCGTAGCGCCCGCTGAAGTTCGGCAGACGCCCGCCGCGGGTGTAGTTTGCCAGCCATATCATGTGCGGCTCTATCGAGCTGTAAGCGACGTGCTCCTCAAAGAAATAGAGCCCGGAATAAACTCCGGTCTTATAACCAGCGTCTCTGATGCGATTGCAGAAGGCGGCGATTATCTCGTCGCGCGCAGCCTTGCTGAGCCTGTCGCAGCGCCCCTTGGGATAGTCGCCCGACTGCTCTATATCGAAGAATATCGGGTACTCAAGCTCTGTGCCGTTAAGGCAGCTCAGGACGAAGTTCGCCTCATCCACGGCCTCCTTGGCTGTCACGGCTGTTGAGTAAAAATACACGCCGAGGTCGATCCCGGCCTTTTTTGCGTTGCGCAGGTTCTGGGCGAAGCAGGAGTCGGGATAGATGAGCCCCGTCTCCCAGCCGCGGCCGCCGGCGCGGAGTATAGCAAAGTCAATGCCCTGTGCCTTTACGGCCGGCCAGTTGATACCCTTGTTGTAAAAGGATACGTCAATGCCGAGGGCGCTCGCCTTTGCTCCGTCCTGACCGAAATAGTAAAGCTTGCCGTCGACCTGCTGCAAGCCCGTGCGCATCCTGCCGAAAGCGTCGTAGTTATATAGCTTGCCGTACTCCTCTATCCAGCCGCGCTCAAGGGAATAGACCGGCTCAGGCGTCGGCTGCGGCGTCTGCACGGGGGGCGTGGGCTGAACCTCGGAGGAGGGGAGCACAGCGGCTTCCTGATCGGCGGGCGCGTCGAATGCGGACGCAGTCACGGCTTCAGTCGGTGTCGGCTCCGTGCGCTGCGCGGAATAATAGCGCAGACGGGGGAAAAGTATAAGTCCCGCAATTATAACTGAAAGGCAGGGCAGAAGTATAACGAGAACGCGCTCGATCTTTGGCTCGTTCATCTTCTCCCACAGCTGCCTGAAGAAATTTCTCATACGGTAAAATCGTCTCCGGAATGGAATATGTACCGTTACATAGTACTATCCCGCAGGGCAAATGTCAAACAATATGGGCGTGACGGCGCGGATAAATGTCTTGGCAATCGTCATTTAACCCATTGAATGTGGGGCGCGCTTGTGATAAAATCGGACACATGATGACTGATTTTGAAAAAAACTACATAGAAGCGCGCAAAGCCGTTGTGCGCGGTGATTTCCAGAACCTGAACCCCATGCAGCAGGAGGCCGTTTTAGCGACTGAGGGGCCGCTGCTGATACTCGCGGGTGCAGGCAGCGGAAAGACCACCGTGCTTATAAACCGCGTTGCAAATCTTCTGCGTTACGGCAGAGCCGGTGACAGTGACGAGATACCTGAGGATGCTGACGAGGAGCAGCTTGAGATCCTCAGAGCAGGGGGCGACAGAGCTCGCCGTCTCGCCGCGCTCGACCCGGTCGACCCGTGGCGCATCCTTGCAATAACCTTTACGAACAAGGCGGCCGATGAACTCAAGGCGCGCCTTGAAAGTATGCTCGGCGAACAGGCGCAGGATATCTGGGCCTGCACTTTCCATTCCGCCTGTGTGCGCATCCTGCGCCGCGGCGCGGAGAATCTGGGTTATACGAGCAGCTTCACGATTTACGACACCGCTGACAGCCTGAGTC
>CAVFGM010000174.1:0-5420 GCA_963621955.1 Bacteroidaceae bacterium
CCGAAAAGACACGCTGCCCAGGCGTGTGTGCTCTTGTCAATTGATGGTATCGTCGCCCATTATGAACTTTTCGCGGGCTCTCATCTGCTTTTTCATCTCGCCCTCGTCCACATGGTCATAGCCCAGCAGGTGGAGGATCGAGTGTACCGTGAGGTACATGAGCTCTCTTTTATAGCCGTGGCCGAACTCCTCGCCCTGTGCCTCGCAGCGGGGCACAGAGATCATCATATCGCCGAGGAGAACATGTCCCGTCTCCGGGTCACGCTCGCACATTTCGGCGTCAAAATGCCCCGGTTCAAGCTCATTCTGCGGGAAGCTGAGAACATCTGTGGCCCGGTCAACATCGCGGAACTCCTTGTTCACGGCGTGTATCCCGTCGTCATCGGTTAACATAACGCTGACAATGCAGGGCACATCCACTCCCTCGGCGTCGAGCGCCATATTCACCGCTTTTTTGATGTAGCCGGCTGACTCATTATGGCCAAGACCGGTCACCTCGCGGCTCACATAAATTTCATGCTCCATGTTCCGGCTCAGCTCCTCTTGAATTTTTTCGGCGGCAGCTTTCTGACAGGCGGCTCCGCCGGGTTTTTCTTATCGTACACTTCATAGGCTTCGATGATCTTCTGAACAAGGCGGTGACGGACAACGTCCGACCCGGTGAGCTGGCAGATGGCGATATCCTCAATACCGTCGAGCACCTTCATGGCGACCTTGAGGCCGCTGGTCTTATCCTCCGGCAGGTCGATCTGCGTAATGTCGCCGGTGATGACGACCTTGGAGCCGAAGCCGATACGGGTGAGGAACATTTTCATCTGCTCACGGGAGGTGTTCTGCGCCTCATCAAGGATGATGAAGCTGTCGTCCAGAGTTCTGCCGCGCATGTAGGCAAGGGGTGCGACCTCGATATTGCCGCGCTCAAGATATTTCTGATAGGTATCGGCGCCGAGCATATCGAACAGCGCATCATACAGCGGGCGCAGGTACGGGTCGACCTTGCTCTGCAGGTCGCCGGGCAGGAAGCCGAGGCGCTCCCCCGCTTCAACGGCGGGACGGGTGAGGATGATGCGGTTGACCTCTTCGGCACGGAAAGCCGCAACGGCGGCGGCGACTGCAAGATAGGTCTTGCCGGTACCGGCGGGGCCGATGCCGAGGGTGATGGTGTTTTTCGCGATAGCGTCGCAGTACGCTTTCTGGCCAAGCGTCTTGGGTTTGATGGGCTTACCCTTGGCCGTGATGCAGACAACATCCCCGGCAAGCTCGTTTATCTTAGTCTCCTTTCCCTCGGAGACGAGCTTGAGGATATAGCGGACGTTCTGCGCATCGATATTCTCTCCCTTTGCGGCAAGGGTGAGCAGGCCGTTGATGGCCTTTTCGGCAAGCATGACGCTCTCCTCCTCGCCGCAGATATGGATCATATTATCACGGTCAAGCACCTTGACGCTCAGTTCGTTTTCAATAATGCGCAGGTTCTGGTCAAAGGAACCGAACACGCTGATGACATGCTCCATTCTTTCGACTTCTATGGTTTTGTCTATCATCTTTTTCCTTTCATTCCGCTTCTTCATAATTACGATTGCGGTCAACGGCTATATTTTCGAGGCAGTGCGCGCGGATCGTGACGACAAACAGGCCATCAGCACTATCCTCGGTGAAGCTCTGCTGGAGTACCTGCCCATCCGTCCCGGCATTGAGAAGCGCGGAGAGATGCAGCTTCATAGCGCCGGCGTCATAGCCCGCTCCCTCAGAAAGCTCGTAAGGAACATAGCTCTCCTTCACGATGCGCAGCGGCAGGGCGAAAAGTCCCTCTGCCCCAAGTGTATATTCTGCAACGATTTTATCACATCCGTCAATAGCTTTTCCACTGCTTAAATATAAATTTACGCGTCTTTTTCCAAAAATGATCGCGAAGCGGCTGTGCATGACGCCCTTTGGCTGCTTAAGCTGCCCAGTCTCGGGGCAGACGGCGTTGAGCTCCGCCCAGGTATCGGCCATGACGGTAGCTCGCGCATAGACAGTGCGCGGCTCCCCGGCAAGGCTCTCAAGGCTACCGGTGACAAGAGTCTCCCCCGCGGTCACGGCCTGCCCCGGCTCGACGAGCGCCCTGCCGCGCAGGACCGACACGCGGCGGATGATGCCGGATTTTGAGGCGGCGATGTCGGCAGCGCCCGCTTCGTTATAAATAACGGGCTTCTCCTCGCGCTCCTCGATGAGGACGATGGCGCGGGAGGAGCAAACATTGACGCTCATCCATCCGAGCTGCGGCAGGCGCAGAAGCATTTTGCTCCGGATCATATCCGAGGACAAGGACGGCCAGAAGCTGCCGCAGCCGAGGCCGCAGTCCTCAAGCGCGCGCATTATCTCCGCGCGGCTCAGGCGCTTATTGCCGCGCACATCGATATCCCAGACAAAGAGCGTGGAGACAAGAAAGGCCGCCGCGAGCACTGCCGCCGTGATAAGCAGCCACACGCGCCGCCGCGCAAAGCGCCGGTTCTCGCTGCCGCCGCGGCTCTCAAGAACGGTCATTTCGCAGGAGCAGGCACGCGCAAGCTCGCGCAGCTTTGCAAGGTCACACTCATGAGCATTGAAGCGCAGGGTGTTCTCATTGACGCACTCAAGCTCCCACAGCTCCAAAGCGCTCAGGGCGGAGGCATTGAGAAGACTCTCGGGAAATGCGCCGAACACCTCTACCCTGACACGCCCCATTATTTGCTCAACGATCCTGTTCATAAGCTAACCCCACTCGATATTCCTGATGCGTCCGCCCACCAGCAGCTCATTCTTATTCATGGCTTTCAGGCACAGCCCAGTGCCGTCAAGGCAGACTTTGCCGCGCGGCACGGCGACGACGATGCGCTCGGCAGTATACTCGAGCACGCCGCGGTGATTTTCTATAACGGCGCTCCTGCCGCCCGTAACGGTCAGCTTAGCGGAGCCAAGCAGCACATCCTCCGGCAGCTCCAGCTTATCTGCCAGCTCATACGGGAGCTCCCGCAGCTTTTTCACGGGCAGCACCTCCTATCCGATCTGTATAAATCTATGCCGCGAAACATAGCATGATACATGGACAAGGGAGGGATGGCGCGATGAACAGAAAGCTTGCTGCAGCCGCGGCGCTGTGCGCGATGGCGGCGCTGATATTCTCGGCAAAGGAGGCGGCAGCAGCCTGCCTCAATGCATTGGAGCTGTGCGGGAGGATGATAATCCCGGCGCTGTTTCCGTTCTTCGTGCTGTCGATACTCCTCAACCGCCTCGGGCTGCCGGGGATATTGGGAAAAGTCTTCGCTCCGTTTGCGTCAAAACTTTACGGAATAAGCGGGGCGGGAGCGTCGGCACTGCTCATCGGGCTGACAGGCGGCTATCCGCTCGGCGCGGCGTACATCGCGGACATGGAAAGGCAGGGCTCCATAACGGCAAGCGAGGGAGAGCGGATCCTCGGCTTCTGCAACAACTCCGGTCCCGCGTTCATCATAGGTGCTGTGGGCAGCGGGGTGTTCGGCTCGGTAAAGATCGGGCTGCTGCTCTACGCGGTACATATTTTCTCGGCGCTCGTGACAGGACTGTTTTTCAGAAGCCGCAGCTTCTGCGGTGAGGCGCAGCCGGTGCTGCTGGAGAGCGCCGACACGGGCGCGGTGCTGGCGGAGGCGGTGAAGCAGGCAGTAGCATCGATACTGAACGTATGCGGCTTTGTGCTGTGCTTCTCGGTGATAGTAAGCTTACTCGACGCAAATGGGCTGTTCTCCCTCGCCTGCGGCTTTTTATCATCACATCTCGGCTGGGAGCTGCACTTTTCCCGCGCGCTGCTGACGGGCGTATTGGAGCTGGGCAGCGCCGCGGGAGCGATGGCGGGGCTTGACCTCACGCCGCACAACCTCGCGCTCGCGGCGGGCGTGCTCGGCTGGGGCGGGCTGTCGGTACACTTCCAGACGCTGGCCGTGCTGGCGGGGAGCAAAATAAAAGGCGCCCTGCATCTGACAGGGCGCCTGATAAGCGCGAGCATCGCCGCAGTAACGGCGTATATGATCGGGGTGGTTTTGCTTTAGAAGAACAGCTTCAGAACGATCAGAAACGCGACGCCGGGGATTCCGAACACGCCGGAGATAAGGCAGTTGAGAAAATTAATGGGCAGCGAAAAATCAAAAAAGCCGCTTATGAAATTGGCGATAATAAGAAGCAGAAAGCCGGAAACGGCGTTTATAAGAATTTTGAACACGAGCTTCACGGGAGCGGCAAGCAGCTTTATGACAACGACGACGGACAGCACAAGTGCGATGGCCGTAAAGATAAGAGAGGCGGTTTCCATATTTATACCATGACCCTTTCAGTTCCATTTTTTGTATGAGTATACGCGGCACGCATCGGAGATAATAGAAGCAGACAGATTCCCGGCGGAACAGACAGAGAAAGCCGCAGGATATATGACCGTATATTGTTTAATATATGGATACATCCAAAATGGGAAAATGTCAAGCGTGCGGAGAGTTTTCCCGTAAAAAGAAAATATCCGGCGCGGGGCGGGCTGCTGATGCAGCCCGCCTTTTGCGCTTTTTCGGCACGCGTTTCGCTTGAAAAATGTTGGAAATGTGTTATACTATATGAGTTAAAATAGAGGGGCGTATGCCCGTAGGTTTATCATATTGTTATTGTACGCAGCGTTCACCGCGTGCGTACCCGAAAGGTCAAGCATTTATGAGCAGCACTTCACCGCAATACGGAAACGACAGCATATCCCAGCTCAAGGGCGCGGACAGAGTAAGAAAACGCCCGGGAGTCATATTCGGCTCGGACGGGCTGGATGGCTGCGAACACGCCGTATTTGAGATCATCTCAAACGCCATCGACGAGGCGAGAGAGGGCTACGGCAATCTTATCACTCTCACCTACTTCAAGGACAAGTCAATAGAGGTCGCGGACTTTGGACGCGGCTGCCCGCTCGACTGGAACCCGAACGAGAAGCGCTACAACTGGGAGCTTGTTTTCTGCGAGCTGTACGCCGGCGGCAAGTACGCCAACAACGAGGGCGAGAACTACGAGTATTCCCTCGGCCTGAACGGTCTCGGCTCCTGCGCGACGCAGTACTCGTCCGAGTACATGGACGTTACGGTCTGGCGCGACGGCAACAAATACGAGCTGCACTTCAAAAAGGGCAAGGTCGTCGGCAAGAAGGGACAGGAGCTCACGGTCAGCCCCGCCGACCGGAAAAAGACCGGCACGACCATAAAATGGCGGCCAGACCTTGAGGTCTTTACGGATATCGACATTCCAGAGGAATTTTTCAGAGACATCCTGCACCGGCAGGCCGTCGTGAACGCGGGAGTGACCTTCCGCTTCCGCAATCAGAACGGCAACAAGTTCGATGTTACCGAATATGTATACGAAAACGGCATCCTCGACTATGTAAACGAGATAGCTCACGACTC
>CAVFGM010000175.1:0-2089 GCA_963621955.1 Bacteroidaceae bacterium
ACTTCATTATACGAGGGGAACCGCGCACGGTTCCTCTTTGGCGGTTCAAGGGTGGGGTTTCAAAAGGGGCGGGGAAATCGCAATCCCCGCCCCTTTTGTGATTCTTTGCATACTTTCTGTTCATACAGAAAGTATGCCCACGGAGTGACCTGCAGTGAAACACTGAGAAAGCTTATCTGATACACTTTCTGTTTCCGTCTCTCCGCTTACTATTTATAATATATCCCTCAGGTCTCCGGGCCGAAAGTGATATTCAGCTTCTTCTCCGGGTACAGGTTCAGGAATTCCTCAAAGCAGAGGTCGTTTTCCATGATGTACTCCGCCGCCTCAACTCCGACATAGCGGAAGTGTCCGGGGTAGCAGGCCTTCACATAATAGTCCTCCTTACCCTCGGGGTAGCGCACGATGAAGCCATACTCCGCACAGTGCTCCGCCATCCACTTGTAGACCTCGGTCTCCTCGACCGTCTCATCGTGCAGATTATTGTAATTCGCCATGAAATAAGGCTCATCGGTTATGTCTATGGCAAGGCCGGTAGAATGCTCGGAGCACCCGGCCGGGAATACATAATCGGCCTGAGAAGCCGCATATGCACTGCCGTACTCGACCATGGCATGCTCAAACCAGTAGCTCGTATACTCGAAGTTCCTGTATCCGACGGATATCCAGACCTCGTAGCCCTCGGCGCGCGCGGCATCAAGAAAAGCCTGCGCGGCAGATATCACACGGCCGTCAAGCTGCTGACCCTCTATGTTCAGCACATCCTCCGGTTCATACCTGCTGACGCCGCAGACGACGCCCGCATACAAATACTCCCAGCTGTCGATATCGATATCCGGCGGCGGGGGCAGTTCTTTCTCCTCAGCCTGAGCCTCCGGCTCCGGGGAGACCTGCGTTTCCTCAGCGGCAGGGCTGACTGCCGGTTCCGCGGCGTTCTGGCCGCAGCCCGCGGCAAATACCGACGCGAGCATCAGCACCGCCAGTGTGAAACATATTTTTCTGACTTTCATCATATATCTCCCATGTCATAATGATCCGGGGAAGCGTAAAGCGCGGCAGCAGACAGACTCAGTCCGTATAGAGCGCTATGAACTCCTCAAAGCAGAGACCGTTCTGCTCGATATACTGTGCAGCCTCAACGCCGACATAGCGGAAATGGAACGGCTCATACATGACGCCGGTCACATCCTCCTTGCCGGAGGGGAAGCGGTGGATGAAGCCGTACTCCGCGCAGTGCTCAAGCAGCCACTTATAGGTATCGGTGTTCTCGATCTCGGAGTTTTTGATCTCACGATAAACGTCGGTTATATCGCAGGCAAGCCCGGACTGGTGCTCGCTGCACCCGGCGGGCATGGTGATATAATGACCGTTTGAATCCTTGCCGTCGCTCACGCCGTTATTGTTGCACACGCGCGTGAAGTTCGCGGCCTGCTCGGAATAGCTGCGGTAGCCCGAGGAGAGGAACACAGGCAGTCCCGCTTCCTTGCAGCCGAGCGCCATATCGAGCAGCGGCTGGGCGATGCGCTCATCCACCGCACAGCGGTTAGCGTTATAGCTGGTCTGGATATCCGTCTCGCTGGCAGTCTGGTTAAGGTAAGCAAGCTGCTCCGGTTCATACTGGTCTATCGAATTATCGCCGTTTACAAGCAT
This sequence comes from Bacteroidaceae bacterium, assembly GCA_963621955.1. GTDB lineage: Bacteria > Bacillota > Clostridia > Oscillospirales > Oscillospiraceae > Limivicinus. Next base: position 1,651 of record CAVFGM010000175.1, read on the forward strand.
GAACTCCCAGCTGTTAACGTCGATATCCGGCGGGGCGGGAAGCCCCAGCGCCGCGGCTTTCGCCTCAGGTGAGTTCGGATCGGCGGTGGGCTCCGGCGTTGCTTCGGGCGTCGGCTCCGCATCTTCCGGTGCGGCGGCGTCATCGATAGTGCCGTCCGAGGAATAGCCCTCAGGCTTGAGTCCGCCGGCAGGACCCCAGGACTCGACGTCCACACTATGGGAATGGATGCCCTCCTGCCGGTAGGTATAGAACATAAATCCCGCGAGGAATATTATTGCGATCACGATTCTTGCTGCACGGTTTTTCATAGAGTTCCTCCATGTGTGCGCTTATACTTGGGTTCACGTGCCATCAGTTGACAAGGACCCACACGCCTGACAGCATGTCTTTTCGGCGCTTTTTGTCCTTTTCGCCTTGACGGGCGTCAGCCCGTCTGCG
>CAVFGM010000176.1:0-2279 GCA_963621955.1 Bacteroidaceae bacterium
GTTCAGTGCTCAGAACGGCGCCGTCGGGGTTCACAAACACAAAGTCGTATATAAAAATATCATAGTCCTGCCGCAGCGTTTCCATGATCTCCGGCACAGCATTGCGAGCGAGCGAATCGTCGCTGTCAAGGAAAAGCAGATACTCCCCATGCGCATTCTCTATGCCGACATTGCGTGCCTGACCGAGTCCGCCGTTCTCTGTGGTGATGAGACGGATAAGCTCGGGACGCTGGTTAACATAACTTTCTGCAACGGCCTTTGAGGAATCGGTGGAGCCATCGTTCACAATGATTATTTCATAGTCATCAATTCCGGGACAGATGACAGAGCCAAGGCACTTCGGCAGATATTCGGCGGTGTTGTATACGGGGACTATAATGCTCAGCTTCAAGGCAGACACGCTCCTTTTGCGGCGGAATACTTAAATAATTTTACCATAACCGCGGCGCTGTTTCAATAGCAGGGAGACGCGGTGGAGGACACATACCGCCTGCAGACTTGAATTTGCAGCAAATTGGTGCTATAATCCATTGACAGGCACAAGATGTTGCCAATTTTGAAAGAAAGGACAGTGCGAGAATGAAGAAGAAAACAATGTGGATCATAACTATGCTTGGACTGTGCCTTGTGCTTTATACGATAGTCGTATCCAGAATGGAAAGCAGCACCAACGTTATCTTCGGCGGAGCCGAGGATGCTTTTGTCAGAACGGACAGCATGAATTTTACCGACCTGAGCGCGACTGAGACGCCGGAGCCGACTGTGGATATCTGGCCGAAGCTCACCACAGATGATTTTGAAAAGAACCATTGCCTCTGGATGGTCAGGGAAAACAGCCTCCTGTCATCCGCGTACAAGCCGGACATAGCAAAAATAAGCCGGACGCGCTATATGATGTACAGCACCGAGTATATGGATGAGCTTGATGCGTTTCTCGACGCAATAGAGGATGCGGGCTTTGAGTATTTCATCGGCGCGGCGTTCAGAGAGTATAGCTTCCAGACGCATCTGTTCAACTCCAAGGCGAGCCAGATCGCTTATGAGATGGGGCTGTCCGACGACTATCTCGATCCCCAGTATCAGGAGGCGGTCGAAAAGGCCAAGACGATAGTTATGTACCCGGGCAGCAGCGAACACCAGCTCGGTGTTGCAATTGATATCTTTGACCAGAACCGTTCGAGACTTGTGTACAGCGAGATGAACCAAGAGCTTTTCACGTGGCTTGATGAGCACTGTGCTGAGTATGGCTTCATAAAGCGCTACCCGACGCGCAAGCTGCTCCTCACCGGCTGGGATGAGCCGTGGCATTACCGCTATGTCGGCAAGGAGGTCGCGACCTTTATCATGGAAAACGGGCTCTGCTATGAGGAGTTTTACGGTCATTACTTTCCGGATTTTGAATATTAAATAATACATGCGCGGACGATTACAGCCCGCGCATTCTTTTTGCGGCGGGATAATCGTAAAAAAGGCTTGCAATGTAGGCGGCAACGTGATATTATTACTAAGGTAAGTATCAGGTTTTAGTCAGAGTGGGTTCCAGCCCACTCTTTTTTACGAAACTTTTGCACCGGCAATGCTTCTGCCGGGCGGATTGAAAGTGAGCGGAATATGAGTAAGATCACAGACAAGGTCACGGAGCTTGCAAAGCCCGTGGTCGAGGAGGAAGGATGCAGCCTTTGGGACGTTGAATATGTCCGCGAGGCCGGAAGCTGGTTCCTGCGCATATTTATCGATAAGGACGGCGGCGTCGGTATCGACGACTGCGAGCGCATCAGCCGCAGGCTCGACCCGATCCTGGACGAGGCCGATCCCATTCCTGACAGCTATGTTTTCGAGGTCGGCTCTGCCGGTGCCGAGCGCGAGCTGAAGCGTCCGGGAGATTTTGAGCAGTTTATGGGCAGCGAGGTCGAGGTCAGGCTCTACCAGCCGGTGAACGGCTGCAAGGTCTATGTCGGTGCGCTCTCCGGGTACGATAACGGAAGAGTGACAGTAACTGCGGGTAAAAACGAGGTCAGCTTCGATAAGAGCCAGATCGCGCTCGTGAAGCTGCATGTATCAATATAAGACGTATAAAGTTTGAATGGAGAGAATAAAATGAACGCTGAATTTTTTGAAGCAATCGAAGATATTGAAAAAGAAAAGGGCATTCCCCGCGGCTATATGTACGAAAAAATCAAGCAGGCAATGCTTGCGGCTTTCCGCAAGGACAATCCCGAGTGCGAGGATAATGTCGAGATCATCCTTGACGAGGAGAAGAAGCGCCTTGAGATGAACGT
>CAVFGM010000177.1:0-15703 GCA_963621955.1 Bacteroidaceae bacterium
CCGCTGATGAGGCCAGAAAGGTCTGGATAATCGAGCTGCCGTTCATCATCGCGTCGGTGCTGATGGTCATTTCAGCGCTGGTTCTGTTCTTCACGATAAAAGAAAACAAGATCGCCGAAGAGATGAAGGACGAGATGGCCGAGGGCGAGCGTCTCGCCGCGGTCGAGACCCCGATCGATGACGACAAGCCCATGTCCAAGGCCAACAAGCGCATGCTGCTTGCGATACTCGGCGCGGAATTCCTGTGGTTCATGTCAGATAACGCGATAGGCACCTATATCGGCAACTACGTTATCTATTACCTCAACTCCGCATCGAGCGCCACGATGGTGCTCACCATCGCTGGCGGCCTTGCATCGGTCATCGGCTTTGCGATCGCCGGCGGCATCGCCGAGAAGATCGGCCGCAAGTGGACTATCTCCTGCGGCCTGCTCATCACCTTTGTCGCGCTGGTGTTCATGTCTTTCGTGACGCCGACCGGCGTCGCAGTCGGCGCGCACGGCGAATATGCTTTCCCTGCCGCGCTCTACGCAGTGTGGGCGATCAAGGGCTTCGGCATGGCGCTGGTACACAACTGCTCGTTCCCGATGGTCGTCGAGCTGTGCTCGTCGAAGAAGATCGGCAAGTTCACCGGGTACTACTACACCGCGAGCATGTCTGCCCAGACAGTGACGCCTATCCTGCTCGGCTTCCTGTTCGACATGACCGGCGCATGGAGAGCGCTGCCCATATACGCATGTGTCATGACCACGCTCAGTGCGATCGTGTTCATCAGCCTTGTCAAGAACATCAAGGCAAAGAAGGTCGCAAACGTTGTCGGTATCGAGGCGCTGGATTCCGGGGACTGAACCGGAGCGCCGACTGCTCAATAAATTAAAGCGAGGTGTTTATTGCTATGAAGAATTGCTTATCCGAAAACATGGGGAAGATCGGCCTTGCTGCGGCCGCGGCGGCAGTGCCGCTGTTCCTGCTCGCACCGGGCAGGGCGACGAAGCGGCAGAAGGCTCCGTTCATGGGGCGCAACTTTGCGCACCGCGGTCTGCACAGCCGCGACATGAGCGTGCCGGAAAATTCGCTCGAGGCGTTCAGGCTTGCCGCAAAGGCAGGCTACGGCATCGAGCTTGACGTGCAGCTGAGTAAGGATGGTCAGGTCGTCGTCTTCCATGACGATACGCTCGACCGCGTCTGCGGGGTACATGCCCGCGTCGACGAGAAGAGCTATGACGAGCTGCGTGCACTCGGGCTGTGCGGCACGAATAACCGCATCCCGCTGTTCTCTGAGGTGCTCGACGTTATAAAAGGGCGCGGCCCGCTTATAGTCGAGCTGAAGAATGGCCGGCGCAACCTTGAGCTGTGCAGAAAGACTTACGCGCTCCTGTCGGATTACAGAGGCGAGGTGTGCGTCGAGAGCTTCAACCCCATGATAATGGGATGGTTCCGCTTCCACGCGAAGGACCTTGTTCGCGGCCAGCTCGCGCAGCCGCCGAAGAACTACAAGGGTGAGGTCAGCAAGCCCGCGGCATTCATCCTCGGCAACTGCCTGATGAACTTCATCTCCCGCCCGCAGTTCATCGCCTACCGCATAGGCCGCAGGCCGTTCCCGGTGCGCCTGTCCATGGCGCTCGGCGCGATGAACATCGGCTGGACCTCTCACGAGCCCAAGAACGAGAAAGGACGCGACGGCGTCATCTTCGAGTTTTATAAGCCCCAGCTCAGTTATAAATAAGAAAGCTCCTGCTGCCAGAGCGCGACTGCAGCGGCAGGCCGGAGCTTGGAACAGGAGAAGCAATGATAGAGCTTACAGAACTTAAGCTTGTCACCGCAAGCAATATCATAAATGAGCGTACCAAGGCGGGGATGACCCAGGCCGAGCTCGGCGCAAAGCTCAATTATTCCGATAAATCCGTATCGAAATGGGAGCGCGGCGAGGCGATACCGGACGCATACGTGCTCAGCGAGATGGCGGAGCTGTTCGGCGTAACGGTGGATTATCTCCTGTCCTCGCATGACGGCTGGGAGCCGCCGAAGGAGGAGAAGCCCGAGGAGGAAGCGCCGAAGTACAGCGTAGATATAATCATCGCGATAGCGATCCTCGGGATATGGACGATGTCGCTGACGGCGTTCGTGGTGCTCTGGCTGCTGGGGACGCTGTGGTGGCCGGTGTTCGCCGTGGCGCTGACGGTGTCGCTGCTGACGTATATGGTGCTGCTGTGCGTGTTCAAGCGGACGAAGTATCTGCAGTTTGTGATAGCGGCATTCGTGCTGAGTATTTTCTTCCTGCTGTATGTGCTGCTGCCGCAGAAGCCGTGGCAGCTGTTCCTAATCGCGATACCGGCGCTGATGATCGTGTTTCTCAGCTGTAATATCCGCATCAAACCCGGCACACTGCCGAGACTGCACAGAAAAAAAGAATGATTCTACTGTCGGTAGAGCGCCCCGCGGGGCGCTCTACCTGCATTTAAGGCATGGCGCGCAGGTGTAGAGCCGGGCGGAGAAAGCGTAGCTTGCACCAAAGAGGCTTTGACGGTATGATGTAATAAAATAATATACCGTTTTGCACCCGGCTGCGGTATAGAGGAAGGAGAACAACAATGGCTGATTATATTCTTAGCTGCTGCTCCACGGCTGACCTCACGAAGGAGCATTTCGAGGAGCGCGACATTCATTACGTCTGCTTTCATTACGCGATAGACGGTCAGGAATACATGGACGACCTCGGCGTGAGCATGTCCTTTGAGGAGTTCTACGCAAGAATGGCAAAGGGCGCGGACACCCGCACCTCGCAGGTCAACATATCCGAGTACGTGACCTACTTCACGCAGTTTCTTGAGAAAGGACTGGACATCGTGCATGTCTGCCTGTCCTCCGGCATATCCGGCACCATCAACTCCGCGCGCAACGCCGCGCTTATCGTGCAGGAGCGCTTCCCCGACAGGAAGGTCTACATCGTCGATTCTCTCGGTGCGTCCTCCGGTTACGGCCTGCTGATGGACACCGCCGCGACCAAGCGCGACGAGGGTCTCAGCGCAGAGGAGCTTGCAGCATGGATAGAGGAGAACAGACTGCACCTGCACCACTGGTTCTTCTCCACCGACCTTTCCAGCTACGTCCGCGGCGGGCGCATCTCCAAGGCGGCGGCAGTGTTCGGCGGCCTGCTTGAGATCTGCCCCCTGCTCAACATGGATAACGGCGGCCACCTCATCCCGCGCAGCAAGATCCGCACCAAGAAGAAGGTCATCAAGGAGATCGTCGCGCGCATGGAAGAGCACGCGCAGGATGGCCTTGACTACAGCGGCAAGTGCTACATCTCGAACTCCGCCTGCTACGATGACGCGAGAGCGGTTGCCGACCTCGTCGAGGCGCGCTTCCCGAAGCTCAACGGCAAGGTCGAGATAAACCACGTCGGCACCACCATCGGCGCGCACACCGGCCCCGGCACGGTCGCGCTGTTCTTCTGGGGCGACGAGAGAACAGAATAATTGATCCGCCCTGCGGGCGAATAAAAAACACCGGTCGTGCTGCAAAGCGCAGCACGACCGGTGTTTGTTTATGTACTTTTGATCTGGTACTTGATCTCGTCCATCGTAAAAACACGGCCGTCATATTCACCATGGATCGGGGCGTGGAACCGGACCTGAACATAATCGCCGACGTGCAGCTCGCTGATGTCGACCTCAGTCATGCCATACCTGCCGTATACCTTGGTTTTGCCGTTCGGGCGGAACGATAGGGAATCCGCATGCGTGAGGTATGTCGGCCCCATGGCGTTCAGATTTGAAGTGTCGGGCACGACCGTGAAAACATTATCCTCAATGCTGGTGATCGTCCCCTTTAAGATGCACTCCGTGGTGTTGGCGCGCTTATACTGCCGCAGCACAGCGCCGCCGATAAGGATGCAGACCAGAACCGCAAAAACGACCGTCAGTGTTTTCTTTTTACTCATGTGAATTGAACCTCCTTTAGTTTAATATCGGGTATCGTCTTTCGTCATATATGTCCTTATGCCTTAGACGGATGATAAATGGATAATGTTCCCGGCCACAAAAATCAAGAACCCTGCTCATAAATAAAAAACAGGTGCAGACCCTCCGGATTGGAGGGCTGCACCCATTTCTTATGCAAGGGTAATGGAAATTAAACCGGGGGAAACCGGCGGGAGGACTTTAGAGGTCGAAGTCGACCATGTCGTAGCGGCGCAGGAGCGTGCCGATCTCGGTCTTGTCGACTTTCTTGAGTATTGCGCGGATGACGGGCTTCGTGATGAACTTGGGCAGAGGCAGCTTCATGTCGGTCAGACGGCGGCCGTCCATGAGCTTCTTCGTGCTCTGCATGAGGACGCGCACGTCATAGACGGAGTTGAACACCTCGGGCACGCCGCGGTCAACATGACAGAGCGTGTATACGGCTTCCATCGCGGTACGCACAGAGTACTCGGTAGTGAACACGGTGTCGCGGAAGGTCTCGGCATGGTTGCCGAGGAAAGCGAAGTTGACAACGCCGTTGGGGACGACGTCGGGGCGGTCGCCCTTTTTGCGGCAGATGAAGTAGGTGGTGACTCTGGGCATCATAACAGGCACGCAGTTGCAGCTCTTTGCGGCCAGCTCGTCGATGCGCTCCACGGGCACGCCGATATGGTACAGCCACTCGCGGGCGATCTCTTCGCCGGTGCAGTCGCGCATGCGCTTCTTGACATAGTCGCCCATGCGGCTGGTGTACAGGCCGTATATCCAGACGACGCACTGATCCTTGGGCTGCACCTTGAAGTGCGGCTGACGGTTGACGGTCCAGCTCATGAGCCAGCCGGAGTCACGCGCCGTGACGATGCCGCCGGTCGCGACCTTGCCGCTTCTGACGTCGCGCTTGCAGATAGCCTCCATGTAGGGGATGATCTCTTCGTCGAGCGTGGTGAGCGTTGCGGACTCCCACTGCGTGAGCTCAGGATCCTTGAGGAACTCATCGGGATGGCCGAAGCTGGGATCCTGACGGGCGATGTTCTGCCACATCTTCCAGCTGTCGCCGACGGAGGTGTCAAAGCCGGGGGCGGTGTGATGGTCGCCGATAGTGGCGTTGGAGCAGTTGGAGCCGTTGGTGAAGAACACGAGGGTGTTCTCGTCAATGTCCATGGACTTGGGCTCGCCCTTCTCAAGATACTCTATCTTTGTGGCGACCTTGCGGGCATGATTGATGTCGAAAATAACGTTGGTGCCGGTGGTGCTGAACATGAACTTCACGCCGTGACCGCGCAGGTACTTTATCATCGGGAGGATCATGGACTCATACTGGTTATACTTTGTGAACTTCAGCGCCTTGAGCGTGGGCAGACCGCCGATATGATGGATGAAGCGGTGGACGTACTTCTTGACTTCGAGCGCGCTGTGCTCATCCTTGAAAGCGAACATCGTGCGCCAGTAGGTCCAGAAGTTGGAGTTGAATACTTCGTCGGTCCATATCTCATTGATGGCCTTGCCGTAAAGGTCCTCATCCTTCATAAAGAAGAGCTTCATTATCTCCATGCAGGCGGCGTCGGACAGGCCGAACTCGCCGTCGGTATGGGCGTCCTTGCCGCGCTTCTCGGTCACACGGCAGAGGGAATAGTTGGGGTCGTGCTTGTTGAGCCAGTAATATTCATCCAGAACAGATACGCCCTCAGTCTCGATAGAAGGGATGCTTCTGAACAGATCCCAGAGGCACTCAAAGTGGTTCTCCATCTCGCGGCCGCCGCGGATGATAAAGCCCTTGTCGATGTTCAGGATACCGTCGCAGGCGCCGCCGGCTACGGGCATATCCTCCATGACGGTGATGTTCTCGCCGGGCATCTGGGCGTCGCGGACGAGGAAGCAGGCCGCCGAAAGACCGGCAAGGCCGCCGCCGATTATCACGGCATGCTTCTTTTCGATTCCTTCGGGCTTCTCGGGGCGTGCGAATGCTTCGTAGTTGCCGTTGCTGTAATACATGACTGTTCCTCCCAAAATTTGATTTTATGTGTTTTCATTGCAGCGCAATGAAATGTACAGAATAAATGCGGGGGGGGGGACGCCGGGTATTTACTCCTCACCGGAGCGGCCTGCGAGAGTTCTCAGCCCCGCACGGTCAAGCAGGGTGATCCTGCCGCGGCCGGACCTGATGAGTCCCGTGTGCCGCAGGTAGTTTATCTCGCGGCTGACGACCTCTCTGGTAGTGCCGAGGTGGTTTGCAATGCCCTCATGGGTGATAAGGGCGCAGTCCCCGTTCTGCTGCACGGATATTTTCAGCAGGAATCCGGCGATCTTCGAGCGCAGGGGACAGAAGAAATATTCATTAATGTTATTCAGAATGTCCTGAGCGTTGCGGGAGGACGTCTCAATAATATACTCCGCTGCTGCCGGGCAGCCGTATGCCAGACGCGAAAGCTCCGCGCGGCGTATATAAGCGACGGCGGCGTCGCTCATTGCCTGAAGCTGCGGCATTATATCCCCGGGACGGGCACAGTCGGCAGTGAGTATGTTGAACACATCGCCGGGGCGCATGATGAGGATCGTCACTTCTCTGCCGGTGCCGGAGACCATATAGACCCGGATAACGCCGTGCAAGACTATCAGCATCCCGTCCTTTTTCTCGCCGGAAAAGGTGAGGGGCTCCCCGGCACGGCAGCGCTTATACAGCAGACCTGACTCGAACTGCTGCTTCTGCTGCTCCGACAGGGACGGCCAGAACGGGAGAATGGAGATCACTTCTTTTGTACACTGCATATGTTGTCACACCTCGTTCTTTGCGATGGTTACTGTATCTAACAGATGTTAAGCATATTAACATATGACGTTAAAAAAATATCAGAACGCGACAAGCAGCGACATGATGTCTATATTTTATCAGACATCCGGCTGAGTTCTGTATCAAAAGTTACATAAATCTCGTATATTTCTGATTCAAGGAAGATTTCGTATTTTTTAACAAACTTACTGTTCGCTTTTTATATATTTTGATATGAGAGAAGCGGTCATATGCACGATGGCCTCCGGGGCGACGCCGAAGGAAATGTTTTCGTACAGAGTGACACCGGTGAAAGCGTTGAGAAGGATCTGATAAATGGCATAGATGTTGATATCTTTCCTTATGGAGCCGTCCTCTACGCCGTCCTTGAGCGCCTTGAGCGCCGGGATCGGAATCTCTTTGTCATAATGGTTCCAGAAGACGTTGTTCATCCCTTGGCCGGTGCCTCCGTCCTGGCTGAAGCGGTAGGTGAACATCTCATGCGTGTATTTATACCAGTTCGGGAACTCCTCATACAGGGAATAGTAAGCCCTCATGCAGGCCACAAAACGCTCGTAGCCCGTTGCCGCATTCTCATCCCCGGTGTACCTTTCGTAAAAATACCTGTAAAACTCCGTCAGCGCGTATTTCCATATCCGGAGGATGAGTTCCTCCTTATTGCCGAAGTAGCGGTACAGGGACATCTGAGAGAGGTTTACTTTCCGTGCGATCTGGTTCATGCTGGTCGCGGCAATGCCGTTTTCCATGAACATATCCAGCGCAGTCTCAATGACGCGCTGAATGTTGTCCTTCCTTTCATCGCTCTGGTTCATGGCTGCCTCCGGTGTTTTTGTGTATTGTCTCAATTGTAACATATGCACCGTGAAAAAGACAGTGTTTTTTGATTGGATACAGACAAATCCCGGACGGCGTTCGCCGTCCGGGACTTATGATCATATGCGGTTATTTGTTCAGTCGCTCCATTTCCATTCGGCGACTTCGGGCAGGTCAAGGCCGTGCTCCGCGATATACTGCTTGTGCTCGATGAGCTTATCCTTCATCTGCTGGATGAGGTATGCGCCGCGGTTGCCGAGCTGCGGCAGGTTGTACACGGCGGACATGACCAGATCGAAGCGGTCAAGGCGGTTGAGCACTCGCATGTCAAAGGGCGTGGTGATCGTGCCCTCTTCGATGTAGCCGCGCACGTGGATGTTCTTGTTGTGGCGCTTGTAGGTCATCTCGTGGATCAGGCTGGGATAGCCGTGGAAAGCGAAGATGATGGGTTTATCCTTGGTGAAGAGCGAGTCATACTCGACCTGAGACAGGCCGTGCGGGTGCTGCTCGTTGCTCTGCAGACGCATGAGGTCAACGACGTTGACGACGCGGATGCGCAGCTCAGGGAAAGCATCGCGCAGGATGGTGACGGCGGCGAGAGTCTCAAGCGTCGGGGTATCGCCGCAGCAGGCCATGACGATATCGGGCTCCTCGCCCTTGTCGGTGGACGCCCACTGCCAGATGCCGATGCCCTGCGTACAGTGCTTGACGGCCTGCTCCATGGTCAGCCACTGGGGGCGCGGGTGCTTGGATGCGACGATCACGTTGACATAGTTTCTGGAGCGGATGCAGTGGTCAAAGCAGCTGAGCAGGCAGTTTGCATCCGGGGGCAGGTAGAGGCGGACGACGTCGGCTTTCTTGTTCGCGACATGGTCGAGGAAGCCGGGGTCCTGATGCGTGAAGCCGTTGTGGTCCTGCTGCCATACGTTCGATGCGAGCACGTAGTTGAGCGACGCGATCTTCTGGCGCCAGGGCAGCTGGTTGCAGACCTTGAGCCACTTGGCGTGCTGGGAGAACATGGAGTCGACGATGCGGATGAAAGCCTCATAGCTGTTGAAGAAGCCGTGGCGGCCGGTCAGCAGGTAGCCCTCGAGCAGACCCTCGCAGACGTGCTCGGAGAGCATGGAGTCCATGACTCTGCCGTCTGGGGCGAGATGGTCGTCGGTGTCGTAGGCTTCGCCGTCCCATGCTCTGTCGGTCTCCTCGAAGACCGCGGAGAGGCGGTTGGAGGTAGTTTCGTCCGGGCCGAAGGAGCGGAAGCTGCGCTCCTTTTCATTGAGCTTGTAGATATCGCGCACGAAAGTGCCGAGCACGGACATGTCCTGCGCCTCGACAGCGCCGGGGTAGCTGACGTCCACGCCGTATTCGCGGAAGTCCGGCATGCGCAGATCCTTCAGCAGCAGGCCGCCGTTGGCGTGCAGGTTCGCACCCATGCGGCGCGTGCCCTTGGGCGGGAAGTCGAGCAGCTCCTGCACGGGGACGCCGTTTTCATCGAACAGCTCCTCGGGGCGGTAGGACTTCAGCCACTCTTCGATCTGACGGATATGCTCGGGGGAGTCGGGCTGGATGGGCACCTGATGCGCGCGCCAGTAGTCCTCGACCTTGAGACCATCGACATATGCCGGACCTGTCCAGCCCTTGGGGCTGCGCAGGACGATCATCGGCCAGCGCGGGCGGACGGTGCTGCCGTTCTCGCGTGCGTCTTTCTGGAAAGCGAGGATCTCCTCGATGCACTCATCGAGCGTGTCGGCCATGAGGCGGTGCATGACGGCGGGATCCTTGCCCTCGACGAAATGCGGCTCCCAGCCGCAGCCGCGGAAGAAGTCCTCCAGCTCCTCATGGGAGATGCGGGCGAAGAGCGTGGGGTTCGCGATCTTATAGCCGTTGAGGTGCAGGATCGGGAGCACCGCGCCGTCGGTCCTGGCGTTAATGAACTTGTTGAGGTGCCATGAGGTGGCAAGCGGGCCGGTCTCGGCCTCGCCGTCGCCCACGACACAGGCGGCGATCAGGCCGGGGTTATCGGTGACGGCGCCGAAAGAGTGTGCGAGCGAATATCCGAGCTCGCCGCCCTCATTGATCGAGCCCGGAGTCTCAGGCGCGACGTGGGACGGGATGCCGCCGGGGAAAGAGAACTGCTTGAAGAGCTTCTGCATGCCCTCCTTGTCGCGGGAGATGTTGGGGTAGACCTCCTGATAGCTGCCGTCGAGCCAGTCCTGCGCGACCATGGCGTTGCCGCCGTGACCCGGACCGGAGACATAGATCATATCGAGGTCGTATTTCTTTATAACGCGGTTGAGGTGAGTGTAAATGAAGTTCTGGCCGGGAACGGTACCCCAGTGGCCGACGATCTTTTTCTTGATGCTCTCCTCGGTGAGCGGCTTCTGGAGAAGCGGATCATCCAGCAGATAGAGCTGGCAGGCGGACAGATAGTTCGCGGCGCGCCAATAGGCGTCCATGGTGGCGAGCTCCTGCTCGGTTGCCGGGGCGGTTTTTCTTTCGTCCATTACTGTACCTCCTTAAAAATTTTATGGGAAACGCTGCGCAGAGGGAAAGTCTTTTCATATTATTTTTTGGCAGCCGGCGGCGATTATACATAGCCGTCCGCGGCCACCATAAGAGAAACGGCGGGATTTTCCGATCACCCTCTATGCGAGCACATAATATCAAGAAATGCTGCTGGATTCAATTGGCAGTATCACAGAATGCGTGCGGCGGTGAAAATTAAATCTGCACGTTATTTATGCTTTTTGCCCAAAAACCGGATGTGAATATGTTACATATGACGAAAATGTGAGAATAAACAACGCCGCAGACGCAAAGCATCTGCAGCGTTTATAGGCTTATTCGAATTCTATCGTGCCGGTGGGCTTCGGGGTGAAGTCGTACAGGACGCGGTTCACGCCAGGCACCTCATGGGTGATGCGGTGCACGAGGTGGCACATGAGGTCGAACGGGATGTTCTCAACGGTGGCGCTCATGGCGTCGGTGGTGTTCACGGCGCGGATGATGACCGACCACTCGAAAGCACGCTGGCCGTTCTTCACGCCGGTGGACTTGAAGTCGGGCACGACGGTGAAATACTGCCAGACCTTGCCCTCAAGGCCGTGCTTTGCAAACTCTTCGCGGAGGATCGCGTCGGACTCGCGGACGGCTTCGAGACGGTCGCGCGTGATGGCGCCGGGGCAGCGGACGCCGAGACCGGGGCCGGGGAACGGCTGACGGAACACCATGCCGTCGGGCAGGCCGAGCTGCTTGCCGACAATGCGCACTTCGTCCTTGAAGAGGATCTTCACCGGCTCGACGAGCTTGAACTGCATGTCCTCCGGGAGACCGCCCGCATTGTGGTGCGCCTTGATGCCGCGCTCGCTCTCGAGAATATCGGGCCAGATGGTGCCCTGCGCGAGAAACTCTATGCTGTCAAGCTTGCGCGCTTCCTCGGCAAAGACCTCGATGAACTCATTGCCGATAATCTTGCGCTTCTGCTCGGGATCGGTGACCCCGGCGAGCTTATCGAGGAAGCGGTCGGTCGCGTCGACATAGATGAGGTTTGCGTTCATCTGGTTGCGGAAGACCTCGATGACCTGCTCGGGCTCGCCCTTGCGCAGGAGACCGTGGTTGACGTGGACGCAGACGAGCTGCTGGCCGATGGCCTTGATGAGCAGCGCTGCAACGACGGAGGAGTCAACGCCGCCGGAGAGGGCGAGGAGAACTTTCTTATCGCCTATCTGCTCGCGCAGCTCTTTGAGCTGCTCGTCGATAAAGGCCTGTGCCTGCTCGGGAGTGGTGATCCTTTCCATGGAATCGGGACGTCTGTCAAGACTCATAATTTACCTCCACATATAGGTGTATTATACTTAGCCTTGAAAGCATATCATATTCCCGCGCGTTTGAAAAGCTTTATTTAAGCTTGCCGTATACATCATCACCGACGGGCTCGAGCCATTCGTTGGAGCCCTCGACGCCGGGGACCTCAACTGCGAGATGGCTGAACCAGCTGTCGGGCGCGGCGCCGTGCCAGTGCTTGACTCCGGCCGGGATGTTGACCACGTCGCCCGGCTTCATTTCGACGGCATCCTTGCCCTCTTCCTGATAATAGCCGCGGCCTGCGACGCAGACGAGGATCTGACCGCCGCCCTGCTTGGCGTGATGGATGTGCCAGTTGTTGCGGCAGCCCGGCTCAAAGGTCACGTTGAAGATGCCGACCTGCGAGGTGGAGACGGGAGCAAGATAGCTGTTGCCGATGAAGTACTGCGCAAAGGCGGTGTTGGGCTGACCGATCGGGAACACCATGGACTTAGCGTGTGCGCGCATGGCCTCGTCCTCATAGGGCAGGTCGCCCTCGCCCGGCTCCCATACCTCTTTCGCGAGGTTGAAGACAGCCCAGCCTTTCGGCCAGCCGGCGTAGAACGCCGCGTGGGTGATGATCGCGGCGATCTCTTTCTGCGTGACGCCGTGTGCCTTTGCGTTCTGGAGATGGAACTTGAGGGAAGAATCGGTGATGCCCTGCGCCATGAGCGCAACGACCGTGATGATGCTGCGCGTCTTTACGTCGATATCCTGATTGTTCCAGTTCTCGCCGAAGAGAACATCGTCATTGTAGTGTGCAAATTCCGGGGCAAATTCGCCGAGTGCGTTCCTGCCTGCTGTCTGTACTATTTTCGTCATTGTTATTGAACTCCTGATATTACAGTTTGTTTCCAAGCTCGTATGTCTTTTTCATCACGTCGGCGTGCTTGGGCGCGGCGTTCACTCCGCCTATCCCACCGCCGGTGACGATGCCCTTGAGGCTCGCTTTTTCAAAGCAGTCCACCCAGCCGAGCAGACCGTTGTAGGCCTTATCAAAGGTGGTCGGCTCGTCCTCCTCCGCCGTCGCGATCATGTAGATATCCCGGAATTTGTAATCCGACGGGAAGAGCGGGTTCATGCGGTCGAGCAGCGTTTTCAGCTGGCCGCACATTTCGTAGTAATAGATCGGCGTTGCGAAGACTATGACCTCGGCGCTGTACACGGCGGCCATGATGTCCGCGGCGTCGTCCTTGAGGACGCATTTTCCGGTTTCCTGACAGCTGAGGCAGCCGATGCAGAACTTCAGCTCCTTGCCCTTGAGGGAAATGAACTGCACATCGTGCCCGGCGTCCTTTGCGCCGCGCTCGCACTCCATGGCAAGGCACTCGGAATTGCTCCCGCCGCGCAGGCTGGAGGAAATGATAAGAACCTTTTTTGACATGTCAGACAGTCCTTTCGTGAGATTGTTAGATAATTATAATACTGAAATTGTGAATAAAGCAAGGCCTTATCCGACGGATAAGGCCTTGTCGCTTATTCGAATTTGCTAAGTAGAAACGAAATCTAACCTTTTTTGTATAGACCGTTTGATTCCATTTAGCTTGATTTGATACCTGTTATCCCAATCCTATGGGGGTATCCGATTTTCTACTATCAAAAAGCTATCAAGGGATGCTATCAATAGGGAAAGTATGTGAGGTACAGATTTTTACACTATATCAGTTATTATAAAAGAGAAATGTTGTTTCGTATCTCATTCCACAACCGTTGTTTGACTTCAACTGCAGTATTGACAGAAACAATACCGTACGAAATACTTGGATGATATACTGTGCTTAGCGGTGAATTGTGATATCTCCATATCGCATTTTCGCTGCTGTTCACTCTGCCTTGTAAAATCCATACCATTTTTGGAAACTGAACTTCGGCAGCTGAGCTTATTTCACGAGAGTATTTGCGAATAACTTCTGGCAAATGGTGATCACGGATGTTTTGTCTGGATGAAAATTTCGCATCAAGTATCACATATTCCTCATCGTGTTCAGAAAACGCAAACTTCAATATAAAATCCGGGGTATAGTAGCCTTTCTGAGTTGTCGTTCTGTACAAGGTGACTCCATTTTCAAAGCAATAAGAACTAATAACCGGTTGATAATACAATGTCACCGATATATGTCCATTGCTAAGTATATAGGTATTGGCCACATCTTTTTCGTTCTGGTAATGTTCGTCAACTGCTGTATAATTGAATTTGAATACAGGATCTTTAACGCCGGCTTTTTGATATCCGTTATCAGCTAATAACTTCAAAAGGCGCAAGAGACAATAGTATTCAAACAACTTATCTAGAGTTTTTACCTGCAAAATTAGCCGTTCTTTTTCTAAACTATACTCCCCATATTGGAACCAGCGGACAATAATCTCAAACACTTGCGCATAGGGCTTAATTTCGCAAAATGTACTTGTCTTTCTTGGTAAGGCGGTTATTAGTGATGCTTGAACATCGAAAAGGGAGAGATACTGCTTGTAAATGCTTTGAAGAACATCAATCGAACGGCTTAGTTTTCCAAGCAGTATTCTACAAAAGGAAATCTGTAAAGACTTAACTGTAATGATTGGTGCACAATATTCTTTAGGAAAGCTGCCATGAATTTTTGTAATAACACGTTCCTCGTTCAAGATGTCCCCATCAAATTCTGAATAAATTTGTTTCGCATTTAGCAATGCGGTATGTAAAAAACTTATGATAATTCTATTCTCATAGACATCCAAACTTTTTATGCTCGCGTCCGTTTTTATATGATACGGTAAGTAACTTTTTCCCTGATACTGGATACCACTTATAGATGAAACGTTAACTAGCTGATCCGTATTCTGCATAATCCAATTAAAACTGTCGCGAGAAATATGCTTTACCTTTTCATACGGAACAAGTACTTCGGATTGCTTTATTGTATGCTTTCCTTGCATTTTGAAGTATGCAAAATTATATTTATAGCAGGAAATCACTTGCTCAACTAATTGAATATATGAATTCAAAGACCTATATGCATGCTTATTCCACTTCCCTTCATACAAACCGTTTCCAGTTTTTTGATCTGACTTGGAAAAAATCCATTCACTGACTTGCGAATCATCAAATGCGATTAATTCTTGTAGCATTTTCTGAATATTAGCAACGTCTTCCTGGCTTTTACTCATGCACAACAAGAAATCTGTAAAGAATTCTTGCGAACTACCGTTGGTAAAAAAAACCACAAAAGAGACGATAATGAGGTCATAATGAAGCAAAAATGGCTGTTTAGTAAAAAATGCATCATTGTATTTTGTGAATCCTGCAACTGTATCGACATTGACACTTAAAGCAACATTACCTACTCGTTCGCCGTTAACGCATACATCAACTCGTTCAATATCATTCTTGCTATACTGCTCACATAGAAAATAGATATCGTAGCTTCCGTCTTCATACACTGCTGTACACTTAGAGAAATCAGTGGCGGACATATCCATGAGGTGATCTGATAAATTAAATTCGGCTCTTTGCTTCATAGATTGACATGATAAGATGCACTTCAATGTCATAGATATGTCCTCCTTCTTGCGTAAATGTAAAATTAGTGTGAGAAAAACTGGTAGAAGCCCATATTGCTTTCGGCAACACGTTTCATTCGCTCGAGGTGTTTTGCAGTAAGAGGCATGTTTTGTGCAGTGCACTCTTTCAGCAAGTTTTCAATTAAAGATCGGTAGTTCTCGCCATTTCCATTGATGGTAGGAAGAATTTTTTGAGATAGTGCGTAATCCAGCGGCGCAAGCTTTGTCACTGGAGTGTCACGTTCCATGCATCTGCACCCAACAGCACAATAGTTCTTTACCATTTTTAGATTACGCGGCATAATTTGAAGTGCCTGATCCTTGAAAATTTTCTGAATAGCATTCCACTTATTTTGGATTGCTTCATCAATTATATCATTTTCTCTAATACAGAATGCTGCTTTCATGGCGGCAAAGGATATCATATCTTCGCAATTCTCAATATCTTCATCTACCTCGTCATCAATCCTCGTCGGCTCCAGCATAATAACCCAACTTCTATCTAAGAATCTCGGAGAAAGTTCTTCAGTCGTGTGATCAAAATTTACCGTCGCAAGGAACCGAAGGTGATCGGGCAACTTAAAACTTTCTGAACCGCCGAGCGGGATAGTGCGATTAGAAACCGATGCAAAGTCACAGTTTCTGAGGAACGCTGCCCAATAGTGTTCTATGGGACTAAGATTTGCTTCATCGAGAAGGATAACAAAAACACTGTTTCCATAGGGGGAGAAATTTATGTCTAAAAGCAAAGTTCCGTATG
>CAVFGM010000178.1:0-4364 GCA_963621955.1 Bacteroidaceae bacterium
ATCAGATCGGCAAGGTCTACCGCGGCGAGCGCGCCCAGCGCGGCCGCTTCCGCGAATTCTATCAGGCTGATATCGACGTGATAGGCGACGGCAAGCTTGACATCATAAACGAGGCGGAGATCCCCGCCATTATCTATAACACTTTCTCAAAGCTCGGCATAACCAAGTTCAAGATCAAGGTCAACAACCGCAAGATCCTCAACGGCTTCTATGCCATGAACGGTATGAGCGAGCGCGCCGGTGACATTATGCGCACTGTTGACAAGCTCGATAAGATCGGCGCGGAGAAGGTGCGCCAGCTCCTCATTGACGATGTCAAAATGCTCCCCTGCAAGGCAGAAAACGTGCTTGACTTCATGGCCATCTGCGGCAGCAATGACGAAGTCATCACAGCGCTCGAGCGCTACCGCGGTATGGATGCGACCTTTGACCAGGGGCTCGATGAGCTCAAGACCGTCACGGGCTACCTCGCGGCGTTCGGCGTTCCGGAGGAGAACTTCGCCGTCGACCTCACTATCGCGCGCGGGCTGGATTATTACACCGGCACGGTCTATGAGACCGAAATGACCGAGCACCCGGAGATCGGCTCCGTCTGTTCCGGCGGCAGGTATGACAACCTTGCCGAGTATTATACCGATAAGCAGCTGCCCGGCGTCGGCATCTCGATAGGGCTGACAAGGCTGTTCTACGTGCTCAATGAACAGGGGCTGCTGTCGGATGAGATAGTCACCGCGCCGTGCGATGCGCTTGTCATCCCCATGACCGAGGACGCGGGCTTTGCTATCTCCGCCGCGACGGCTCTGCGCGCCGGCGGCGTGCGCACCCAGCTTTATGGCGAGAAGAAAAAGTTCAAGGCCAAGATGAGCTATGCCGATAAGCTGAAGGTGCCGTTTGTAGTGCTCGTGGGCGAGGATGAGATAAACGAGGGCGTCCTGTCCGTCAAGAACATGCAGACCGGCGAGCAGGTCAAGCTCAGCCCGGCAGCAGCGGCGGAGCACATTGCTGCCGTCATAAAAGAAAGAAACAGCGGCGCTGTTATAAAAGAGTAAGCAGCTGTTTATAGATAGGAGAAAAGAGTATGACACAATCCCGTACACATACCTGCAATGAGCTCCGCATCGAGAATGTGGGGCAGAAGGTCAAAATAGTCGGCTGGATGGAGAACGTCCGCGAGGTCGGCAGCAATTTTGCGTTCGTCGTCGTGCGTGATTTTTACGGCACGACTCAGGTCGTCATTGAGGACGAGGCCATGATGGCCGTCGTCAAGGGCATCAATAAGGAGTCCACCATCTCCGTTGAGGGCACCGTGCGCGAGCGCGCCAGCAAGAACCCCAAGCTCCCGACCGGTGATATCGAGGTCGTCCCCGAGAAGATCGAGGTCCTCGGCAAGTGCCGCTATAACGAGCTGCCCTTTGAAATAAACCGCAGCCGCGAGGCCGACGAGACCCAGCGCCTCAAGTACCGCTATCTCGACCTCAGAAACCCCGCCGTCAAGAAGAATATCATCCTCCGCTGCAATGTCGTCGCGGCGCTGCGTCAGGCGATGACCGAGCACGGCTTCCTTGAGATCACCACTCCTATACTCACTGCCTCCTCTCCCGAGGGCGCGCGTGACTATCTCGTCCCAGCGAGAAAGCACCCCGGCAAGTTCTATGCCCTGCCGCAGGCTCCGCAGCAGTTCAAGCAGCTGCTTATGACCTCCGGCTTTGACCGCTATTTCCAGATCGCCCCCTGCTTCCGCGATGAGGACGCTCGCGGCGACCGTTCCCCCGGTGAGTTCTACCAGCTCGATATGGAGATGGCTTTCGCCACTCAGGAGGATGTTTTCGCCGTCCTTGAGGACGTGCTGCCTCCGATCTTTGCAAAGTACGGCACCTATGATATTGCTTCCAAGGCCCCGTTTACCCGCATCCCCTACCTCGAGGCAATGGAGAAGTACGGCTCCGATAAGCCCGACCTGCGCATAGACCTTGTTGTGCAGGACATTACCGGGCTCGTTCAGGGTACGGAGTTTGCACCCTTTGCACCGGGCAGCGTCGTAAAGGCCGTCGCCGTCTCCGGCTGCGAGATGACCAGAAAGCAGATAGACAAGCTCTGCGCCGACGTTGAGGTGCAGGCGGGCAGCAAGCCCTATTGGTTCAAGGTCGAAGAAAACGGCGAGTTCGTCGGCGGCATCAGCAAGTTCCTCAATGATCGCAGGGACAGCATCACCGAAGCTCTCGGCTTGAAGCCGGGCTATCTCGTTGCCGTCGCGGCAGAGAAGAAGGATGCTGCACAGAAGACCGCAGGCGTCATGCGCAAGATGCTCGGCGCGGCAGTTCCCGGCCATATGGACAAGGAACGCTACGAGTTCTGCTGGATCGTAGACTTCCCGATGTACGAGATCGGCGAGGAGTCCGGCGAGCTTGAGTTCTGCCACAACCCGTTCTCCATGCCCTCCGGTGGGCTGGATGTGCTCCTCAAGGCAGAGCGCGGCGAGATAGACCCGCTCACCATCACCGCTGACCAGTACGACCTTGTCTGCAACGGCGTTGAGCTCTCCTCCGGTGCCGTCCGTAACCACGATCCCGAGATAATGATAAAGGCTTTCGAGATGGTGCGTCTCGGCGAAGAGGACGTCAAGAAGAAGTTCCCCGCGATGTACAACGCTTTCTGCTACGGCGCTCCCCCTCATGCCGGTATCGCCCCGGGCGTCGACCGTATGGTCATGCTCCTCTCCGGTGAGGAGAGCATCCGCGAGGTCATCGCTTTCCCGATGAACAAGAACGCGCAGGACGTCATGATGGGTGCGCCCTCCACGGTCGAGCAGAAGCAGCTTGACGAGCTGCACATTGCCACCGTCGGCGAGCTCGAAGAATAACATCAGATCATATACGGCGGAGCGCCTTACGGAGAATCCGGGGCACTCCGCCGTGTCGTATATGGCGGGGGGAGGATGGAGTATGTTTTCAAGCATCAACAGCTTTGGCGTCAGCGGTATCGGCGGCTACGGCGTCGAAGTCGAGGTATACATATCGAACGGGCTTCCTGGCTTCGACATTGTCGGGCTGCCGGACGCCGCCGTCAAGGAGGCGCGCGAGCGTGTGCGCGCCGCGATAAAGAATAACGGTTTCCGTTTCCCGGTCAGCAGACTCACGGTGAACCTCGCGCCCGCGGATAAAAAGAAGGCTGGGACGGTTTACGATCTGCCGATCCTCGTTGGCATCCTTGCCGCCTCCGGGGACATTGACGCGCCCGGGAGCGACACGGCCTTTATCGGCGAGCTGTCTCTGCTCGGCGAGCTGCGCCCGGTTCAGGGCGCACTGCCGATGGCACTTGCCGCCGCACGTGAGGGGGTGCGGGAGCTGTTTGTCCCCGCCGAGAACGCGGATGAAGCCGCCTTTGCCGAGGGGATAACCGTGTACCCCGTGAAGAACGTGCGGGAGCTGCTGCGCCACCTGCGCGGTGAGGAAAAGATAGAGCCCGCGCAGCCGCCGAGACCCGGGGAGGATGCGCGTCCGCTGCCGGATTTCTCCGACGTCAAGGGGCAGGAGAACGTCAAGCGTGCCTTTGAGATCGCCGCCGCGGGCGGGCACAATATCCTTATCGTCGGCCCGCCGGGCGCAGGCAAGTCAATGATGGCAAAGCGCCTGCCGGGCATACTCCCGGAGATGAGCCGGGACGAAATGATCCAATGTACTGAGATCCACTCCGTCGCGGGGCTCACCGGACGTGAGCACCCGATAGTCTCGCAGCGCCCGTTCCGCGCGCCGCACCATACGGTGTCGGCGATCGGCCTTGCCGGAGGCGGCAGCTTCCCGCGCCCCGGGGAGATAAGCCTTGCGCACAACGGCGTGCTGTTTCTTGATGAGCTGCCGGAGTTTCGCAGTGACGTGCTCGAGGTGCTGCGCCAGCCGCTTGAGGACGGGGAAGTGACTGTCTCGCGCGTGTCGGGCTCGGTGACGTTCCCCAGCCGTTTCATGCTCGTGTGTGCGATGAACCCCTGCAAATGCGGATGGTACGGGCATCCGTCCGGGCGCTGCCGCTGCTCGGAGAAGGACGTCCGCCGCTACCATTCAAAGATATCCGGCCCGCTGCTCGACAGGATAGATATCATCGTCGAGGTGCCCGCGCTGGAATATGACGAGCTGCGCAGCCGCACCCCGGCCGAGAGCTCCGCTGAAATAAAAAAGCGCGTCGACGCGGCGCGGGAGCGCCAGCATGCGCGCTTTGCTTGGGACGGCAGCATGTGCAACGCGCGCATCGGCAGCGCCGGTCTGCGCGAGTTCTGCGTGCTCAATGCCGAGTGCGAGGAATTGATGAAGGCGGCTTTCAGCGCGATGAACCTCTCCGGACGCAGCTATGACAGAATACTGCGCGTCGCG
>CAVFGM010000179.1:0-8057 GCA_963621955.1 Bacteroidaceae bacterium
GGGCACATCCGCCTCAGTACATGCCGGATAACTGCAACCTCAGCTATGTTGAGCATATAAAGAATTATACATCCAAGCCCGTTGTCTGCGCAGGCCGTATGGATCCTGTCAAGGCAGCAGAGGAGATCGCTGCAGGTAAGCTTGATGCTGTTGCTATCGCACGTCAGAACCTCGTCGACCATGAGTGGATCCACAAGATCCTCGAGGGCCGCGAGGACGAGATCAAGCCCTGCATCCGCTGCCACAACGGCTGCTTCAATATGGCAAAGTTTGCCGGTACCCCGAACGTCCAGCACCTTGGCGACTCCCTGCATCTTGCCCGCTGCGCCCTGAACCCGACCACCATGCAGCACAACAAGTACAAGATCGTCCCCGCCAAGAGCCCGAAGAAGGTCGCCATCATCGGCGGCGGCATCGGCGGCATGGAGTGTGCGCTTGTGCTCAAGCAGCGCGGCCATATCCCCACGCTCTTTGAAAAGAGCGGCGAGCTGGGCGGCCTGTTCCTGACTGCCTCTGCCATGACCTTCAAGGAGAACGACAAGGAGCTCATTCGCTGGTACAGGAGAGAGATCGAGAAGTCCGGTATTGAGGTGCACCTCAATACTGAGGTCAACGATCTCGGCACTCTGCGCGGCTATGACGATATCATCGTCGCCACAGGCTCCGTTCCCAGAACCATGCCCGGCATAAAGGGCTTTGAGAAGACCCTCACTTTCACTCAGCTGCTCAAGGAGAAGCACGAGGTCGGCGATAAGGTGCTCTTCATCGGCGGCGGCCAGTCCTCCTGCGAGGCTGCTTATGACCTGCTGCTCAATTACGGCAAGCACCCCATCATCGTCGAGTACGCAAACGACCTCGTCGCTGCCCAGGCGACCTGCCTTGCCAATACCTCCTACCTGCGCGACGCGATGGAGTACCACAAGGTCCCCGTCTACCTGCACAGCACCGTCACCGAGATCACCGACAAGGGCTGCACCGTCAAGAACGTTCAGACCGGCGAGACTTTCTTCGTCGAGTGCGACAATGTCGTCAACGGCATAGGCTTTGTCCCGACTCCGGTCGGCGGACGCACCGCCTCCCGCAAGGTCAAGGGCAAGGAGACCGTCTTCCGCGTCGGCGACTGCGTCGCTATCGGAAACCTGCGCACCGTTATCTGGCGCGCATGGGACGTCTGCATGAAGATCTGATCTGACAGCAATATCAACAAACAAGGGATGACCGTGTGTCATCCCTTGCTTATTTGGATCGATTGATAAAATTGTCATAGCAGACAAAACGTCGAAAACGAGGGGACAGAAATTTCGTCAGCCTGCAAAAAGTGAAAAAAGACTCTTGACATATCAAAACCGCGCGGCTATAATGACGCCATCAACAGAACAGTTGTTGTAAACCTGTGACGGAGAGTAGTAACCCGGCATAACCATTGTGCAGAGAACCGTGGGTGGTGTGATCACGGTCGTATGGCGCGGGGCGAATGGACTTCGGAGGGCGGTTTGAAAGGGCTTTGCCCGAGTAGATGCCGACGGAAACCTGTACCGTTATCTTTCAGGGCGCGTATGATGGTACGCGTAAGCGAGAGGGCGTTTTCAAAGAACGTCAATTTGGGTGGTATCGCAGGAGTGTGCAGCTCTTGTCCCATGTGTGGGACGGGGGTTGTTTTTTTATATCCATGCTCCGAAACAAGGCCGTCGGCAGCGGCCCCTCCATCGCCGCCCAGAATCAAATTCAGGCTCAAAAGCCAAATGGAGGAAACAACCATGAAAAAGACAAACATCATCCGTAAAGCTATCGCCGGTGTTCTCGCCGCTGTAATGTGCCTCGCCCTCGCGGCCTGCGGCAGCGAAGCCGCAGCTCCCGCAGCCGATACGGCAGCTGACACCCAGGCAAAGACGACCTACACTATCGGTCTCTGCAACTATGTTGACGACGCATCCCTCAACCAGATCGTCGACAACATCCAGACCCGCCTTGCCGAGATAGGCGAAGAGAAAGGCGTGGAGTTCAAGGTCCTCTACGATAACTGCAATGCCGACGCGAGCGTTATGGAGCAGATAATTTCCGACTACCTTGCCGATAAGGTCGACCTTATGATCGGCGTAGCAACGCCCGTCGCGATGCGCATGCAGACCGCGACCGAGGACAGCGAGACTCCCGTCGTGTTCTCCGCAGTGTCCGACCCCGTCGGCGCGGGTCTTGTCGAATCCCTCGAAGCCCCCGGCGCGAACATCACCGGCACCTCCGACTACCTCGATACCGACGCGATAATGAACCTCATTTTCGCACTTGATCCTGACGCCGAGACCATCGGCCTGCTGTACGACCAGGGACAGGATTCCTCTGCAGCTCCCATCGAGAAAGCCAAGGAATACCTCGATAACAAGGGCGTCAAGTACATAGAGCGCACCGGCACCACGACCGACGAAGTCATGCTCGCTGCCGACGCTCTGGTCGCCGATAAGGTCGACGCCGTCTTCACCCCGACCGACAACACCATCATGAAGGCCGAGCTTGCCATCTATGAGACCTTCGCCAAGGCAGGCATCCCGCAGTACACCGGCGCTGACTCCTTCGCACTCAACGGCGCGTTCCTCGGCTATGGCGTTGATTACGCAAACCTCGGTGTTGAGACCGCGAACATGGTCGCTCAGATACTCCTCGAGGGAGCTGACCCCGCATCCACCCCGGTAATGACTTTCGATAACGGCACCGCGACCATAAACACAGATATCTGCGCCGAGCTCGGCTACGACTACGCAGACGTCGAAGCCGCATTCACCTCCCTCTGCTCCCGCATCGTGACCCTCACCACCGCCGAGAGCTTTGACGATATCAAGTAATAACACCGCATCATATCAAACGCGCAGACCCGGCGGCATGCCGGTTCTGCGCGTACCATACCCTCGATTGACAAGGACACACACGGTTTTGACGGGCAGAAAAAGCGCCCATACATCCTCAAAGTCCTTGCCAATACACAAAGTATTGCCTGCGGCCTTTTCGTCGTCTGACCACTTTTCTGCCACGGCAAAACTGCTTGCACCTGACAGCTATGAATTTTCGTGTGATTTTTGGCTTTTGAGTCGCAGATGTGTCGTAACCCATCAAGACGAAAAGGACAAAAAGCGCCGGAAAGGCACGCTGTCAGGCGTGTATGCTCTTGTCAATCGAGGGTAAATTTAGAAAAAGAGGACGAGTATGGACATTTCAACTATCCTGTCTCTCGGACAGACCGCGCTTGAGCTGGGGCTTATCTGCTCGCTGACGGTGCTGGCGCTGTTTTTGAGCTATACGATGCTGAACGTGTGCGACCTGTCGACCGACGGCTGCTTCACTCTCGGCGCGGCAGTCGGCGCGGCTGTGGCATTAGCCGGGCACCCGTGGCTGTCGCTCGGTGCGGCAATGGCTGCCGGTATCTGCTCCGGCTTCATCGTGGCGATACTTCAGACTCGCATGGGCGTGAACAGCCTTCTTGCCGGCATCATCGTGAACACCGCGCTCTATTCCATAAACATCGCGGTTATGGGCGGCTCGTCGCTCCTGAACCTCAACAAGACTGACACGGTGTTTTCGCTGCTCAAATCCGCCCTTGCGGGCACACCCTTTGCCGGGAGCTATAAGCTCATCGTCTCTGGCGCGGCAGTGCTCCTCGCGCTCGTGTTCATCACGCTGTTTCTGCGCACCCGCCTCGGCCTTGCCATCCGCGCGACCGGCAATAACCCCGACATGGTGCGCTCCTCGTCCGTGAACCCTGCATTCACGACTACGGTCGGCCTCTGCGCGGCGAACGCCCTCACCGGCCTTTCCGGCTGCCTGATGGCTCAGTCCCAGAAAGCTGTTGACATTAACCTCGGTACAGGCATGGTCACGATAGCTCTGGCCTCGCTCCTCATCGGCGGCACGGTCATGGGGCGCGGCGGCGTGTTCAGGCGCGCTGTCGGCGTGGTGCTCGGCGCGGTGATCTTCCGCCTTGTCTATACCGTCGCGCTGCGGCTCAATATGCCGGCGTTCATGCTAAAGCTCGTCTCCTCGGTCATCGTCGTTCTGGCAATCTCCGTGCCGTACCTCAAGACGCGCCTGCCGATGCTGCGCCGCAGAATGGCGCATGCCAAAGGGAAAGGGGGCGAGGGCGCATGCTGAAGCTCAGCCATATTTCAAAGACCTTCAACCCCGGCACCGTGAATGAAAAGACCGCTATACCAGACCTCTCACTCGAGCTTGAACGCGGCGACTTTGTTACGATCATCGGCGCAAACGGCGCGGGCAAGTCCACACTCTTCAACGCGATATGCGGCAGCTTCCTCACGGACAGCGGCAGCATCATCCTCGACGGGGAGGACATCACTTTTCAGCCGGAGCATAAGCGTGCAAAGCGGATAGGGAGGCTCTTCCAGGACCCTATGCGCGGCACCGCACCGGGCATGACGATAGAAGAAAACCTCGCCCTCGCCGCCGGACGCGGCGGATGGTTTGCGCACATCACCAAGGCCGACCGCGACCTGTTCCGCGACAGGCTCGCTCAGCTCGACATGGGGCTTGAGGACAGGCTGCGCCAGCCGGTCGGGCTGCTCTCGGGCGGCCAGCGTCAGGCGCTGACGCTCGTCATGGCGACTATTGTACCGCCGAAGCTCCTGCTGCTCGATGAGCACACCGCGGCTCTCGATCCCGGCACGGCGGAGAAGGTGCTGGAGCTCACGCGCAGGGTCGTGAGCGAAGAGAAGCTCACCTGCATGATGATCACCCATAATATGCAGTCCGCGCTCGAGCTCGGCAGCCGTACCCTTATGATGGATTCCGGCAGGATAATTCTCGACGTAGGCGGCGCGGAGCGCAGCGGCCTTACGGTAAACGATCTCCTTGCGCGCTTCAGGGCAGGCGTCGGCAAGGCGCTCGACAACGACCGGATGCTGCTTTCGTGATATCTTGCGGACATGTTTTTCACCCCCACTGCATATATATGCTATGGGGGTGAAAGCTATATGTCGTATGAACAGAGCAGGAGCGAGGTGCAGCGCAGCCATACGCTCAGCATGGAAAACCGGGATAAGCTGAGTCTTACCGGAGTGGAGGACGTCAGCGGATTTGATGAGAGCCTCGTCGTTCTCACGACGAGCATGGGCGAGCTCACCGTGCGCGGCGAGGGGCTGCACATCGAGCGCATCGATCTGGATTCCGGGCAGCTCGAGGTGCGCGGCAAGGTGCAGGAGCTGAGCTACGACGAGAGCGCACCGAAAGGCACGCTGTGGTCGCGCCTGTTCGGCGGCTGACGTGGGACAGAGCATTGAAGGGCAGGCGCTGGAGCTGCTTGCTTTCCTGCTTGGCGGCGCGCTGCTGGGGCTTGCGTATGATATGCTCCGCCCGATAAGGCGCGCGGCGGGCCGGGGCGGGGGAGCGCTGGACGTGCTCTTCTGCGCATTGGGCGGCGCACTGTTCTTCCTGCTTGCTATGCGCACCGGGAGCGGCAGGATGGGGACATGGTCGCTGGCCGCGGCAGCCGTCGGTTTCTGTATGTATATGCAGACGCTCAGCACTGTCCTGCTGCCCGTGTTCACCGCGGTCGGTACCGCGGCGGCAGGGGCGGCGCGGGGGTGTAAAAAAGTAATAAAAAAATTTTGTAAATATGCAAAAAGTATCTTTAAAAAATCGCGCGAATGTTTTATTATAAAGCATAAGCAGAAAGTGGATTGACATGAACACAAGAGACACGCTGATATGCATTGTCCTGATATCGCTGACGCTGTATGCCTGCGCAAGCGTGGCGGCAGTCGGCGGGGAGCTTCGCGCGGCGGCTGCCGTGCAGCAGGAGCTGTGCGCCGAGCTTGAAGAGCGGACGGCGGACAATGCCGCGCTTCGGGAAAAGCTTGAAGCGGGGCTGAGCGATGAAGAGCTTGAGCGCCTTGCGCGCGAGCGGCTGGGTCTTGTCAAGCCGGGAGATAAAATATTCTATTTTACAACAGACAGAGAGGGGTAAACATGGAGCTGACGGTCGGTGAAGTGCTGGAAGGGAAAGTCACGGGTATTGCTAAATTCGGCGCATTTGTCGCATTGGAGGGCGGCAAGAGCGGCCTTGTACATATTTCGGAGGTGGCCAACACCTATGTCAGTGACGTCAACGAATATCTCAAGGTAGGCCAGACCGTGAAGGTCAAGGTCATCGGGATAAGCGACGAGGGGCGTATCAACCTCTCCATAAAGCGCACGCTTGAGCCGCCGAAGCAGGAGAGCGCCCCGCGCAGCCGAGAAGCGCAGCCGAAGCGCGAAAAACCTGCGCGCACGCCGGTGCCGCCCGCGGCATCGACGAGCGGGAACATGGACTTTGAGGACAGACTCAAGAAGTTCATGCAGGAGTCTGACAGCAGGATCGCCGACAACCGTATGTATTCCGAGCACCGCCAGCGCACCCGCAGGAAATAAAAAAGACTGCGCTTTTAGATGGGCAGTCGTAAAACAGTTAATGGAGCGTATCAGCAGCGATACGCTCCATTTCTCATGCCAACTTGCCATGTAGTAGGGTTCAGCTCCTTGGCTCTCCCTTTGGGAGAGCTGTCACCGCAGGTGACTGAGAGGGTCTTGCAGTCTTTTTTTATGATAAGATCAATTTGTGTGCACACACCACAAAAGCTCCTATCGATATCCCGGTTGGAGAATCGCAAAACCTCCAAGCCAAGAGACGTCAGGAATTGAGAACGTTCAGCATCGTAAGCAAGCCCCTGGGATTCGTAGTGTTGAGATCCATCCAATTCAATGACGAGTCTGGCCGAAGCACAGTAAAAGTCCACGATAAATCTGCCTATGATACGCTGCTTATATATCTTTACCGGATATTTGCGCAGAAAAAGATACCAGAGCTTGCGTTCGTGGGATGTCATCTCTCTGCGAAGCCGCCGGGCATTTTCTAATTGGGTGTTATCTTTTGGTATGGTCATTGTTTACCCTCTCCGTCCTCGCTGCGCTCGGCCACCTCTCCCAAAGGGAGAGGCAAGGGATGCTCGCACGATACTCCCAAAGGTGTATAGAAGTGCGTCATTAAATCTACTTGACAAATTAGATGAAACAAAAAGCTTCTGTAAATTTTTCGAGGCAAATTCTTGCTTATCGATTCATCTCTATCTTATCACACAAAATCAGATGATACAAGAACAGGCACAGCAGATCATTTCGCTGTGCCTGTTAACCGTCTAATGTGGTTCGCACCATTCGGTACAGTCATTTTTTACATATCGACAGCCTTGATGCTCATCCTGTGCAGCTCACGCATAGTCTCATATATCGTCTCCGCTGCGTTCAGCGGTACGGCCTCCGCTATGGCGGCGGACATCTCCGTGCGCCGCGCAGGCTTTGCCAGCAGCTCGAGGCAGCAGGCAGCCAGCTCTTCCGGAGTGGCGGCGGTGACGGCAGCTCCGGCTTTCGTAAAGAAGTCGAGGTTATATTCCTCCACCGCGGCTATCGCGTCTATCAGCACCATGGGCAGAGCTTTTGCCGCGGCTTCAGTGACGCTTATCCCGCCGGGCTTTGTCAGATAGAGATCGGCGCTGTCGAGCAGCAGGGAAACGTTCTTCTCAAAGCCGAGGATGTGGATGTTTGCCTGACCCGCGTAGCGCGAAGCAAGATGCCGGTGCAGCTTCTCGTTCGCCCCGCACACGACCGTCAGCTCCTGCTCATACGTCATCGTCTCGGCGAGCGTTTCGGTCAGCTCCTTTAATGGGCCGCAGCCGATGCTGCCCGTCATTGCGACAAGGTGCTGATGCGAAGGCTCGATGCCAAAGCTGCGCTTTGCCTCAGCTTTCGGCGTGCGGGTGTAGAACTCCGGGCGTATCGGTATCCCGGAGGGGACTATAAGCTCCGGCCTTATTCCGCCGGAAACGAAATCCCCGGCAAGGGAGGGAGCCGGGATGAAGCAGCGCCCGAGGCGGCTGTCGCCCACGCTCGGGCTGCACGTATAGTCTGTCGCGACGAAAGCCGTGCAAAGCGACGGGTCATACAGCTCCAGTATCTTTGTTACCATCAGCGCGGGGAAGAGATGCACGCATATGACCGTGTCGTACCCGCCGTCCCGGATG
>CAVFGM010000180.1:0-10906 GCA_963621955.1 Bacteroidaceae bacterium
TTGTGACCTCCCGCACGTCAAGCGGATGCGCTACCAGCTGCGCCAATCGTCCGTATTGATTTCTTAAGGCTTTGTCATTATATCGCGCATGACAGAATTTGTCAAGTATTTTTTCTCCCGATTCTCACAAAAAATGCGGCCACGCGCCCGACGTGACCGCAGGTGTTCAGCTTTCCATCTGTTTCCCAAGGAAATTCGCGACTGTCTGCGCAAGCTTGAACTCGACCTCCGAGGCGGGCGGTGAGTTCTTTTCCGTGATGAACAGCACACAGCCCATCACGTCTCCCTCTGAGATGACCGGAGCCGCAACGGAAATGCAGTATTTTTCGTCGGCTGTGCTCACGGGGGTGCCGCTTCCGCCGGTGCTGTGGCGGTAGACGGAGCGCCCGGCCATGATCTCGCCCAGCTGCGCGCTGACGGGCTTTTCCAGCAGCTCTTTTTTTGCGCCGCCCGCAATGGCTATGACCGTGTCCCTGTCGCACACAGCGGCAATGCCGTCAGTCGTTTTTCTCAGGCTGTCGCATATCTGCGCGGCGAAGTCGCCAAGTTCCCCGATAGGGGAATACTTCTTGAAGATCAATTCTCCGTCCTTATCCGTGAATATCTCCAGCGGGTCACCGTTACTGATTACATTGACATGGTAGACCTTGTCCGCGTGCTTTTCCGAGCACTGGACTATGGTGACGGGTGAGTTATCTGCCATGCCGGGATCAAAATTTGCCGCGTCCTCCGTCTCCTCCGGCAGTGTGCCGCTCCTGAGGATGGAGTCGATATCCGCCTTGAGCTGCACCTCAATATGGTCCTCGAACACAGTAATGCGCTCGATTATCAGCGTGAGGTCCTGTCGCTCGAGCTTCGGCTTTTGGAGGATATCGTCGAATACCTCCATTGCCGTCTTTGCCGCGCGATTGACGCGGATGATGGTATTGCGCTTGTCGGCGCTCATGTCTATCTGGTTTCTGATGCCCTCGATGCGGCGAGAGAGGTCGCTCTCCATCTCGTCGTAGGTCTCCTCGAGCAGCGCCTCCTGCTCCGGGTGCTTCATAATGTCCCGGACGCGCTGGCGCTTTGTGGCCTTGAGCTCGGCCTGAAGATCGTCAAACACCGCGGTGAGGTTCTGCTCCGCCTTTTCGGTCTCGGCGATGTCCTCAGTCTCGCGCGCAAGATCGGCGTTCAGGCGGTCGAGCATCCGCGCGGAGTTCTCTTTCACCTTGCGCACATAGTCCTTCACCAGCTCGTCGAGCTTATCGACGCGGATGTGGTGGCTCGTGCAGGCCTTACGCCCGCGCCGGTGGTATTCGCCGCAGCGGTAGGCGTCGCGGATATCGCGGCGGCTCATCGCGAACATGGGGCTGCCGCAGTCGCCGCAGAAGAGGAAGCCGGAGTAGACATTGTCGTTTATCTTCACGCCGCGGTAGTGCGAGGTGCTGCGCTCTTCGCGCAGCGCCCGCGCGGTGGCGAAGGTGCGGTAGTCGATGATCTCCTGATGGTGGTACTCAAAGACCTTGTGCTCGCTCGCATCCTGCTTTACGTCCGCGCCGTTTATCTTGCGGCGCGTGTACTTGCCCTGACGCAGAGTGCCGATATAGAAATCGTTGTCGATGATGCCCTGCACGGTGATGATCGCCCACTCGTTCTTCACTTTGCGCGTCGGAGTTTCGCCATCGGCCTCGCGCCGGGTGCGCTCCGCCATGCGCGGCGTGGGTATGCCCTCGTCAGTGAGGTAGTTTGCGATGCGCTTATAGCCCCAGCCGCTGATGTAGAGCGCAAATATCTTCCGGACTATCTCCGCCTCAGTGGGGACGACCTCAAACTCCTGCTGCTTGTTTACGATGTAGCCGTAGGGCGCGGCGCAAATCCAGCGTCCGTCCTCCTGACGGCGCTTCACGACCGAGCGCACCTTGCGGCTCGTGTCAGTGACGGGCATCTCATTCATGAGGAACTGGAACTGTATCTTCACCCAGTCGTCGTCATTCGGGAAGTCTATTCCGTCGCCGATGGAGATGATGCGGAGACCCGCGTCGCGCAGATCCTCCAGCTCCACAAGGCCGCGGCTGTTGCGGCGTGAGAATCGGGAGAAGTCCTTGACGACGAGAATATCATACTTGTGCGCCATGAGCTTTCTGCGCAGCTCCTGATAGCCCTCGCGCTGCTCGAAGGTGTAGCCAGAGCGGTCGCGGTCTTCATAGAAGGTGAG
Source organism: Bacteroidaceae bacterium (assembly GCA_963621955.1). GTDB lineage: Bacteria > Bacillota > Clostridia > Oscillospirales > Oscillospiraceae > Limivicinus. Next base: position 2,198 of record CAVFGM010000180.1, read on the forward strand.
CGTGCTGTCCGGGAACGTGCGGCGCACATAGTCCTGTATGATGGCTTTCTGGTTTTCGATGGACACATTGTCGCGCCCTGCCTCCTCGTCGACCGAGATGCGGCAGTACCCGGCAATGTCAAAGTGCTCTCTCATTTGCTTTCACCCTTGAGATACTTTTCAAATTCGCGGTCGAACTCGGAGACATACTCCGCATCCTGTTTTTTGCGGAACTCCTCGTATATACCGCCGACCTTCTTCGCTGCCGCTTCGCGCGAGACGTGACCCTTGCCGTCGAGTACACGGCGGCGGTTGTTCGTGAGGAAGCGATCAGTTTCGTTGAGCCAGTCCTGCATGCTCATGGGCTGCTCGTCCTCCGCCATCAGCTCGGCATAGTCGATGAACATGGTCACAAGGCGGTTGAGCCGAGTGACCTCTTTCTCGTTGAGGTAGTTTTTCGCGATTAGCGTGTCGCTCTTGAGTATCTTGCCGTCCGGAGCGCCTTTCCACGTTGTCAGTCCCATCGTCGGGCTGTCGAGCGTGGCGCGCTCGGAGATAAGCTCCGCCGCGGTCTTGCCGGTCACGGCGTAGTGCAGCTTGTTCTGCACGAAGGCGTAGAAGGCTTTCGTCGTCTCGCTGTTTTTGTCGTAGTCGTAGCTGCACTGTTCGAATACGTCGGCGATCTTCTGATATGCGCGGCGCTCGCTTGCGCGAATTTCGCGGATGCGTTCGAGCAGCTCATCGAAGTAATCCTTGCCGAACGGACGGCCGTTTTTCATCATTTCATCGTTGATGACGAAGCCCTTTTGGATGTACTCGCGCAGCGTCTTTGTCGCCCATTGGCGGAAGCGCGTGGCTTTCTTGGAGTTCACGCGGTAGCCGACGGCGATGATGGCGTCGAGGTTATAGTGATCTATCGTGCGCGTGACCTCGCGGGAGCCCTCTTTGCGAACTACCGAGAATTTCTCGGTAGTTGCTTCCAGGGTCAATTCACCATCGGCATAGATGTTCTTGAGGTGCAGGGAAATGTTATCCGCGGTGCATGCGAACAGCTCTGCCATACCGCTCTGCGTCAGCCAGAACGTCTCGTCTTTGAATACGACACTGACGTATTCCTTGCCGCTCTCGTCGCTATACAGCAGCACTTCACCGCGATTTGCGATCTCGTTGCTCATGCGGTGCACTCCTTTCTTACAACTATGTATATCTAAAATCCTGTGTTTGCAGATAATATTGTATCACATGAGTGCGCGGAAAGCAACAGGAAAGAATAAACGGACGGCTTGTAATAGTCGTCCGTTTACATTACCATGCCCTGTTCCCTTTCCTGCTCAACCTCAAGCTCTGCGATGCGCTTTCTGTTGTAGCAGAGCAGGCCGCTTGTCAGAGAGTATAAGTCCTGACTGCCGGACATGAACACAGCAACGGTGTATTTCTTTTCCGCGTACTCTGTGTACAGCGGCTTGAGACGCTGCTGCACAGCGGAATCGTTTTTCTCTTCGTTCGGGAGCCAGACTTCGACTGTTCTGCGCTCGTCGTTTATGCATATCTCCAATCATAGACCATCTCCTCTCGATAGAAATTTTTATCATATTTTCAGGATTCTAAACCGGCGGGCGTATCAGTGCGGATACAGTGGTGTAATATACTCAGGCTGTTTTCTTCTCTCTGCACTAATACTTAGAGTATTCCCCTCAATTGGGGCCTGCGAACAAGAACCGGGGGCAGAGAGTTGGCGCAATTTTCTCTCGGCGGAGACCTGTGTTTTTGCTTCCGTGCTTATTTCTATCTCCTGATCCACAAGTACGGAAAACCGACGAATCCCTTGAAACGAGGGCGTTTCGCGGCTCTTCGTTCGCCTAAATTTTGGGGATTCTTGAAAATGTGTACCTTGCCCGAAAGCAAAAAAGACCCGCGTTGCGGGGCTTTGTGGGTGGGAGGTGCGCTGGAAACGTACCGGCTCAACGGTTCGCAGGCATTCAGGCTTATGGGATTGGTGCAGTAGTTACTCGCTGTATACGTGACGATTCGCATATGTGCTAAAAAGTATTACGATACTCTTTCGTTGCGCGGATAACTCGTATCGTTTCTGCAATAACAATCTGCATGGATGGTGTAAAGAAAACCGCAGTGGGCAAATAAATGCTCACCACGGTTCGTTTTATCCGGCAAAATAAGGAAAATTCAAATGTTTTTATTCGGCTGTGTTAAAATTTGCAGTATTCTCGTATCTCAGCAGAGAGCCGATTTACATCTCCCCGAAATACGATCCCCGGCATACCGCATATAGAAGCTCCTTCTATATTTTGAGGCTGATCGTCTACGAAAAGGCATTCCTCCGGGCGAAGCTTGAAAACCGAAAACAATTTTTCATATATTTCATGCTGCGGTTTGAGCAGCCCGTAGTCGGAGGAAACTAAAACCCCATCGAAAAATTCTGAGCCCGGTATGCTTGAAAAATAATTATAAAACAGGCTTGAAGCATTGGACAACAGGTATATTTTATATCCCTTGCACTTTAGGACTGCGATAAGCTCTCCCATACCTGCTATGGGGAAAATGCCATATTGCCACCAACGCAGAATGATGTTTTCCGCTATCACACGCAGGCGCTTCGGCAGCCTTGCGCAGGCGGAAACAGCCCCCTGCTCCGGGCTGATACTGCCGCGGTCGATAGCATACCATTCCGGGCTTCTGAAAACCTCGCTGCGCAGAAGCGGAATATCCGCGGGATCGGCACCCGACAATGAAATATACTTGTCAGGATCGAACTCTATGAGCACCTGACCCATGTCAAAGATAAGGTTTTTGATCATATATACTCCGCCGCAAATCAAATCATTTTTTCTGGATGGAAAACCGCGTCAAATTCATCGCGTGTCATGTAGCCGAGCGCCACACAGGCCTCACGAAGTGAAAGGTTTTCTTTATATGCTTTCTTCGCAGTCATTGCAGCCTTCTCGTAACCGATATACGGATTGAGTGCTGTAACAAGCATCAGGGAGTTGTGAAGATTGTACTCCATCTTTTCGCGGTTCGCGCGGATGCCGGAGATACAGCGGGCTTCAAAGGAAACAATGACATCGCTGAGCAGCCTTACAGACTGAAGATAGTTATATATGCACACTGGCATAAACACATTCAGCTCAAAATTGCCCTGCGAAGCAGCAAGCCCCACAGCAGTATCATTGCCAATCACCTGCACTGCGACCATTGTTACAGCTTCACACTGTGTGGGATTCACTTTACCCGGCATTATGGAGGAGCCCGGTTCGTTTTCGGGGATAAATATTTCGCCTAAGCCGTTCCGCGGCCCCGAGGCCATCCAGCGCACATCATTTGCAATTTTCATAAGGTCACAGGCAAGAGCCTTGAGCGCGCCGTGGGAGAACACGAGCTCATCCTTTGAAGTCAGAGCATGGAACTTGTTCCCGGCGGTCTCAAACGGCTTTCCGGTGAGATAAGCTATTTCACTTGCGGCAAGCCTATCAAAACCTTCGGGAGCGTTAAGTCCTGTTCCGACAGCCGTGCCGCCGAGAGCAAGCTGCATAAGTGGATTGAGAGATTTCTTTATAAGGTCAATGTCTCTTTCAAGACTGCTGCGCCAGCCGGATATTTCCTGGCTGAAAGCGATAGGCGTTGCATCTTGAAGATGAGTCCGACCGGACTTGACGATCCCTCTGTTCTCACGTTCAATACGCAGGAGGGTCGAGATTAGTTTTTCAATGGCTGGTATGAGCTTATCTGTCACGCTTGTCGCTGCGGCAATATGCATTGCGGTAGGGAAGGTATCATTTGACGACTGGGACATGTTGACATCATCATTGGGATGTAGGAGTTTCTTCCCCGCAATTTCATTGCCGCGATTAGCAATCACTTCATTCACGTTCATATTCGATTGAGTACCCGACCCGGTCTGCCAGACCACCAGCGGAAAATGCTCCATCAGCGCGCCGGACATAATCTCATCACAGACAAGACTTATGACATTGAGCTTTTCTTCTGTCATCTTTTCGGGCTTGAGATGGTGGTTCGCGCGTGCCGCGGCCTTTTTCAGGACGGCAAAAGCGAGTATGATCTCTGCCGGCATGGTCTCTATGCCGACGCCGATCTGAAAATTATCATGGCTGCGCTGAGTCTGTGCACCCCAATACTTGTCGCTTGGGACATACACTTCGCCCATTGAATCATGCTCTTTCCTGAAATCCATAAAAATACCTCCGGATCAAATGCGCGCGACACCGGTTTGCCGCGCCGCCTCCGCAACTGCACGCGCGACGGACACACACACCCTCGGGTCGAAGGCGGCGGGTATAATGTAATCGGCAGACAGCTCATCGTCGCTTATAAGTCCGGCAAGCGCCTTCGCTGCTGCCATCTTCATTTCTTCATTTATATCACTTGCCCGAATGTCGAACGCCCCACGGAAAATGCCGGGAAACGCCAGAACATTATTGATCTGGTTAGGATAGTCACTTCTGCCGGTGGAAACGACGGCAGCACCGGCAGCCTTGGCTTCTTCCGGAAATATTTCAGGAGTTGGATTAGCACATGCAAAAATTATGGGATTCTTTGCCATCGTGCGTATCATATCGCCGGTGAGTACATTCGGCGCGGAAACGCCAATAAAAACATCTGCACCCTTGAGCGCATCCGCAAGAGTACCTTTGATCATATCCGGATTTGTAGATAAAGACATTTCTTCTTTGATCCAATTGAGGTTATCGCGCCCCCGGTAGATAGCTCCACGGCGGTCGCAGAGCGTGATATTCCCGAACCCTGCTGAAAGCAGCAGTTTTGTTATGGAGATGGCAGCAGCACCGGCTCCGTTCACAACTATGCGTACTTTGTCCGACGCTTTGCCGACAACCTTCAGAGCGTTCGTGAGCCCGGCCAGAGCAATTACCGCGGTTCCATGCTGATCATCGTGGAAGATGGGAATGTCGCAGAGCTCTTTAAGCTTGCGCTCGATTTCAAAGCAGCGCGGCGCGGCAATATCCTCAAGATTGATCCCGCCGAAGGAGCCGGAAATGTTATATACGGTCTCAACAAATTTATTGACATCCTTTGTCTTGACACACAGAGGAAAAGCGTCAACTCCGCCAAAGCTTTTGAACAGCACGCATTTGCCCTCCATGACCGGCATACCGGCCTCAGGGCCGATGTCGCCCAACCCGAGCACAGCTGAGCCGTCTGTGATGACGGCACACAGATTCCAGCGGCGCGTAAGCTCATAGCTCTGAGATATGTCTTTCTGGATTTCCAGACACGGCTGCGCCACACCCGGCGTGTAGGCCAGAGACAGATCCTCCCGGGTGGCAACCTTTACAGGCGTTGTTACTTCTATTTTGCCCTTCCATTCGCGGTGCAGACGAAGAGCCTCTTTTGCATAATCCATAACGGTCCCCTCCAAAATTTTATGTACGCTTACGCCGGCTGGTACATAGGTAGCCGATATATGCGGCCATTCCTATGGCGGCAAGCCCAGCGAGACATATATACGCCGCGCGGACCCCAACTGAATCAGAGAGCTTGCCTGACAGCATAAGAAAGATGACCGCGCCGGCTCCGCTCGGGATGGACATTATACCCGAGATAGTAGCACTGTTTTCCGGAAACTCCATCATTGCGCGGCTCTGTATAATTGGCCACATCGGCGCGAGCAGACATCCGAATGCAGCTGAAACAACATAGAGCAGCGGCACACTAGGGAGCGCTGCAAGCAGCACAAGAATGACGGCGCTTATTCCGTAGCAATATATGAGAAGAGTCCTGCTTCCGACGGACGAAACGGCGCTGTATATGAGCCGTATGATGACATTCGTAAGCCAGAACAGAGAGAGCGCACCGGCGGTAGCCGAGGGTGCGTCTAAGACATCTATGGTGAACAGTCCAAGAAAATATGTGAAGCCGTTTTCAAGCCCGCTTGAGCCGATCAGCGCCACGCACAGGAACAGGATTGCTCCTGTAAGGAAAGGCACTATTCGTGTACGCTTTTTTCCCTGAACCTCCCCCAGCGAATGAGCAGAGCGTTCCTTAGGAAACACGAGGTAAGCCGGAACCATGAGCAGCACCTGGAAAAGGATCAGTAAATAGAACAACACGCTCCATTGGAAACCATGCCGAACGATAAGGTTCTCCATAAAGAACGGAGCAAGCACTCCGCCTAGGCTAAAAAGAGCTTGAGTAAAGGTTATTTTTCTATCTGACGATCCCGGATAGAGATCAAATAGCGCGGCGACCCCCGTCGTTTCGCATACGCCGTAGCCCGCTCCGCACAGGAAAATACCTATTCCGAGGCCGAATACCGAGGAGGTATTCACAATTGTGAGACAGCCGATTATATAGAATACGCAGGAGAGCGCCGCGGAATAATGCTTGCCGTATCTGTCCGAAAAGCGCCCGAAGAGCAAGGGAACCGTCATCAGCGCAAGGTATTGGAGTGCAACAAGATTACCCAGAACGGACTGGCTCGCGCCGAAAGCCGCTCCCATACGCTGAAGAACATACTGTAGCCCGGCGCTTTCAAAGCCAAGCATAAAGCATTGAATGCTGCACACCGCGAGGCAGAGTCTTTTACGCATACGGCCTCCGATTCAGGAATGACTGAAAAACTCGCCGAGCTGCTCAAGCGTCGGGAAAACGTTTATCGTCCCCATGTGGCTGCATACATAAGCAGCATATCCGCTTGCCCATTGCATGGCCGTACCAAGGTCATCTCCTTCGCTCATACGCCATATAAGTGCTGCAAGGTATCCGTCGCCAGCACCTACAGTATCGACGCATACGGCAGCATAGGGCTTCGCCCGGTATATCTCTCCAGCTTTGTAGGCAATACTGCCTTTATCGCCCAACGTGATTATGACACAGGGCGAGCCATAAATTTCCGAAAGCTTTTCCGCCTGTACTGCGGGGTCATCTGCTGACTCCGTCTTGAGCAGGAAAGCTGCTTCGAGTTCGTTTACGACGAGGATATCCACAAAGGACAGATCGTCAAGCTCTATCGAGGAATCCAATGGGCTTGCGTTGAGTACGGATTTGACGCCCATGCCGTGGGCAAGTCTTGCGGCATAAAGAGATGTTCTCCATGGCAGCTCAAAGCCGGTGATCATATACTCCGCTTCAGCGCACTGGCTAAGATGCAGCTTCAGTTCCTCCGGCGATATAGAATTCCTGTCGTCGAAAAAGTTAAAAATGATATTGCTGCCGTCCGCCGCAATGACACACAGCCCGACATTTGTCTGTATAGAGTTGTCAAGAAAATAATGGCTGAGTTCCACTCCGGCTTCGCCCATCCATTTCTGCCCCAGAATTCCGCCTTCATCATTTCCGGCCTTGCCTATAAAAGCCACACTTCCGCCGAGACGCCCGATCGCAACTGCGGCGTTGGAGCCCTTACCGCCGTCATCAGTGTAACGCCTGTTGCGCGCAGTGACTGTCTCGCCTTTGAGAGGGATATCGATAACATCGCAGTATTCCCCTAAACAGTGCCCGTTGACTACAAGAATTTTTGCCATAGCGTTTCTCCTCACTTTCCAAAGCGGACGGCGAAAGACGCCGTCCGCCATGCCGTGCTTATATGTATTTTGCCTGTCAACAACCCGCAGGCAATGGTTTTATTTATCCTGAAGCGGAGGAAGCGCGGTGAAGCGGTCTGCCAGAAGCAGAACATCAGGAACATATTTTGTAAACAGCGTTCCAGGATATTCCACGGTGGGTTCGCTGAAGAGCATCATGCGGATAGCGGTGCGCTTCCATTCTCCCGTCGTTATCATGAAAACTGCCTTCTTGGTATTGAGCATCGATTTGAAACCAAGAGTAATTGCGAAGGGAGGAATGATGTGCGTCAAGCCGCCGACCTCTCTCTGGCTGAGAGATATGATGTTGTCATCATTTGTCTTGACGATCCTTGTTTTGGAGCGGGCGTACTCATCTTCGGTGATGGTAAAGTACGGAGAGGTGGGAGCTTCGCAGAAAGCAACAAGCCCCTTATAGCCCAAGCCGCCGTACAGCGTATCCACGCCGCCCATTTCCTCGATTTTGTTGTCTATATAATCGAGGTCATTGGTGCGCGGGAAGAAGCGCTGCTCTTCAGGGACATTGAGCTCCGGATCGATGCGGCCATAGAAATCAGCACGCATGAGTCCCTCATAGCTCCAGCCATTTTTCTCAACAGGATAGGGGCGCGTCTCCCAGTCGAGCAACTCGTCCATGTGGAAAACATACACATTTTTAAGACTGATGCGCTCTTCGTTGACGCGCTTTGCAAAGTACTCATACTGTCCCATAGGACCGGCAGGAAGTATCCACTTGGTGATGCGGCCGTTCTTGTTGTTCTCAATGACCTCGTCAGCCATCATGTTGCCGGCAAGAACGGAAACTTCGTTTTTGTCCTCGAACACCTTTATGCGGCATCTGGCATCAGGATGATTTTCAAGTTCGTCAGTGGGGATGCGGCACCATTTGTACAGCTGTTCTTTGTCGATTCTGGAACCCATATAGGTTATCCTCCTAAATAGTATTTTTGTAGATTCTGCTTGAAGCTGCTGGAAACTCGGTTTATATAAAGGGCATACCGCCCATGACCGACCAGTACTGAGTGGTCTGAATGTGCCATAAAACGCAGATTATAGACATGGCGGAAAATTGGTGTTATAATACAAATAAATATTTTTCGCAAATTGCAAGTGCAAGTTGGACACCTGCACGGTAGAAATTAGTTAATCAGAG
>CAVFGM010000181.1:0-6358 GCA_963621955.1 Bacteroidaceae bacterium
GCACGGACATCTCCTGCATGCCGGCGGAGCGCATCAGCCTGCCGAACTTCATCGGCAGCAATTACCAGGCCGTCGTTGAAAACGCCGACCTTGCGGCAATGTACAGCTTCAATGTTGTCTACGTCGTGGACACGAACACCGAGAGCGGCACGATACTCGGTCAGGACCCGAGCCCCGGCAGGAGCATGATGGTCACGCCTGAGGGCATCCGTGTGGAGCTCACAGTCAGCACGGGGACTGTCTTCACAGCGGTTCCTGACGTTGTGAACATCGACTACCGCGAGGCGAAGAACCGCCTCCAGCAGGCAGGTTTCCAGGTCGAGATCGAAAACGCCACGTCGGACTCCGTCACGAAGGACTATGTGATAAGCACGAGCCCCGCCGCAAATGACCAGCTCAGCGCCGGCTCGACCGTGTATGTGACCGTCAGCTCGGGCCCGGAGATAGGCCACGTCGAGATGCCGAACCTTGTGGGGCTTACCGAGGACGCCGCGATATCGAAGCTTGAAAGCCTCGGCCTGAGCTACGGCGGCTCCGACAGGGTTTCGAGCGACCTTGAAGCAGGCACGGTCATCGGCCAGAGTATCAACGCATTTACCGAGGTAGAGGAGCACTCCAAGATACAGCTCAAGGTGTCCTCCGGCCCGGATAATTACAGGTGAGCAATGACTGAGGGAATAATCATAAAAGCGCTAAGCGGCTTTTATTATGTGGAGACAGAGCTTGGTGTGCTCGAATGCCGCGCGCGGGGGCGCTTCCGCCTTGACGGTACATCCCCGCTCGTCGGTGACAGGGTGCTGTGCAGCCCCGAGGCAAACGGCAAGGGGCGGATAGACACTGTCCGTGAGCGGCGCAACTGGTTCATCCGTCCCGCCGTCGCAAATGTCGACACGCTTGTGTTCGTCGCCGCGAACACGAATCCCGTGACCGATCCGTTCCTTGCCGACAGGATCTCTGTTATCGCTGCAGAGGCGGACTGCGAGTTCGTATTGTGCATAAACAAGACGGACATCGACCCCGGCGACGCGCTGTATACGGCGTTCACGAAAGCGGGCTTCAGAGTCCTGCGCACGAGCGCGGAGAACGGCGAGGGTATAGAGGAGCTGCGCCGGGCGCTGAAAGGGCAGGTCTGCGCCTTTACCGGCAACTCCGGAGTCGGCAAGTCGAGCATACTCAATGCGCTGATCCCGGGGATGAACATTGAGACGGGTGAGGTCAGTGAGCGCCTTGGCCGAGGAAAGCATACGACAAGGCACGTCGAGCTCTACGACCTCGGCGAGGGCACATTCATAGCCGACACTCCGGGCTTTGCCTCGCTCGACGTTGAGATGATATGCGAGATCAGCAAGGAGGGCCTGCAGCATGATTTTATTGATTTCGCCCCGTACATAGGCAAGTGCAGGTTCAATGACTGCGCACATTTGAAAGAGCCGGGCTGCGCCGTGACGGCGGCAGTCGCGGCAGGGGAGATAGCCCCAAGCCGTTACAGCTCCTATCAGCGGCTGTATGAAATAGTCGCGCAGCGCAAGTCCTGGAAAAACTGAACAGCGGGCACATAAAATGACCGTCCGCCGCGTAGAATGCAGAGAATACATTTCGCGGGGGGCGGTCATTTTATGCGCAGAGGTAACCACAGTATATGGGGCTGCACGGCGATAGCCGCGGGTGTGGTGATAATACTGTCCCTTGTCCTGCCGACGGAGTTCTGGTGGTTCGTTCTCGCCGCAGCCCTCATCGGTCTTGGCATATGGTATATACGCTGTCGCTGAAATAACAGTAAGCCGGGGAAAGGAGCAGACATGAGAGTTTTTATATTCAAGCTGCCGAAATTCATTTCCGATCTGATAGCCAGATTTACCCGCAAGTAATAAAGATGACGGGGCGGGCATATTCTGTACAAACTGTGCAGCAAGGAGCAGAAGAATATGGAAATCAAATTTGAGAATAAAAACGTGGGCATGTACCGGGAAATAAGCCGCCAGATAAAGAAGGTGCAGGAGAGCGCGGAGAGTGTAGTGCCGGATACGGACGATGACATCGGCCGCATCGCGACGGTGCAGAGCTATGTCATGCTCAAGAGCAAGGACATCACGAGCCGCGGCGTGCTGATATCGGGTGAGGCGGTGGCATCGCTGCTGTACATAACCGAAAGCCAGGAGAGCATGTCTTTTGTCAGACTCGGCAAGAGCTTTTCCATGGAGTATGAGATCCCGGAGATAGAGTCGGATGCCGCGGCACAGATAAAGCTCTCGATACTCAGCACGGAGGCGAGGGTTATAAACCCGCGCAAGGTGTCGGTGACGTTCGAGATATCCGGGGAGCTGAGCTGCTATAAGCAGGAGAGCATAAGCATAGAGTCACGCCTGCCGGAGAACGCCTGCCGCGGTCTGCATGCGCGCTATGAGAGCGCTGAGCTTCTGTTCACCGACGCCGTATGCGAAAAGACCTTTGCGGTAAACGAGCAGTTTGCGTTTCCCGGCGGCAAGCCGAAGCCGTCACGGCTCGTGTCAAGCAGGGCGGAGTTCGCCGTGAGCGACAGTCAGCTCATCGGCACAAAGGTGATAGTCAAGGGCAGCGCGGAGCTTGCTGTATGCTACCTTTCCGATGAGGTGAATTACCCTGTACGCACGGAGTTCTGCACTCCCTTTTCGCAGATCATCGATATCGGCGAGGAGTGCATGGACAGCTGCTGCGCGTCGATAGAGCTGACGGGCGCGTACTTCGACATTATAGACACCGTGAACGGCGACAAGGCGCTCGACGCGGAGCTTCACGCGGTGATGCAGCTCGTGTGCCGCAGCAGAAAGCGCATGACCTATATCGCCGATGCTTACAGCAACCTCATGCCGGCGGAGTGCCGCAGGCAGTCCTGCCGCTATGACGCGGGCTCCGAGGTGCAGAAGCTCAAGCTCGCCGCCGACGAGAGGATAAGCATCGTCGATGACTGCGCGGATGTGCTCAGCGCGTTCGTGTCGGTGGCGCATATCTCGCAGGAGCAGACAAAGATAAGCGCGGCGGTGAATGTCGATGTTGTGTACCGCAGCACACAGGGACAGCTTGCGGCGGTGCGGCGCAGCATCGGCATGGAGGGCGAGGGGAGCGCCGGCATGAGAATCAACTCGGCGCGTCTGACGGACGTCTACCTGCGCCCCGACGGGCAGTATGTCGACGGGCATATGGCGCTGGAGCTGAGCTGCGTTTCTGCCGGCAGTGTCGAGGTCAGGAGAGTGGACTCGATAGAGCTCGATGAAGAGAACGGCTTTGACCTTTCGGAGTACCCGGCGGTCACGCTCGTCAGAGCCGAGGGTGAGACAATGTGGGAGCTTGCAAAGGAGTACCACTCGAGCGTTGAAAAGATCAGCGCCGCGAACCCGGCGGAGGATGCGGGCAGCGCGGGACTTCTGCTTATCCCGAAATGCGTGTAAAAAACTACTTGTCATAGCGCGGCCGATGTGATAAAATATTTGCCGTTAATGCTGCTATGCGTTTATTCACAAGATACAAGAGGAGTTGTTTATATGTCAGGACATTCCAAGTGGCACAACATACAAAAGACCAAGGGAGCGGCTGACGCCAAGCGCGCGCAGGCCTTCACCAAGATAGCCAGAGAAATGATCGTGGCTGTCAAGGAGGGCGGCGGCGGGGATCCGCGCAGCAACTCCAGACTCGCGGCTGTCATTGCCAAGGCAAAGGCCGCCAATATGCCGAACGACAATATCAAGCGTACCATCGATAAGGCGCTCGGCGCGGGCAATACCGAGAACTACGAAAAGGTCGTCTACGAGGGCTACGGTCCTCAGGGCGTCGCTGTCATTGTCGAGTCGATGACCGACAACCGCAACCGCACCGCCGGCGAAATTCGCCACTACTTCGATAAGTACGGCGGAAACATGGGCGCTGCCAACTGCGTGTCCTGGTCCTTTGACCGCAAGGGCGTTATCGTCATCGACAATGAGGACGAAGAGCTCGACGAGGACACTGTAATGATGGATGCTCTCGACGCGGGCGCTGCCGACTTTGAGACTGACGGCGAGGTCATGACCGTCTACACTGCGGAGGATGACGTCGCATCTGTTGCCGACGCGCTGACCGAAAAGGGCTATAAGCTCCTCTCCGCGCAGGTCGAGATGCTGCCGCAGAACGGATATATCAAGCTCACCAATGAGGACGATATCAAGAACATGCAGAAGATGCTTGACATGTTCGAGGATAACGACGATGTCCAGAACGTCTGGCATAACTGGGAAGACGCGGAGTAAGCATTTACGATGCGGAAATGAATACAAAAACCTCCTGCTGATGGATCAGCAGGAGGTTTTTGCTTGTGAGTTAATTTATAAAGAAAGGCGGCTTGACCGAAGTCACGCCGCCTTTGCCTTTTCGTGTTAAACGCTACATTGCTTCTATCTCTTTGATGTTGTACTCATTGCCGGTGATGAGGAAAGTGTTCGTGCTGTGACAGTGAGGGCACTCCTTGGCGTACTGCACCGTGGGATAGGTCTGCTTGCAGTCCTGACAGAATGTGACCGCGGGCAGAGTCTCTATCTTCAGCTCCGCTTCCTTGAGGAAATCGGACTTTTTGCGGGCATAGAGCCAGAAATCCGAGAGATAGTCGGGGATGATGCCGCTGACCTCGCCGACCTCAAGAGTCACCGAACCGATTTTGGTCAGGTGATTCTCGATGGCGAGCTTGTCGACGGTATCAATGATATAAACAACGGTACCGAGTTCGTGCATTATTTGTTCTTCCGATTCTTGATGATCTTGATCTCGCGCTTGAGCGTGTAGGGCAGGATGGCTTTCATCTTGTCCTCGGCCTTGTACATCTTGGATGCATCTGGCAGGTCGCGGCTGAGGTGGATGGCGTCGAACTCGCACTTGGTGGTGCACAGGCCGCAGCCGATGCACTGGTTCTCGTCGACCTCGGTAGCGCCGCAGCCAAGGCAGCGGGAGGCTTCCTTGCGTATCTGCTCTTCGGTGAAGGTCAGGCGGTCGTTGGAGAAAGTCTTGGCCTTTGCAGCATCGTGACCGGGAACCTGACGCGGGGCGTTGTCAAAGCCGATGGGGATGACGGCCTCTTCCTTGTTGAGCTCGATGAACTCGCGGCGGTTGCGGCCGAGGGTAAGGCTCTGGCCGGGATTGACGAAGCGGTGCAGGGACTCTGCGCCGACACGTCCGGCGGCGATGGCGTCGATCGCAAACTTCGGCCCGGTGACAAAGTCGCCGCCGGCGAAGATGTCGCTCTGCGCGGTCTGGCCAGTGACCGGGTCAATGACCACGGTGCCGTTCTTGTTGAAGGTCATGCCCTCGGGGGTGATGCCGCCGAGATCGACCTGCTGACCGACTGCGCCGATGACGCTGTCGACCTCGATGGTCTCATACTCGCCGGTGCCGACGGGCTTGCGGCGGCCCTTCTCGTCAGGCTCGCCGAGCTCCATACGCTCGACCTTGAGCGCGCTGACCTTGCCGTCCTTGCCGATGATCTCGACAGGTGCGCAGAGGAAGCGGAAATTGACGCCCTCGGCCATTGCCTCGGAAATTTCCTCCTCGTCGGCGGGCATTTCGGCCTGACTGCGGCGGTAGATTATGTAAGTGTCCTCAGCGCCGCAGCGGACTGCGGTGCGGCACACATCCATTGCGACGTTGCCGCCGCCGATGACGGCGCACTTCCTGCCGATAGCGGGCCTGCCGCCGAGGTTGACCTCACGCAGAAAGTCGATGCCGCCGAACACGCCCTCAAGCTCCTCGCCGGGAACGCCAATCGGTGCGGACTTCTGAGCGCCGATCGCGAGATAGAAGCCCTTATAGCCCTGGGCGCGCAGCTCGTCAAGGGTGATGTCTTTGCCGACCTCGACGCCGCACTTGAACTCAACGCCCATCTCACGCAGAACGTCTATCTCAGCGTTGACGACGTCCTTCTCAAGACGGAAGTTGGGGATACCAAGGGTGAGCATGCCGCCGGGGACGGGGTTCTTATCAAACACGGTGACCTTATAGAGCATATTTGCCAGATAGTATGCACAGCTCATACCGGCGGGGCCGGCACCGATAACGGCGATCTTCTGCTCATAGGGGATGAGCTGCTGCTTCTTGGGACGCGGTGCGGGAACGTAGCGGCTCTCGGCCTTGAGCTCCTGCTCGGCGATGAACTTCTTGATCTCGTCGATGGCGACAGGGCTGTCGATGCTGCCGCGGGTGCAGGCCTGCTCGCAGCGGCGGTTGCAGATGCTGCCGCAGACGGCGGGGAATGGGTTATCCTGCTTTATGAGCTTGAGCGCATCAAGATACCTGCCCTCGGCAGCCATCTTGACATAGCCCTGAACGGCGATATGCGCGGGGCATGCGGCCTTGCAGGGGG
>CAVFGM010000182.1:0-4834 GCA_963621955.1 Bacteroidaceae bacterium
GCTCCGGCAGCTCCGCCGCCACATACAGCACGCCGCAGCCTGCCTTGCACAGCCTTTCGATGTCCTTGTATATCTCCACCTTGGCGCCGACGTCGATTCCCTTTGTCGGGTCGTTCAGCATAAACACCTTGGGCTTGGTCGCCACCCACTTGGAAATGACTATCTTCTGCTGATTGCCTCCGGACAGTGACGATGCCGGAGTATTCAGCGACGGTGTCTTGATCCGGTAATTCTCACACCATTTCTGCGCCGTTGCGCGCTCCTCCTTGAGATCAAGAAACAGCCCCTTGACGAAGTCCTTCAGTGTAACGATCGTGAGATTGTTCAGTACCGAGTGCGCAAGTATAAGCCCCTCGCGCTTTCTTTCCGCCGGGACATAGGCAAGCCCCGCATTCTTGGCGTCGATAGGCTTGTTTATTTTTATCTCCTTGCCGTTGACGAAAAAGCTGCCCCTCTGATGGCGGCGTGCCCCGAAGGCGCACTGCAGCACCTCAGAACAGCCTGAACCCATAAGCCCGTAAAGCCCCACTATTTCATGCCGCCGCACATTTATCGAAATGTCATTCAGAAATCCGTCGCTGAGGTTTTTTATCTCGAACACGACGTCCCCCAACTCCCGCTTTCCGACGGGATACATGTCTTTTAATTCGCGGCCGCACATGCTGTTTATTATAGTGTCCTTATCGGTGTCCGCCGCCAGCCCCTCGTACACGCTCTCGCCGTTTCTGAGTACCTGCACGCGGTCGGCTATCGCAAACACCTCGTCCAGCTTGTGCGAAATATATATAACGCCCTTGCCCTCTCCGCGCAGCTTGCGGATTATGGTCATGAGCTTGTCCGTTTCCTCCTGGTTCAGGGCGGATGTAGGCTCGTCCATTATTATGACTTTCAGTTCCTTCGAGTAGGCGCGGCCTATCTCGACAAGCTGCTGCTCGGCAGTGGACAGCTGCCCGAGCAGTGTTGACGGCGCGTGATGCTCAAGCCCTACCTGCCGCTGTATCTCCATGCTGTCGGCATAGAGCTTCTTGTAGTCTATCAGTCCGTTCTTCAGCGGCTGCGCACCGAGAAAAATATTTTCTGCGATACTCAGTCCCTTTACGTTTGTAAGCTCCTGATATATCGCCGTGATCCCTAATTCAAGCGCCCTTGCGGGAACCAGCTTTCCTTGGTCCCGGCCTTCAAACAAGACCTGACCCTCATCCTGCTGGTACGCGCCGGACATGATTTTAATGAGTGTTGACTTGCCGGCCCCATTTTCTCCGACGACCGCAAGCACCTCACCGCTGTTGATCTTCATGGAAACGTTGTTCAAAGCCACAACGCCCGGGAATCTTTTTGTTATCCCTTTCATTTCGAGCAGCGTGTTGCCCAATGCAGTAACACCTCCTGATTGATGCCGCTCCGTGCCATAAAGTATATTTCAGGCACGGAGCGCAATTCGCCGAATAGTTTAGTAAGCTTTGTAAGTCTTAGCCGTAGAAATCGTTGATGTTCGCGGAAGTGACCATAACGCCGCTGTGCTCGGTGTATGCCTCGGGGTTCTCGCCGTTCATGATGGCGAACACCTTGTCAAGAAGCTTGTAGCCGTAGGTCGCGGTATTGAGGTCGATCGAGCCGTACCAGGGGGCATACTCACCGGAAGCGGCATGCTCTTTCGCGTATGCGATGTAGGTTTCAGTGCAGTCGCAGGAAAGCATCAGAACTCTGTCGGAAGCACCAGCGTCTTCGATAGCGTTAACGATGGTGGGGCAGAATGCGTCGGTGCAGACGATATAGAGAATGTTCTTTGCGTCGGGGTGAGAGGTGAGCATGCTTGCGGTGCTCGCGCCGATGGTGCTGGTGTCAAGACCGGTGTCGATCGTGACCCACTCGACGTCCTTAACGTATTCGTAGCCGGGAAGCGAAGCAAGCGTTTCGACTGCCTTGTCGGTTCTTGGTGCCATTGCAGGGACAGCGGTGTATGCATTGGCGGTAACGATGAGGTCTATCTTGCCTTCCCATTCCTTGGTGACGGCTTCTGCTGCAAAGTTGCCGAAGAACTCGCCGAGCCCGTCATTGGAGGTTCCGTAGCTCCATACGCCTTCCACCGGGCAGTTAAAAGAAACTGCGAGGAACGGCATTCCGCTTTCGACCGCTTCTTCCGCATATGCCAATGCGATCTCCTCGCTTGCATAGCCGTCGACTATTATGTCGCACTGCTGTGCGACCATGGAGTCATACGCGGATCGCATGCCGGCGCTGTCAGCAACTATCTGGTAGGTCATTTCGACGCCTGCCTCATCGCAGGCCTTTTCAAAGCTCTCCAGGACCTCTTTCCAGAAGCCGGATGATGCGTCGGATACGATAAATCCGACCTTGAACGACGTGGCCTCTTCAGTCGCGCCGTTGTTCTCGGCGGCAGCCTCGGAAGCTGCCGGGGATGCTGCAGGCTGATTGCTCTGTCCGCAGCCCGCCATCAGGGCGCAGAGCATCATGATCGCGAGTAACATTGCCAGAGTTTTCTTCATTTAGTTGATCCTCCTGTTTTTTCTTATATTTTTCACTCATTCTCATGAGTCAAGCACATCTTTGCAAATTGTCGGTTTCTTTGACTTGATTATACCTGTGTCCATTTCGTTTTTCAACATTATTTTGCATTTTCTTGCATCAAGCGCGTATTTCCTCGCATTTGCACAAAAAATCAGCTGCCGTTTTAGCTAAAGCGCCCATGCTCCCGCTGCCATTTCCGCTGTTATTTGCAAGATTACGTCTTTATTTTGACACAAAATGTGCAAAAAGCACCCCGTGCGCAGAACTGACAGTTACGTTCCGCGCACGGGGTGCAATTATACTGTTTCTTATACTATTTCAAAATTTGCCGGCAGCGGATCCGGCAGAGCTTCGCCGCTGTTGCAGAAAACCTTTTCGAATTCGCTCAACGCTTTGAGCTTACAGAAGCTGCGGCGGTTGAGCTTGCCCGTATCCATAAGAAGGTATGCCTTGTCGCTGTTCGCGATGGCGGTATTCTTCACCGCCAGGGTCAGAAATTCGTTCACGTACGAGCAATCCTCGCCTATATCCGCGCAGGTGCAGCTCACAAAAACCTTGTCAAAATGCAGCTTTTGTATCATCTCCTGCGTCATCGGACCGACGCTCATGCCGTAATGCGGCAGATATGTACCGCCAATCAGGAAAATCTCCGCCACGGGGTTATTCATGGAGCGCACAAGCAGTTCACTGTGAGTGAATATCTGTATAGGGCGTTTTTCAAGGAATTCGGCCATGACGGCAATGCTCGTCCCTCCGTCAAGATACACGCATTCCCCATCTTCTATATAGTCGCAGGCGCGGCGCGCAACACGCAGCTTCGCGTCATAGTTCAGGTTTTTCTTTGCGCGCATCGTAAGCTCCGCGCTGTTGATCGCCGGCGCTTCCTCGCCGTGTTCATTCAGCTTTGCTCCGCCGGTGACTCGGGTGAGCTTGCCTTCGTTCTCCAGCTTCTCAAAGTCCCTGCGGACTGTAGCTTCGGAGATGTTCAGTTCTTTTGCAATGTCTTTCAGGTTGATGATTCCCTTCGAATGAAGCTGCGATATTATATAACGCGTTCTCTCTGAAGCCAGCATAGGCTTACTCCCTCCTGCTTTCAATCGCTCACATTATACAACATTTTTCCCCGTAAGTCCACAGCGCGATGCCTTAATTTACAGGATATTCCATAAAATAATCATAGAAGAATTTCAGCAGGTCGCCCTTGTTGCAGTCCCACTCTCTGTAGAAGCGTGAAGCTGACACAACAACGTCCCAGGGCAGGCACTTCTTACGGAACTCTTCGGTACTCAGCCCGCAGTTTTCCGCATATCTGCTCTCATAACTGCGTATGAACGTCATTATTCTCCCCCGGGCGCGCATCATGCGCTCATAGCTCTCCTGCGACACGTTTCCCTGCCCGGGCTTTGCCCGCATGCCGAAATCGAATGCCTGGACCGTATGCGCAACGTCTGAAAGCGGATTGCTCGCCGTCGCGTCGCTCCAGTCTATGACGACCATTTTACCCGCCTCGTTATATATCATATTGCCCGGGTGAAAATCATTGTGGCAAAGCCGGTCCATCTCCGGCAAGCTGTCAAGGAGCCGCAGGCAGCGCTCCATAAGATCGGTGCCGAGGCAGTACTCTGACATACGAAGCTGCTTTGCAAGCCGCTCTTTCCCCGGCTCAAGCCCCGCTGCGGGGCATTGGTGTATTTTATAGTGTATATCCGCAAAGTCCCTGCCCAGCTTTTCCGGCTCGGCATCGCCCACGGTAAGCTCCTTCATCGCACTCTCGCCGCGGATATACTCAAGCAGTATAGCACGCTTTCCATTATATGCGACGGCTCCGCGGTATTCCGGTACATCCAGTCCCTTGTTCTGGACAAATTCCGTGCAAAGTATCTCCCTCTGCACGTCCTCGTCCGGAATCTCGTCGCGATATATCTTCGCAAGCGTACCGTCGTCGTACATCTCAACGTCGGCAGTAAAGCCGGTGGTGTTTCTTTCAAATCCTGCCATATTTTCCGCCTCCGTTTTGCATATTGTGTCATAATTTTGCAGCTCAATAGTACATTATTTTTCAAAGCGTGTCAAGCACTTACACCAAACTTTTCACAACTTCAGATGCAGGACGCCCTCCGGCGGGATGGTTTTGCCGTATGCACCCCCGCGGCGATGAGCTCCTGGCCTGAGCGAAGGAGGAGCAGGGGAGCACAGATGAAGAATCCGGCAGCTCATCTTGAGCTGCCGGATTTTGAGCGGAGCGGACTTTGCTCCGACGCGGTCGTATGCCCGACAGGATTCGAACCTGTGGTCTCTCTTCCGC
>CAVFGM010000183.1:0-5930 GCA_963621955.1 Bacteroidaceae bacterium
ACAAAGGGCAATGCTATTTGTTCTTGGCATAATATTTATACTCTTATTTCAGCAAACCATAAGTCTGCTTCAGCAGCAGGATGCGGTAAACGCTTTCGTTAATGCGCTCTTCGCTGAGCGTTCCATTGTTTACCGCGTCTACCACGCCTTCAAAAGCACCTTGAAGATTGTCGGGACAAAGGAGGATATCACAGCCCGCTTCGATGGCTTTTACGGCGGCTTCGGCAGAGGTATATTCTTCCGTGATAGCGCTCATCGCCAAGGCGTCGGTGATTACAACGCCGTCAAAGCCCAACTGCTGTCTTAAAATGCCGGTGACGATCTCGGACGACATGGACGCGGGCGTCATATCGCCGGTTATTTCAGGCGTCGCTATGTGCCCGACCATGACGCATTCCTCAGCACTCAGCGATGCATAGGGAAGCCATTCGCAGCTTTCCATTTCCTCTTTTGATTTGTAGTTTACAGCGATCCCGTTATGGCTGTCCTCCGCGGTATCTCCGTGCCCGGGAAAGTGTTTGAAAGTGGGGATGATCTGCTGCTGTTTTAAACCGTCCGCCATAGCTTTTGCCATCCTGGAGGCAGTGCCGGCGTCGGATGAGAACGCGCGGTCACCGATCACGGTGTTGTCCGGATTTGAATATACATCGGCAACCGGTGCAAAATCCATATTGAATCCGTATTCGCGCAGATATGAACCAATAGTTGCACCCATATCCTCAGCGGCAATTGTATCCCCGCTTGCTCCGACATCGGCTGCGCTGCTGTACTTCGCAACGTCAAACGCGGAGCTGTTGGCGATTCTGGCGACGCGGCCGCCCTCCTCATCTACTGCCATGAAAAGTGGAATGCCGCTGGCATTTTGAAGCTCGCCGATAAAGCTGGTCATCTGCTGAGGTGTCAATATATTTTTCCCGAACAGCGCGATACCGCCTACGGGATATTTATAGAGCACATCTGCCATGGCGCCCGACAACTCGGTAACTCCCTCGGCGTAAGGGTCCTTGATCTGCTCCGAGGTCTGTGTCAGGTTCAATGCGTCGGGGCGGATAATAAACAGCTGACCGACTTTTTCTTCGAGCGTCATCTGCTGCACAGTAAGCTCAAGCTCGTCGCATATCTGCGGCGGCTCAGACGATAACTGCGCAGGCTCTGTTTGCGCAGGCTCAGCTGCGGGTGTTGGGCTTGATGCTTCTTCCGGCTGTGCCTGCGGCGGAGTTGTTTCCGGCAGTGTCTGGGAACAGCCGGTAAACATAGACAGAATAATTACTATGGCAATACTGATCTTGATCCGCCTATTCATGCTTACAATCTCCTTTTACGGCAGAATATTGCTCAAAATTTTACTGTCCGGTCACGGCCTCGGCGAAGCCGACGGGGATGGAGATGGCGACGCGGCAGCGTTTGCTTCCGTGCTGGGCACTTCCATTGCCAGATACTGCTCGACTATTTCAAGCACGGATTCGTCCTTGAGGATCATGGATATTTCTATGCGGCGGTTCGCAGCCTGCCCCTCGACGGTGTCGTTGCTTGCGACAGGACGCGTCGCGCCGTAGCCTGCAGCGCAGAAGTATTCAGCATAGCTGTCGAGCCTTGCACCCTTGCCGGTCAGAAGATATTGGAGAACGGAGTTTGCCCTGTCGGTCGAGAGCTGCCGGTTCGTCTCGGCAGTACCGGTGATGTCCGTGTGTCCGGAAATGACGATGCTGTCGACATACTTCGCGTTCTCCTCATTACTCAGGAACTTGACGAACACGTCGATAAGCTCATTTAGCACTGCTTCGCTCTCGGGCTTTATCTGCGCGGAGCCGAGATCGAAGAACACTCCCTCGTTGAGGATGATGTTGCCGTTGTCTCCGACGCTGACCTTGCTCTCGTCGCCCATGACGTCGACAATGCTGTCGCGTATCTGTTCGAGTATCGACATACGCAGCACGGCGATGCTCTGCATCTGGGTGCGCATTTCAAGAAGCTCGCTGTTTGCAGCCTGGAGGTATTTTTCCTGATCGCCGATAAGCTTTTTCTGGTTATTTATGGTCTCTGTCTGCTTATCGATCTCGAGAGTGTAGCCGTTTATTTCGCTCTGCTTGAGCTTGAGCTCGTCGCTCAGATCATCAAGCTGCGCCTGCGCCGCGCTGACCTGAGTGCGCGTGTCCGCAAGCACCTCCTGCGTGTTCTGCAGGTCGTTGCCGGTGATGAGGTTCTGGATATACGAGATGAGCATCAGGAAAAAGAGGATAAGCGCGACCGTGCTCATCATGTCGGCGTAGGTCGGCCAGAAGCCCTGTTCGCCGCCGGAGTCCGCCGAACGCCTCCCGGCGCGTAAGCTTCCGCGTCTCATTGGTGCCCGCCTTTCTCAAGGCTGTGTGAGACCTCGCGCAGGCCGGAGACAAGGTCGCGCACCGTGACGTCGAGACGCTCGACCGTGCCCCGCAGGTTGTAATTGAACTCTGAAAAGTCGCGCACGCCGCCGTTGAAGCTGTCAACGGTCTTGTTGAAGGCCACGATGGGCGCGCGGCTGGAATCGATGGCGGTCTTGAGATCGCCGGTCGCGTTCTGGAGCGCGCGCTCCATGGTCTGGGAGGCGCTGTCCATCGCGTGCACCATCTGCTGTACCATCTCGCTCTCATCCTTGGCGCGCTCGGTCGGCAGCGTCGGGGCGACGGTATGGTCAAGCCACAGCTCGAGCCGCGCTTCGAGCGTCTCGCGCTCAGCCTGCGGGCTGAATATGGAGCGCAGCAGCGTAAGTACGATAGAGCAGGCGACGCCGACGAGCGAGGTATAGAACGCGACGCCCATACCGGAGAGCGCCGACATTAGTCCGCCGCCGACGCTGTCGAGCACACTCAGCCACTCGGAGGTGTTCGAGTAGCTGATGAGCTCGGTAAGCGAAGAAACGGAATGGCTCAGGCCAAGGAAAGTGCCGAACAGGCCGAGCGTGACGAACAGCGACACGGCGTTTGCGAGAAAGCGCTCGCACAGCAGAAGCCCTGAGAGCTTGGTGCTGACAGCGTTCGAAATTATCGCAGGTGTGTTGACGTCCTGCCCGTATTTCTTATAGGCGTCGGCAAAGTCGTTCACGGTGAAGCGCAGGAAGCCGTTATCACGGTCGAGGCTGCCTTTCACCATCCCGGCAAGGCCCTTGTATCTGCCCCATGTGTAAAACAGCAGCAGCACCGCGAGCACAAAAAGGATGGCGATCGCGGCGATAACAATGATGCCCGACGCGGGCATGCTGGCCAATACGTTCATAGTAGTTCCTCCTTGTATATTTCTTGGGGGTAGCTTAACTGAGTTTATCCAATTCGTCTATCAGCTCTCCGAAGAGCGCAAGGGCGGAGTCTATGCTCTCGGGGCGGCTCATGTCGACGCCCGCGATCTTGAGCAGGGATATCGGGTCGGTGCTCGATCCGCCGGAGAGGAAGCGCTTATAGTCCGCGACAGCCGGCGCGCCCTCGGTCAGGATGCGCTCGGCAATAGCGACGGCGGCGGAGAAGCCTGTCGCGTACTGGAAGACATAGTAATCATAGAAGAAGTGCGGGATGCGCGCCCACTCAAGGGCGATGCCCTCGTCACAGACCATGTCGGGGCCGTAATAGAGCTCGTTCAGCTCCTTGTACTTTTCGCAGAGCACGTCGGCTGTCAGCGCCTGACCGGCTTCGGACATACGCCCCATCTCAAGCTCGAACTCGGCGAACATCGTCTGGCGGTAGACCGTGCCCTTGAACTGGTCGAGGAAGTGGTTGATGAGGTAGGCGCGCTCCTTCTTATCCTGCGTGCGGCTGAGCAGATAGCGCATGAGCAGGACCTCGTTGCAGGTGGAGGCGACCTCGGCGACAAAGATGACATAGTCGCTGGTGTTCACGGGCTGGTTATGGCAGCTATAGTAGCTGTGCAGCGCATGACCCATTTCGTGGGCGATGGTGAACATGGATTCGAGATTATCCTTCTGATTTAGCAGCACATAAGGATGCGGGCGAGAGCTGCCGGAAGAGTACGCGCCGCTGCGCTTGCCGCGGTTCTCGTACACGTCGATCCAGCGGCTGTTAAAGCCCGTCTCAAGCAGCTTGGTATAGTCCTCGCCGAGGACGCTCAAGGCTTCGAGGACGGTCTTCTTCGCCTCGTCATAGCTGATAGAGACGGCGGCATCCGGTACGACCGGGGTATATACATCGTACATATGCAGCTCATCCACGCCGAGGAGCTTCTTGCGCAGCGCGACATAGCGGTACATCTTGTCCATGTTGTTGTGGACGGTGTCGATAAGGTTAAGGTATACGCTCTCCGGGACCTCGGTCGCGTCGAGCGCGGCGGCAAGGGTCGAGGGGTATTTCCGCGCATCGGCGAAGAAGCGCAGCTGCTTGAACTGTGCGTCAAGCGTCGCGGCGACGGTGTTCTTGAACTCGTCATAGCGCTTGTAGCAGTTTTCAAAGGCGCTCTTGCGGAGCACTCTGTCAGCGCTCTCCATGAGCGGCACGAGCGTCCCAGCGGAGAGCGGGTGTCGGTTGCCCTCAGAATCGACCGCGTCCTCAAAGCGCAGGTCGGCATTCCTCAGCGCACCGCAGATAGAGTCCGGCGCGTCGGCCATCTCCCCGGCAGCGGCCAGCAGACGCTCCTCGGCGGGAGATAGGATATGCTCCGCGCGGCGGCGCAGACGGTACAGGCTGCGGCGGTAGGTCTCCAGTTCCGGGCACTCGCGGTAGAAGCCATCGAGCGTCTCCTCGGGGATGGCGATGAGCTCAGGCGTTGCGAAGGACGCAGCGCCAGAGATCGCGACACAGCAGCCGACGCCCTTGCTGCGCATGTCCTGATAACGGGAGTCCGCCGTGTCCTGATCCGCCTTGCACCCGGCGTAGCCCATCAGCTTTTCAAGGCGCACGGAGACCTCGTCGTCCAGGTGCATATACTCCAGCAGCCGCGCAGCGCTCTCGCCGAGCGTGCCCTCGTACCCTGCAAGCTGCTCCGGCACCTGCATCAGCGATTCATATTCGCGCAGCCAGTCCTCATCGGTTTTGAATATATCTGTCAGATCCCATGTGAACTCCACAGGGATCTCGTTTCTTTCAGGGATTCTTTCAGCAGCCATAGGCACCTCCAAGAACAAAATTTATGCAAGGCAATTATAACACAGCCGCCCCGGCTCTGCAAACCGCGTACATTTGAAGAATATACTAATATACTGTAAATAATTCACCATCAGTTGGCAAGAGCGCACACGCCTGACAGCATGTCTTTTCGGCGCTTTTTGTCCTTTTCGCCTTGATGGGTTACGACACATCTGCGTCTCAAAAGCCAAAAATCACTCGAAAATCCAAAGCTGTCAGGTGCGAGCAGTTTTGCCGGAGCAGAAAAGCGTTCAGGCAATGAAAAGCCCGCAGGTAATACTTTGTGTATTGCCAAGGGCTTTGAGGCAGCATGGGCGTTTTTCTGCCCGTCAAAACCGTGTGTGTCCTTGCCAACTGATGGTGTGAAAGGAGCAGCCATGCAGATATATATTGTGCGTCCGGGGGACAGTCTCTATTCTATCGCCCGGCGCTTCGGTACGAACGAGAGCCGGCTTGCGGAGATAAACCAGCTGAGCGATCCGTCGCGTCTGGCCGTCGGGATGAGCCTTGTTATCCCCGTCGGGGATGAAGCCGCGCGCGGCAGTATCGAGGTCAACGCCTATGATTATCCGAACGTATCCTCGGAGGTGCTTGAAGAGACGAATCCGTATCTTACATATCTCTGCCCGTTCTGCTACAGCGCGCGGGCAGACGGCTCGCTCTCCGGTATCGACGACGAGCGGCTCATCTCCATCGCGCGCTCGGGGCAGACGGCGCCGCTCATGGTCGTGACGAATCTCAGCGAATCCAGCGGCTTTTCAAGCGATACTGCGCACAGCCTGCTGACCAATGAGGCGGCGCAGAGCGCGCTTTTGGAGAACATAA
>CAVFGM010000184.1:0-3581 GCA_963621955.1 Bacteroidaceae bacterium
TCATGCGTCGTCGCTGGCCGGGACCTCGTTCTTCTTTTTGAAGAGCTTGCTCAGGAGCGGCCAGAACACGGAGACGACACAGCAAATCAAGAATATAAGGCTGATGGGGTGGGTGAAGAAAATGCTAAGACTGCCCTTGGACATTATCAGCGCGCGGCGGAAGTTAGATTCGACCGTCGTGCCGAGGATCAGACCCACGACCATAGGCGCGGCAGGGACCTTGAGGCGTGTGAACGCAAAGCCGACAAGGCCGAACACCAGCATGGCGACAACGTCAAAGAACTGGTTATTGATCGCGTAGGAGCCGACGACGCAGAAAACGAAGATCATCGGTGTGAGTATGTACTGGGGGACGGAGACGATTTTTGTGAAGAGCCTTATGCCGAAGAGCCCAAGCGCGAGCATTACGGTATTTATGACGAACAGCGCGATGAAGATCGAATACACCAGCGCCGGGGACTCGGTAAAGAGGGTCGGCCCGGGGGTCAGCCCCTGAATCATAAACGCGCCGATAAGCACGGCGGTGCTCACGTCGCCCGGAATACCGAGGGAGAGCAGGGGAATGAGCGCACCGCCGGTGACGCCGTTGTTCGCGCTCTCGGGTGCGGCGACGCCTTCAACGATGCCTGTGCCGAATTTTTCGGGATGCTTCGAGAAACGGCGCGCCTCGTTGTACGCGAGGAAAGAGGCAATGGTCGCGCCGGTGCCGGGTATGGCCCCGATGAGTGTGCCGACGCTGCCGAAGATGAGCGACAGGGGGAATATCTTTTTCATGTCCTCTTTCGAGGGGACGACCTTTTTGACCGTCTGTATGATGCGCTCCTTGGCCTTGCCCTGCTCCAGCGCCATATATACCTGCGGCATGGCGAACAGGCCTATCAGGACCGGCACCGCGGAGAAGCCGCCGAGCAGGTGAGTGCTGCCGAAAGTGAAGCGGGTAACACCGGCCATGGAGTCCACACCGACAGTCGAGACGAGCAGGCCGAGCGCGCCGGAGATAAGCCCCTTGACAACACTCTTGCCCGAGATGCTTGCGATGATCGTCAGCCCGAAGAGCGCGAGCGCAAAGTAATCGGGGGCGGAGAACTTGAGCGCAAAGTCGGCGAGCTGGGGCGCTGCGACGCACAGGAATATCGCGCTGACGATGCCGCCGATGAAACTTGCCATCGTTGCGATGCCGATACCGCGTCCGCCCTCGCCGCGTTTGCCGAATTCATAGCCGTCAAGGACGGTGGCCGCCGCAGCAGGCGTACCTGGGGTGTTTATGAGCACGGCGGTGATAGAGCCGCCGTATACTCCGCCGCAGTACAGGCCGAGCAGCAGCATCATCGCGGCGGTCGGTTCCATGCTGTAGGTCAGCGGCAGGGCAAGCACCATGCCCATCGTGGCGGAAAGGCCGGGCAGCGCGCCGATGATGATCCCGCAGAACACACCGAGGAAGATCATCAGCAGGTTATTGAAGGTCAGCAGATTATGCAGACCGAGCATAAAATTACTCATTCCAGTCCATACCTCCGATCAGAATATAAGTCCAAGCAGACCGAGCGGCAGCCGGACATTGAGCAGCATTCTGAACACCAGATAAAGCACGGCTGAAGCAGCAGCGGGGAAAACGATCATCATCCACGTTTTCGGGCAGCCCATTATCTTCATCATCACTGCTATCGCGGCAAAGGCACATATCGGAAAGCCGACGTACTGGAGCGCGAGCATGAAGATGAGGACGATCCCGATATCGCGCAGGTTGGCCCGGCGCAGGAAAATGAGCGGCTCATCCTCTTTTTTGAGGATGCAGTCGAGCACGAGCAGCAGCAGAGCAAGACCGGCGAGGAGATAGCATATGAGCCGCGGATAGGCGGCGGGGCCGATATCATACTGGATAATGGATCTGCGCATGCTGTAGGTCATGGTAATGACCCATACAGCCAGCGCGCAGATCACAACGGAGAATATTGCGGTGGCTTTTTTCATGGTAAAACCTCCTTGGAGCGACGTCAGTCATAAGTGAAGGCAAGGCGGCAGATATACCGCCTTGCCCGATGGACAGTGCTTATCAGCCGAGGAGACCGACAACGCCGGAGTACAGATCGTTCTGCTCGTTGAGCATTGCCATGAGGGCTTCGCTGCCGCGCACGTCAATGCCGTAGCCGCTCTTGTTCATGAAGCTTGTGAAACTCTCCTGCTCGGCGGCTTTGAGGACGGCTTCTTCAACTGCCTTGCAGATGTTCTCGGGAGTACCCTTGGGCAGGGCTATGCCGGCAAAGGTGGCCATGGATACATCGATGCCGCACTCCTTAAAGGTGGGGACGTCGGGGCAGGCGCTGTAGCGCTCGTCAGCGGCGACAGCAAGGATGCGCATCTGACCGGCCGCGACCTGAGAGGAGACCTCGCCGGGGGAGGAGACGACAGCGTCGTTGTGCCCGCCGACTGCTGCGACAACTGCCGCGGAGGTGCCATCGCTGTAGGGAACGTGCAGGAACTCAACGCCGGCCTTGTTCTGGATGCTCAGAGCCATGAGATGGTAGGAGCCGCCTGCGCCGCCGTTTGCGATGCTGACAGTCTCGGGAGCGGCCTTGGCTGCGTCAATGAACTCCTGAATGGTGGTGTAAGGGGAGCTTTCGGCAACGCTGATGCAGCCGGAATTGGAGCAGACCATGGCGATGTTTTCAAGATTGGTGTAGCCTACGCCGTCGGGAGCTGTGCCGAGCAGAGGATTGACGACAAGGCCGATGGAGCTTGCGAGCCACGTCAGGCCGTCGGGATCGGCAGCGCAGGCCTGAGCCGCACCGACCATGCCTCCGGAGCCAGTCACGTTCTCAACAACGATTGTCCAGCCGGTGACCTCTTCTACTGCCTGTGCGATAGCGCGGGAAACGAGGTCGGTCTGACCGCCTGCGCCGAAGGGAACGATAAGAGTGATAGGCTCGCTCGGAGCCCAGACTTCAGCCTCGGCGGGAGAATCCGCTGCGGCGGGTTCTTCGGTCGCTGCGGGTGCGGCGCTCTGGCCGCAGGCGCACAGAGCCACGACCATGCAGAGTGCAAGGATGAGTGCAAGTGCTTTTTTCATGATTTTCCTCCAATCGAATTGTTTCAGAATTTGTTTCAAAATTCTGCCGGTTTTCAGACGGCATATTATTAAACCGTCTTGTTTACAGTTGCAAAATACCATATATACACGAGAAATGCAATAAGGAAATACTTTTTTGTGAAACGTGTAGTTTCAAATGTTTCATGATTGTTTATGTTGACAATTGCAATTGTTTCATAATTGACGTATAATACAGCCATGAAAGCAAAACAGGAGGAACAGGCGTGGCAACAGTAAGAGAGATAGCGAGCCTTGCGGGTGTCTCACCGAGCACGGTGTCAAGAGTGATAAACGGGAATGTACCGGTAAAGGAGTCTGCGCGCAACAAGGTGCTGCTTGCAATACAGCGGCTTGACGAGCAGGACGGCAGAACGGAGCCGCGGCTGCGCGGAGAGGTCGGGATAGTAATGCCCGTATCCTCGGCGATGAACCTTGCCGAGCATCCCTCGCTTTATTCGACGGTGCTCAGCTTTATAGAGGCGGTCAGCGCGCA
>CAVFGM010000184.1:3591-7224 GCA_963621955.1 Bacteroidaceae bacterium
GCTTGGCAACACCACGATTCTGCTTGACGAGCATTCGCAGCCGCAGGACCTTCGGCCGCAGAGCGTCTGCGGGTACCTTGTCCTCGGCACCAGCGAGGAGCAGGAGGAACGCCTGCTGGAAATGCTGACATCTTTCGGAAAACCATTTATATTCATAAACCGCCTTATGGACAACAAGCTCGCAAGCTGCATCAATATCGATGACGAGCAGGCGACGGAGCAGGCTGTCAATTATCTGCTCTCGCTTGGCCACAGGCGGATAGCCTTCATCGGCGGGAACCGGAACTATCCGAACACTAAGCTGCGCTATTCCGGATATGTCAAGGCGCTGCGCGCGGCAGGGATAGATCCTGATGCCACCCTCGCGCTCTACGGAGAGTATAACGAGCGCTCCGGTGAGGAGTTGGGCGAGCAGCTCCTCGAGTCAGGTCGGCTGCCAACCGCAGCTTGCGTCGCGTCCGACCCGATCGCTATAGGTATGATGCGGTATCTCAGTGCGCATGGGGTGAAGCTGCCGGAGGATCTGTCGGTCATCGGATTTGGCGATATAGAGGCGTCCTCATATGTCAACCCGCCGCTCACGACGATCTCGCAGAACAGCCGCGAGATGGGGCATGCCGCGGCGGAGACGCTGCTGCACATGATGGGCAGTCCCGCGATATGCAGCCAGAAGGTGCTGCTGCGCACGGAGCTTGTGATACGCGGCTCTTGCGCCGCGCCGAGGACGGAGTAATTGGATAAGAAAAAATTTGCCCCGGGTCAGATGACCCGGGGCACGAAACAAAAATGGAGAGAAAAGGATAGAACGTAATCTGAATTAATTATGCTGCCAGCTTAGAGACTATCATTGCGGCGGTGAGCAGCACCGCGATGATCGACAGCATTATCAGGCGGCGCCTGAGGATGCCGGGCATTGTGCCGGCCTCATTCGGCCAGCAGCTTGCCGAGCAGACGGCAGGTCGCAAGCCCCTGCGCGTCGGGAGCCTCATTGCAGGTGACGCTCTCGCAGCGAAGCTTTATGCCGGAAGCGGAGCAATCGTCTTCCCAGTTGCGCATCCAGTCGCCATCGCCCCAGCCATAGGAGCCGAACAGCGCGACCTTCTTACCGGCGAGGCTGCCCTTGCAGTCGTTGAACATCGGCTCGAACTCGGACTCTTCGAGCATTTCAGCGCCCATTGCGGGGCAGCCGAAAGCGACTGCGTCGAGCTCATTGAGCTTCGAGGGGCTGAATTCGGCGGCGGTATAGAGCACTGCGTCAGCGCCCGCATCCTTCATGCCGGTGAGGACGGCTTCTGCCATGGCCTCAGTGTTTCCGGTGCCGCTCCAGTATACAACAGCTGTTTTCTTCATAATAAAAATTCCTTTCTTGTTTAGTCAATTTGTTGATTTATCAATTTCTTATATCGCAACGGTGAGCTGCTCAAGGCTTGAACCGCTCTGCCAGAGCTTGCAGTAGAGCTCGGTGCACTTCTTGTACCGGGCAAAGGTGCGCTTTGCACCCTCCTCGTCTCCGTATACCTTCCAGAGACCTATGTACTTATAATTCGCAGCCTCGTTATCGATGAAGCCCTTTACGTCCTCGGGCGGGTAGCTGAGGAACAGCCCGACCTCATGGGGAAACTCGCTGTCCGCCTGCTGCATCCTGCGCATGAGCTGCGCAAGGCAGCTGCCGCAGTCGGAGCGCGTGTAGCCAGCCTCGCGAAGGACCTCGCAGGCCGTCTCATCCGAGAGGTCGCGGCGCAGCCATGCCGGGCGGTAGAGATAGAGCAGCACGTTCTTTTCCGTGAAGCGCAGCGGGATCAGACACAGCCCTTTAGGGATCAGGCGGCGGTTCAATTCACGGATGTCCTTGTATACCTGCTCCTTGCTGTCATAGGGGTGGGGGAACAGGCTGCCGGTCTTTATCCCGGCGAGCGTCGGCGCGCACTGGCTGATTATTCTGCTCTCTGACATGACAGCGGCTCCTTTCAATAACGAGTTAAATATATCTAACTGAGCCTTAAAAGAAATTTGCGCACCCTGCGCAAGAGGTTTTGAGAAGTTTTATTTATACGGCCGGCTCTGTCATGCGCGGCAAAGCCGGCCGGTTATTGACGGTTTTACTTTTTGCCGAAGCTGAAGAGCTTCTTCTTTTCGTAGGGCTTGCTGCTGACGGACAGAATCTTGTAGCCGCTGCCGTCGAGAGCCTTTTCAAGCTCACCCTCGCTTATGGGGTCTTCACTGATGATGGTCGCTTCGCCCTTGCTGTGAGAAGCGGAGACCTTTTTCACATTGAGATGATTGCGGATGGCGTCGTTCACATGGCTTTCGCACATGGAGCACATCATGCCGTCTATTTTAACTGTTGTTTCGATCATGGTTAGTCACTCCCAATTTCATTCCGACAGCACTGCAAGCTGTTCGGGCAGCTCCGCAAGCACCGTGCAGGCAATATGACTGCATACATCCTCGCTCAGGCCGAGCGCTGATTTCAGCTTTTCACTCAGCTGCGCGCAGCTCAGAGAGTACCGGGCGGCTTCTTCGCTGCCCTGCTCGGTGAGGTGGACCGCGCCGTATTTCTGCTTTTCTGCAAGGCCGAGGTCGCACAGGTTCTGGATCATCGAGTGGGCACTGGGCTTTGACACACTCATCCGCGCCGCTATGTCCTTGCACCGCGCGCCCTGACCGGACACGCACAGCTCGGAGAGCACAAGCAGGTATTTGATCGCGGAGGAGGAGAGGGGTTTGCTGGAGTTCAACATATTGAACCTCCCGGTTAGAAATGTGGGAGATGCAGAGAGGTGAAAGCTGCATCTCCCCTTTTCCTACTTTGAGCTGTGGCAGCTGCCGTGCATCGCACAGTCAGCGCAGCCGCAGCCACAGGAGGATTGCCCCCGCTTCTTTTCCCGCACAAGATGTATTGAGATGAGTACCACTATGGCAAGGAGTACAATAGAGATAAGAATGGTGGAAAGGTTTGCGGCGAGAAATTCAAGCATGGTTTATCGCTCCTTTTATGTGAAAGTGATGGAAAACTTTTGGAGCTTCCGGGAGGGGAGTTGCCCTCCCGGAGTTGATGATTTGGATCAGAGCTTCTCGGAGAGCTTGGTAGCTTCCTTGTAGGGCTTTGCCAGCATGTAGATGATGCCTGCAAGAGCTGCGATGGCGAAGATCAGGCCGATCACATTGACATTGCCGGTGAACAGACCGCCGAACTGGTTGACCATGAGGGCGCAGATGTAAGCGAAGCCGCACTGATAGCCGATAGCGAACCAGGTCCACTTGGAGCTGTTCATCTCACGCTTGATCGCACCGATAGCTGCGAAGCAGGGGGCGCAGAGCAGGTTGAAGACGAGGAAGGAGTAAGCGGTCACGCTGGTGAAAGCTGCTGCGAGGTTCTGGTAAACGGTACCGACGCCGTTGGCGTAGAGGATACCGAGGGTACCGACGATGTTTTCCTTAGCAACAAGGCCGGTGATGGATGCGACGGCTGCCTGCCAGTTGCCCCAGCCCAGGGGGATGAAGATCCAGGCGATGGCGTTGCCGATGGTTGCGAGGATGGAGTGGCTGATCTCTTCTTCGGAGAGCATACGGAAGGTACCGTCAACAACACCGAAGTAAGTGGTGAACCAAACGAGGATGGTGGACAGAAGG
>CAVFGM010000185.1:0-38441 GCA_963621955.1 Bacteroidaceae bacterium
GAGCAACTGCCTTCTAAGCAGTAGGTCGGGGGTTCGAATCCCTCTTGGCGTGCCAAAAGTTAATTATGGTGGGATTAGCTCAGTTGGCAGAGCACCGGATTGTGGTTCCGGGTGTCGTGGGTTCGAGCCCCATATCCCACCCCACATATAAAATCATCGAGGCTGGCGCTGCCGGCCTCGGTTTATAAGAGATAATGGGATGTAGTGTAATGGTAACACACCGGACTTTGACTCCGATATAGTGGGTTCGAGTCCCGCCATCCCAGCCACAGCGTCGATAGCTTTCTTCCGATTCCTGCTGAAACGGAAGAAGTTAATATACCTGCCCCAGTAGCTCAGCAGGTAGAGCACCGCCCTTTTAAGGCGGGTGTCCAGGGTTCGAATCCCTGCTGGAGCACCAAAAAGAACAGACAGCCTTTAGGCTGTCTGTTCTTTTTGGCATTTAATAGGAGGGATTCGAACCGAGGGCTCTTAGCAAAGCGCCGGCGTGCGCTTTGCAACCCGAGGTGGCCCGCCCGCAGGCGGGCGAATCCCTGCCGTTGGAGTATCGGCAAAACCTCCGCAGAGCGGGCGAATCCCTGCTGGACGCGAAGCACAGACGTATCAGCTTGTTACTTCAGTTCGATTTTCCCGTGCTCCTTCTCAAAGTCGGCTATCCTTTTCTTTATCATCTGCTCAAGCTCACGGTTCTTTGTCCTGCCCTCGTATTCCGCGATATATCCGAATTTATCCAGAAGCTCCTGTTCAACGCGCAGCGTATATCTGCTTAAATAGTCTTTCATTTTGCCGCCTCCGTGACGAAGTATTGACAAAATAATAGCGGCGTATTATATTAAAAAGCAGAAATGGCGCAGTTTTGACGCATTAAAAGGAGAAAAGAAAATGAATTATGAGAAACTGTATCATATTGCTTTCAACGCAGAGACCGATGCCATCCGTTTTATTGACGCCGGGAACTACGCAGCAGCACGCGAAACTCTTGTAAAAGCCCAACAGGAGACGGAAGAGATATACATAAACACAGCTGAGGACTGTGCGGAATAACCAGTGCCGTACATAATGATACCCCTAATATAAATGATACCCCCGATCTGCCAATCGGGGGTATCATTTATATTTATGCTGCGCGGTGTGTGCGCTTTTGAGCATATTCTGTACGACGGCTTTATCTTCACCTGTTGATCCTCTTCTCCGTGAACGTCATGTTTTCTATCCACGGCTGAAGCTCCCAGTCTATCTGCTCTCTCATCTGCGCAGGGATATACTGCTTTACCTCTGCGTATAGCTCCGGACTGTATTGGAAATAGGCTATGTAATCGCGCTTCTTTTTAAGCTTCCGCATGAAAACGTATTTCTCGATATCTCGGAGACATCGCTTGGCAAAGTATATCCAGAACGTATTCTGCGTGTCGGGCGACGACACATTGGCGATGGCTATACCGTAATCCACAAAGTCGTCTCATGAGAATTCATACGTATGTTTTGGTTCATACATCGTTATTCCTGAGTACGATATCGAGAATTTATATGTTGATATGCCCGTACACATCATATAGATACCACATGCAATTCCAATAAGAAATACCACTGTTGGAATAACAGTTTTGAAGCTCACTTCCTCATGTCCTTGGAATATCAAGAAAATGTCTAAAGCGAGTGCTGCCAACAGGATTACCAAGTCTATTATGATGATATTTTTTGTAAATTTCGAAACGCGATATTTCTTCATGCTGTTATCCTTTTCCCATACGAGCCGAACCATCTATATCCATTATAGTATATTTCCGAAACCCTTTCAAGCCTGCCGTATGTATGGAAAACGCCCCTGACTTATGTTACAATAAATCACACAATACATATCAGGAGCCAATCACATGCACTTTGTCGACGCCAAAGGAATACTGACCGGCAGCGGCGGGAGATACGGGATGAACATCTACCGCGGCTGTACCCACGGCTGCATTTACTGCGACAGCAGGAGCAGCTGCTATCAGTTCGCGCACCCGTTCGAGGACGTCGAGGTCAAGCGGAACGCGCCCGAGCTTTTGGAGGCGGCGCTGCGGTCAAAGCGTAAGCCGTGCATGATCTCGACCGGCGCAATGTCCGACCCGTATATGCACTGCGAAGAGACGCTCCGCCTGACACGGCGCTGCCTTGAACTCATTCTGCGCTACGGCTTCGGCGCAGTGCTGCTTACGAAATCCGACCGGGTTCTCCGGGATCTCGACCTGCTCGATGAAATAAACCGCGCGTCGAAATGCGTCGTGCAGATGACGCTGACGACCGCCGATGAGGAGCTTTGCCGCATCGTCGAGCCGAACGTGTGTACCACGAAGCGGCGCGTCGAGGTACTCGAGGAACTGCACAGGCGCGGCATCCCGACGGTCGTGTGGCTCTCGCCGGTGCTGCCGTTCATTAACGACACCGAGGAGAACATCTCCGCGCTGCTCTCCGAGTGCGTCAGGGTGGGCGTGAAAGGCATCGTCTGCTTCGGCATGGGGCTGACGCTGCGCGACGGGGACAGAGAGTATTATTACGCCGCACTGGACAGACACTTCCCGGGGCTGAAGCAGCGCTATATCGAGCGCTACGGAAACGCATATTTGCTGCCGAGCCCGAACGAAAGAAAGCTCATGGCGCTCTTCCGGGATATCTGCGCCGCACACGGGATACTGCACACGCCCGAGGACTGCTTTGAGTACCTCAGCGCTTTCCCGGAAAAATATGAACAGACGAGTCTGTTTTAATTAGGTAAAAAATCCGGACGGGAGTACCCGTCCGGATCAAGTTTATTCGGTTGTTCAGCGTTTCCCTCTCAGGATATCCTCGCCGATCTTATACACGTTCCCCGCGCCGACGGTGAGCACGATATCTCCCGGCGCGGCTATCGCGCGCAGGGTGTCCTCAAGCTCGTCAAAGGTCGGGCAGAACACAGCACCGTCGATCTGCTCTGCGAGCGCGGCGGAGGAGATGCCGATGGTGTTCTTCTCGCGCGCTGCGAATATCTCCGCGAGCAGCAGCACATCGGGGCGGCGCAGCTGCTTTACAAAATCGTCAAACAGCGCGGCAGTGCGGGAATAGGTGTGCGGCTGGAACACGACGACCGTGCGCTTATAGTTGAGGTTCTCGACCGTGTCGAGCAACGCCTTGAGCTCGCCCGGATGGTGGGCGTAATCGTCATAGATGTCCGCGCCGTTGTACTTGCCCTTGAACTCGAAGCGGCGGCCGGCTCCGTTGAAGCCGGCAAGGCCGTACTTCACCGCGTTGGGGCGCACGCCGAGGCATATCGCAGCGGCGGTCGCGGCGAGAGCGTTCTTGACGTTGTGCATGCCGGGGACGTGCAGCGTCACATCCGTGAACAGCTGTCCCTTGTACATGATGTTGAACTTGGAGTTCGCGCCGATAAACTGGATGTTCTCGGCGTAGACGTCAGCGTCGGAGTGCAGACCGAAAGTGATGACCTTGGCCTCAATGTCTTTTACAACGTCCATGGTGTTGGCGTCGTCGTGATTTGCAACGACGTAGCCGTACTCCGGAACTCTCGCGGCGAACTCATGGAAAGAGTGCTTCACATCGTCAAGATCCTTGAAGAAGTCGAGATGGTCAGCCTCAATGTTCAGCATGACCGCGACGGTCGGGTGCAGGGAGAGGAAGGAGTTATAATACTCGCAGGCTTCCATGATGATGGTGTTGCCGTGGCCGACACGGTGCCCTGCCTTGAGCAGCGGCAGCGTCCCGCCGATCATAACGGTCGGGTCCTTATCTGCGGCCATCATAATGTGCGTGCACATCGAGGTCGTGGTCGTCTTGCCGTGGGTGCCGCAGATGCACAGGGCGTTGTCATAGTCCTTGGATATCGCGCCCCAGGCCTGGGTGCGCTCGAACACCGGGATGCCCTTGGCATGCGCGGCCTTGATCTCGGGGTTCTCATCATGCACCGCCGCGGTGCGCACGACAAATTCAACGTCGTCCGTGATGTTCTCGGCATTGTGCCCGATGGCGACGGGGATGCCTTTCTTCCTGAGGTTCAGGACGTTGGAGCTTTCGTTCATGTCGGAGCCGGTGATGTTCAGCCCCATGCCGTTGAGCACTTCAGCCAGTGAGGACATGGACACTCCGCCTATGCCTATGAGATGCCCTTTCCTGCCGGGGGAAAGAAAATTTTCAAATTCAGTCATATATGTCTCCAGATATGGTTTTATTCTGTCACAGAAATGCTATTGATACGCCGCGGAAAAAATGATAAAATCATTTGTGCGGTACTGATTATAATACGCGCGCGGGTTTCTTGCAAGTATATATTATCCCGTCACTTTTCTATCAACAAACCGGAGAGAGCATAATGGCAAACGTGACTCCGCCGAAATATGTCAGACAAATACTGTTTTCGCTCCAGTCCAGGGGCTTTGCCGCCTATCTTGTCGGCGGCTGCGTGCGGGATATCCTGCTCGGCGTGCGCCCGCAGGACTGGGATATCTGCACCGCGGCGCTGCCGGAGCAGGTGCTGGATATCTTCCCCGGCTCAAGGCCGACCGGGATAAAACACGGCACGGTGACGGTCGTCATCGGCTCGCGCAGCGCGGAGGTCACGACCTTCCGCTCCGAGGGCGATTACACCGACCACCGCCACCCGAGCAGCGTCGCCTTCGTCGGCGACCTGACGACCGACCTCATGCGGCGCGACTTCACGATGAACGCGATGGCCGTCTCCGCCGACGGGCTCATCATCGACCCCTACGGCGGCGCGGAGGATATCCGCCGCGGCTGCATCCGCTGCGTCGGCGCGCCCGAAAAGCGCTTTGATGAGGACGCGCTGCGTATGCTCCGCGCATTCCGCTTCTCCTCCCGCCTTGGCTTTGAGATAGAACCGGCGACCCTCGCGGCCATCGGGAAGAAAGCGCCGCTTGCCGCGGAGCTTGCCGCGGAGCGGGTCAGCACCGAGGTCGAGAAGATACTCCTCACTGCCCGGCCGGAGACGCTGCATACGGTAATCTCCCTCGGGCTTATCGATAAGTACCTTGACCGGCGCATCGCACCGGAGGAAGAGCAGCTGCACCGCATCGCGGCGCTGCCGAAGAAAGCGCTCGAGCGCTGGGCGGCGCTGTGCCGGCTGCTCACCGCCGCAGGCGCGATAAGGAACGCAGAGCAGTTTCTCACGGCGCTTCGGCTGGACAGCCGAAGCATCCGCTGCTGCAATGATGCGTGTGAGATGCTGGAGTCCCCCGCGCCGGGAAGCCGGCTTGAGTGGAAAAAGCTCCTGCACCGTTACGGGGTCGATGGCGTCAGCTGTGCTGCGCGCTGCTATGACGCGCTCTGCGGCGGCAGCAGCTATCGCGCGCTCAAAGCGGTCATCAAAAGCGGCGAGTGCTTTTCAATGAAGCAGCTTGCCGTCAGCGGGGACGATCTCGCCGCGCTCGGCCTGAGCGGGCGCGAGCTTGGGGAGATGCTGAGCTTCCTGCTCGGCTACGTGATGGAGTACCCCGGCAACAACCGGCGCGAGCTGCTGCTGAGTCTGGCGTCGGCATCGGAGGAATAGCTTATGGACAGCTGGGAAAATCTAAAAAGAGACTGCGCCGCCTGCCGCGGCTGCTCGCTGTGCGAGACGCGGCATAACCTCGTCTTCGGCACCGGCAATGAGCAGGCGCAGGTAATGCTCATCGGCGAGGGCCCCGGCGAGCAGGAGGACAAGCAGGGAATACCCTTTGTCGGCCCCGCGGGTCACCTGCTGGACGATATGCTTCAGATGATCGACCTCGACCGCAGCAAGGTATATATCGCGAACATCGTGAAGTGCCGCCCGCCCGGGAACCGCGACCCGCTCGGCATCGAGCAGGACGCCTGCTGGCAGTGGCTGGAGCGTCAGATCGCGCTCGTGCAGCCGAGGATAATCGTCTGCCTTGGGCGCATCGCCGCAATGAAGATCATAAAAGAGGACTTCCGCATCACCCGTGAACATGGCCAGTGGTTCGATATCGACTCGCGCCGCGTCATGGCGACTTTCCATCCCTCGGCGCTGCTGCGCGACCAGAGCAAGCGCCCGGATGCGTTCATGGATCTGCGTGCTCTCAGAAAGGAAATCAAAGCCGTCTGTGACGGCGTATATTAAAAATCATCCTATGGTAGAATTCAAAACCGTCACCCTCGCGGACAAGGCGTGGGTGGACGAGATAGTTATGAACGAGAACAGCCGGAGCGCTGACTATAACTTCGGCAATATCTATATCTGGGACAAGCATTACCGCCAGCTTGTCTGCCGCTGCGGGGACAGGATGCTCACAAAGCTGCGCTATGAAGGCAAGCCCACCTTCGTTTTCCCGATAGGAACGGGGCCGCTGCGCCCGGCGGTCGAGGCGATACGGGAGTTTGCCCGCTTCAAGGGCTATCCCATGACGCTGCGCGGTATAACCGAGACGCACCGCGAAATGCTCGATAAGGAGTACCCCGGCGCGTTCGAGTACAGCGAGGACGTCGACTGCGCGGATTATATCTATTCCGCCGAGAAGCTCTCCACCTATTCCGGCAAGGCTCTGCATGGGAAGAAGAACCACTGCAACCGCTTCGAGGCGGAGCACGACTGGGACTTCATTCCCCTCACGCGCGAGCTTATCCCAGGCTGCCTCGATATGCTGAACATGTGGACAGAGGAGAACTACGCCCGCCTCGACGGCAGCATCCACTATGAGCATGACGCGATAATGCGCGTTTTCGCCGTGTATGAAAAGCTCGGGCTTGAGGGCGGCGTGCTGCGCTCCGGCGGGAAGATCATCGGCTTCTCGATGGGCGAGATGGCCGGGCGCGACACCTTTGACGTTCACTTTGAAAAGGCCGATATCGACATCAACGGCGCCTATCCCATGGTCTGCCGCGAGCTTACGCGCATGGTCATGCAGAACCACCCGGAGCTTTTGTACATGAACCGCGAGGACGACATGGGGCTTGAATCCCTGCGCACCTCGAAGCTCTCGTATAAACCGGAGTTCATGGTCAGAAAGTTCACGGCGAGGATGCGCGATGTGTGACGCTGTTATCCGCGAGTACCGCAGGGGCGATATCCCGGAAATGTCCGCGCTGTGGCAGGCGGTGTTCGGCGACAGTGAGGCGCTTGTAAATTCCTTCCTTGAGCTGCTGCCCGGTATGGGCACTGCCGCCGTCGCGGAGGTAAACGGAAAGATCGCGGGCGCGGCATATGCCGTCACCGGCATGGAGCTTGCAGGTGCCAACGGAAAGACTCAAACCTGCGGGTATATCTACGCCGTCGCAGTCGCACCTGAGTTCCGCGGCGGAGGTTTAGGCCGTGCGCTGACGGAGCGCAGCGCGGAGCTTGCACGCGCACGCGGCGCGGAAGTGATATGCACGCTCCCGGCGGAGGAGTCACTGTACGCATGGTATAAGACCATTCTCGGCACCGAGTGCGCCCTGCACCGGCAGCGCCTTGAGGTCGAATCTGCGGCGGCTGCTCCCGTCCTGAGTCTCATAACAGCGGAGTACGGCCATCGCCGCGAAGCGCTGCTCAAGGATCGCTGCCATCTGCGTCCCGCACACACAACATTGGAGTTCCAGTGCCGCTTCTGCGAAGAGCTCGGCGGCGGCCTGTACTCTTGCGGCGGCGGGATATGCGCGGCATATCTTGAGGACGGCGCAGCCGTCATAAAGGAGCTTATCGCGCCCGACGGGACGGACGCTGCGGCCGTTGCCGCGTCGATAGGCGCAGAGCTCGGCACGGCGCGCGCGGTATATTACCTGCCAGCGCCCGACGGGGAGCCGTATCTCGCGGCGATACCGGGAAGCATCCCGCCCGGATGTGTGTGGAACATCACATTTGACTGACCTGCTCCGGAAATATTTCCGGGAACGCCGAAAATATTTTTGCATTTAACAATTCTGAAACAATTCTGCGGTTTAATACGAAACATCTTTCGGGTATATTAATAACTGCAAGTAACAGTTTTTCATCTTTTTCATTTTGTCCTCAACCATATAACGAAACGGAGCGGGTGACCGCTCCGTTTTGTTTTAATTGCAGGCTTAAAATCCGACGGCGGCTGCATTTTGCAGCCGCCGTCGGATTTCATTTTCAGCTTACCGTCTCCGCTTCTATTATCACGCGGCTGCCGCGGATGGAGAGCCGGTTCGCGCAGTATAGGCTCACGGCCTGACTCAGCAGCTTCCACTCCGCGTCCTCAAGTACGCGGCGGCGGAGCGAATCCGGCGTGTCGTCCGGCATGACCTCGACGGCGCGCTGGAGGATTATCCCGCCGACACGGCCGTCAGCGTCGGCAAAGTAAGCCGTCGCCCCCGTTATCTTGACTCCGCGCTCCAGCACAGCGCGCTGCACGTCGCCCTCCTCGTCCTCGAACGCGGGGTAGAGCGCAGGGTAAGTGCCGATGATGTGGTTTTTGAACTGGTAGGGGATCACGCCCAGCGGCATATCGTAGCCCGCGAGGATGACAAGCTCAATGTCCATATCCTTCAGCTTGTTCGCGACCGCCATGCTGTGGCTGGTCATGTTCGGGAAAAGCTCCGGATCGACCACATATGCCGGTACTCCCGCGTTGAGCGCGCGCTTCATGGCGTAAGCATCCTTCTCCGAGGAGATGACCGCAACCAGCTCAAAATCCGGTATTTCCTTAAAATACATGGAGTCAAGGATCGCCTGGAGCTTCGCCCCGTCGCCCGACACCAATGCCGCCGCTCTGACCATATTAATCCACTCACCCTGTTTCTCTTCAAAAAAGAACCGCCGATTTAACAAAGCAGCTCTTGTATAAGCGGGAAAATCAGGCTATAATAACGTGTATTTACGCAGCGCCTGACTGCACCCGAGTCATTATATTATACTTTATATGTTCTCGCCGGTCAAGCGTTTGGAGGAAACCTTATGACAGAAATTTATATAATACGACACGCCCAGGCCGAGGGTAACCTTTACCGCATGATGCAGGGCAACTGGGACGGGGACGTTACCCCGCTCGGCCTGCGGCAGGTAGACGCGCTCGCCGAGCGCTTCCGTCATGTGAAGATAGACGCGCTGTATTCAAGCGACCTTTACCGCACGCGCGTGACAGCCTCGGCGATAACGCGCTGGCACAGCATCCCCATGCAGCTCGATGCGCGCCTGCGCGAGATACATATGGGGTCTTGGGAG
Source organism: Bacteroidaceae bacterium (assembly GCA_963621955.1). Lineage (GTDB taxonomy): Bacteria > Bacillota > Clostridia > Oscillospirales > Oscillospiraceae > Limivicinus. The sequence continues at coordinate 9,146 of CAVFGM010000185.1, forward strand.
ACGGAGTTCTTCGGGAATCTCGAGTACCGGTGCCCTGAAAAGCTGCATGAGTTCATATTTGAACCGGACCGCTTCTCGCTTGACGGCGCAGAGACCTATGCTCAGGTGGCGCGCCGCGCGTCCGAAGCGCTCAGGGAGATCGCCGCGAATAACCCTGACCGCACCGTCGCTGTCGTCAGCCACGGCGTCGCGATCCGCTGTATGCTCTCCGAAGTCCTCGGCATCCCCATCGGCGATACCGAGCGCCTGCCTATCCCGTCGAACACCGGCGTCGTGCACCTGTTCTATGCTGGCGGCAGCTTCACTGCCGACTATATAAATGACTTTTCACACCTGACGCCGGAACTTGCCGCGCGCCCAGGCAATCAGATTTCCCTGCGCCATGAGTACATAGACCCCGCTGAGCACAGGGACTATTATATCTCATGCTATTCCGATGCGTGGCTTGCCGCTCACGGCAGCCTGCGCGGCTTCGTCCCCGAGACCTATTACGCCGCTGCCGTCTCGCACCATGCGGACGATAACAGAGCCGTCTCCATTATCTATAATAAGGACGAGCCTGTCGGCCTTATCGACATGGACACCCGCCGCGGCGCGCACGCGCAGTACGGCTGGATAAGCCTGCTGTACCTGCGCGAGGACTACCGCGGCAGGGGCTTCGGCATCCAGCTGCTCGCGCGCCCGCTGCGCGACTATGCGGATATGCAGCGCAATGCCCTGCGCCTGCTGGTATCCTCGGATAATGAGCGCGCGCTGAAGTTCTATAAGCGCTGCGGCTTCCGTCAGCTCTCGACGCAGCCTGGCGCAGCAGGGGAGCTTCTGCTGATGGAGAAAAAGTTTGGGGGTTCGCGTGATGCGCGTGTATGAACGTCCGGCGCAGATCCTGAGGCCGGAGATAGACCCCGCGCGCCGCGTTCTCGCCGTGTCGGACATCCACGCGAACATCCCGTATTTTGACGGGGTGCTCTCCCGCGCGGGCTTTTGTGATGACGATGTTCTCATCATCGACGGGGACTTCCTTGAAAAGGGCACGCAGAGCCTTGAGATGCTGCACCGCGTTATGGAGCTTTCTTCAAGAGAGAATGTCTATACCGTCATGGGCAACTGCGATGAGTGGTCGGCGATATTCATCGAGACACAAAGCCGCTGGGCGGACAGCATTATGAAGTACGTCAACTGGCGCAAAAGCGGCCTGCTGTGGGACATGATCCACGAGCTTGGGGACGCCCCCGCGCAGATACATGATTTTCAGGAATATAAATTCAAGCTCGGGAAGGCATTCCCGGATGAGTTCGCGTTTCTCGATTCTCTCCCGCACGCCATCGAGAGCGGGAATTATATATTCGCGCACGCTGCCGTCTACCCCGGAAAGCCTCTCGAAGCGCACACTCAGGGGGAGATGCTGCGCTGCGACCGGTTTATGGATCTCGGCTTCAGCTTTGATAAATGGGTCGTCGTCGGGCATTATCCTGTCGTGCTCTACGGTGAGGACAAGGTCTGCGCAAACCCGATAATCGACCGGCAGCGCCATATCGCCAGCATCGACGGTGCGTGCGTACTCAAGGACGATGGACAGCTCAACTGCCTCATCATCTCCGGGATAAACGGCGACGATATCTCTTTCACGGCCTATGACCCGTTCCCCGTCCGCACGGTGCTGAATGCCCAGGCGGAGGGCGGACGCTCATATTACATTCGCTGGGGCGACAGCCATGTGCAGGTGCTCGAGCGTGGGGCGGAGTTCTCACGGTGCCGCCATGTCCGCACCGGCTATGAGATGGACATCCTCACAAAGTACCTCTTCGAGCCGGGGGAGTTTACCGACTGCAACGACTGTACCGATTATGTCCTGCCACTGCGCGCGGGCGATAAGGTGAGCGTTGTGGAGGAGACCTCGCGCGGATATTTCGTCAAGCACAACGGCGTCTCCGGCTGGTACTTCGGCGCGCTTGGCTGAGAGGTGCACATATGGACGTGAAAAATTATGTATGCCTTGCCGCCGTGCTCGTGATGAGCGCAGTGCTCTTCTGCCTTATGGGCATCGACAAGCGCCTTGCCGTCACGCACCGGCGGCGCGTGAGCGAGAGGACGCTGTTCATCTTTGCCGCGCTCTTCGGCGCGCCGGGCGGGCTGCTTGGTATGTACGTCTTTCGTCATAAGACAAAGCACTGGTATTTCCGCTGGGGCTTTGCGCTGCTCACCGCGGCGCAGCTTGCAGCAATGTATTTTATTCTCAGGTGACAAAAACATGGAAACAGAGAAAGAAACAACAGAGTATAAGGACGTCGAGTCGCAGATCATAGACAGCCCCGAGGGCGAGATCCGGATCCCCGAGGGCGCGGATATCGACGTCAGCGTTTCAGAAACTCCGGACAAAAAGCTGCATATAACCGAGACCGTGACCGTTGATGAGCATGAGTACCTCGAGTGCGAAAAACGCTGGGTGTTCCTGCTGCTTATGATGGTTGGCGGCTTCTTCGGCGGCTTTACCTATTCCGTCCGCGGCGGAGTGTTCTGCAATGCGCAGACGGCGAACATCGTCCTTTTGGGGCTCTCGCTCGGCAGGGGGCAGTTCGCGCACGCGGCGTATTACCTCATCCCGATAAGCGCGTATCTGCTCGGCTCATTCGTGTCGGAGCATATCGCCCTGCCGATAAAGCGTCTGCGGCTCATCCGCTGGGACACGCTCTTTATCCTTATCGAGATGCTTGCAGTCGTTGTGCTCGCACTCATCCCGGAGACTGCTCCGTATCAGATCAGCCAGGTGATGATAAACTTCATCTGCTCCATGCAGTATAACACTTTCCGTCAGGCGCAGAGCGTACCTATGGCGACGACTTTCTGCACGAACCATGTCCGTCAGGTCGGTGTTGCCATAAGCAAGGCCATCCGGCATAAGGACAAATCTCCCTACGTCTCACGTATGCTTCTGCACCTCGGGATGCTCGGAATGTTCCTTGCCGGCGTCATATCCTCGGTGCTGCTCGCGGGCGTATTCCTCGGAAAGGCCATGTTCTTCGCACTCATCCCGCTCGGCATCATCGCGGCAGACCTCCTGCATGCCGACCTCACCACCGAGAAGAACATCCTCGACCGCAAGCCCCACGGGCATTAATATTAAAAACACCGCCGCGGTCATAACAGCCGCGGCGGTATTTGCAGTGTTCGGATATTTCAGATGCCGTCGTCGGTGACGGAGTCGCTGCGGAACAGCAGCGATATGCACCAGAGCGCGGACAGGCCGACCAGCGTGTATATCACGCGGCTGACCGTCGCCGTCTGGCCGCCGAACAGCCATGCGACTATGTCAAAGCGGAACAGACCGACGCTGCCCCAGTTGATACCGCCGACGATTGCCAGCACAAGCGCTATACGATCCATTATCATGCAAATGGCTCCTCTCAAAATGTTTTCCCCAATATTCTTCCCGGCGGAAATTAAATTATACATTGTATAAAAGAAGTGTACGTTCGACTTTCTTCGCTCTTTACAAAATAAAGAAAGAGTATTATTATTTAAGCACAGCTTATCCAATTGGCCTTTCATATGAAAGGCCGCGGCTCATATCTTTATCCCACAACCCTGTTTGCGGACTGATTTTTCAGTCCGCACTTTTTTATAGAAATGCTGTAGATTTTTATCCAAATATGCGGTAAACTATATAATCGTATATCTATTACAAACACGGAAAGGAGCGGGTATGAAAGTTCTCATAATAAACGGTTCGCCGCGCGGCAGGTTCAGCGTCACGCTGCAGAGCTGCCTCTATCTTGAACAGGCTTTTCCTGAGCATGAGTTTGAGTTTCTAAACGCCGGCTCCGGTATCCATGTTTTTGAGCGCGACATGAGCGGCGCGACCGAGGCCGTCGCCTCCTGCGACCTGCTCATCTTTGCCTACCCGGTGTATGATTTCCTTGTCCCATCCCAGCTGCACAGGTTCATTGAGCTGCTGAAGGCCTCGGGGGCGGACTTCACCGGCGTTTTCGCCTCGCAGCTTTCTACCTCGCTGCATTTTTATGACATGACCGCGCAGCGCTTCATTGAGGATAACTGCAATGATATGGGTATGCGCGTGATAAAGGGGATATCTGCCGGGACGGAGGATCTGCTGACCGGGCAGGGGAGAAGCGAACTCGAGGCGTTCTTCCGCTATGCCGTTTTCTGCGTTGAGAATGAGATATCCGAGCCCTCGCGCAGCCCTGCGTCCGCGGCACAGAGAGAATATGAATGCTGCCTTGAGCCGTCAAAGAAGCCCGAGGACTATGACACCGTTATCGTCGGCGACCTGCGCGAGGAGGACGAGAGCCTGCGCGCGATGGTGAAGGACTTTGCCGCGGCCTTTCCTTATAAAACACGCTTTGTGAACATTGCGGACTTTCAATTTAAGGGCGGCTGCCTCGGCTGCCTGAACTGCCGCTATGACGGCAAATGCGTCTATGACGACGGCTTTGACGCTTTCCTTGCGGACATTTACAGAGCCGATGCGATAGTCTACGCATTCACCCCGCGCGATCACAGCATGGGCGCGCGCTTCAAGATGTTTGACGACCGCGGATTTTTCACTGCTCTGCGCGATCCCGCGCGCGGCAAGCCCACGGCGTATATAATAAACGGCGGATATGAGGCCGAGGAAAACCTCATTGCCGTGTTGGAAGCGCGCGCTGAAATGTCGCAGAGCTTTCTTGCGGGCTTCGCGTCGGATACCGCGCAGCTCCAGGCCGTTGCAAAAAAGCTTGCCTATACCCTTGAGTATAGGTATGCTCCGCCGCAGGACTTCCGCGGCATCGCCGGGCAGAAGCTGCTGCGTGACTGGCTCTGGCCGGTTCGAGGAATATCCAGGGCGGACAACGAATACTTCAAGTCTCACGGCCTCTATGATTTCCCGCAGCGGAAATGGCTTTATTCGCTGCGCCTGTCGGTTCTGGGACTTCTGATGCGCAATGAGAAGCTGCGCGCGAAGATCGAGCCGCGGCTCAACCACCGGCGGCTTGCCCCGTACAGAAAGCTCCTGAAGCAGAAGCGCGGAGGGGAAACACTATGAGCGTATTTGCTATAAAAATCCTCGCACTCGTGACGATGGTCATTGACCACAGCGCATATTATCTCTACAGCAGCAGCCTTATCGGCTACGGACTGTATTTCGCCATGCGCACCGCCGGGCGGATCGCGTTCCCGCTCTATGCCTTCCTGCTGGTGAACGGCTTTGAAAAGACCTCGAATCGTGGGAAATATCTCTCACGGCTCGTGCTGTTTGCCGCCGTGTCGCAGTTGCCGTATACCATAGTTTTCAGTCAGGAGAATTACAGACTCTCGGCAGTAAGCGGCTTTGCGCTCCTCTGGCCGTGGTATGTTATTGTCCCTGCCGTGCTCGCTGTGTGCGCCGTGTGGTATTTCTGCGTGCGCCGGGATGCGTCGGTCGTCTCGCTTGCAGCGGCGTTCATGCTTGCCGTCGTGCAGCTGTCCGCCGGGGGCGTGTGCCTGCTCGGCTTTGAAACGAACGTGTTCTATACCCTCGCCGTCTCGCTCGCAGGTATGTCCGTGCTGGCGATGCTCGCGGGTCGACCGGCCAATTTCGGCAAGGCACTCCTGTGCCTTGCGGCGTTCGTTATCTGTGCCATGTGCGTTCTTCCGAATTCGGACTACGGCTGGTACGGTTTTGCACTGATGATGTGCCTCTGGCTCTCGCGCCGCGTAAAGCCAATTCAGGCCGCTGTGCTGCTGCTCTGGTGCTATGCCGAATACGTCGTTTATATCCACAACTGGGCATACTTTGCCGCCGCAGCACTTGCAGTGATCCCGGTGCTGCTGTATAATGGCAGACGCGGCAGACCGGTCAAGCTCTTTTTCTATATGATATACCCTCTGCATCTGGCGGTTCTCGGGGTGCTTGTATTGATTTCCGCCGCATTATAAATACATAATAACAGATAAGCGAAAGGAACCTACTCCCGCATGCATTTCACAGACAAATTGCAGCCGCGCTACAGCGATTATGACAGATACAACAGACTCTATCCGGAATCCATACTCAAGCTTTTTGAAGCCGTGGCCGCGCACCATATGCACAGCATCGGCGACAGCGTAGTCAAAGGGGACGTCTCATGGCTGATAACCGATTGGCACATTGAGGTGGAGCGCTACCCCGAAAGGGAGGAGGAGCTGAGCGCCGTCACATGGATCCGCCGCTCGGATAAGCCCTACACGATGTACAGGCAGTTCATTATGACGGCCGGGGACGAGCAGGTCATCCGCGCGAGCCTTACCTTCGCCCTGTACAATATGCGCAGAAAGCGCCTTGTGCGCATCTCCGATGAGCTTTTTGATGCATATGCCCCGGAGCAGGAGGGCGTTTTTGAAGAGAAGCCGCCGCGCCTGCATGAGCCGGAGGAGTGCCTGTGCGAGCTGCCGCTCACGATCCGCCGCGCGGATCTCGACTTCAACGACCATGTACATAACACGCACTATCTCGGCTACGCTCTCGAAGCCCTGCCTGACGAAGCCTACGGAAACGGGGAGTTTTCTTCGATCCGCGTCATATACCATGCACCCCTTGCGCTCGATACTGAGGCCGTTATCCGCGTGAGCAAAATTGACGGCGGCTATCTCTGCTCAATCAGGAGCCGCGACACGCTCCATACGCTCATCGAACTCAAGCAAGCAAAATAAATTATATATAAACTGAAAGGTGGCACAGCATGCTTAAAATTCTTGTATGCGTAAAGCAGGTCCCGGACGTTGACCAGATGCGCATGGACCCCGAGACGGGCAATCTTATCCGCGCCGGTGTACCCGCCATACTCAACCCTCTGGACGCAAACGCCCTTTCCGCGGCGGTAAAGGTCAAGGAGACCTACGGCGCGGAGATCACGCTCATCACCATGGGACCTCCCGCCGCGGAAGCGGTGCTGCGCGAATGCCTCGCCGTCGGCGCAGATAAGGCGATCCTTGTTACCGACCGCGCATTCGGCAACGCCGATACCCTCGCAACGAGCTATTCCATCGTCTCCGCTGCGAACACCGCCGGCGAGTTCGACCTGATCTTCTGCGGCAAGGAAACTCTCGACGGCGCGACCGGCCAGATGGGCAGCCAGCTTGCCGAGCGCTTTGACGCGGCGCAGATAACCAGCGCATCACTCATAAAGGATATCGACCTTAAAAACAAAAAGCTCACGGTCGAGCGCGAGCTTGAGAACGGGACGGAGACGCTTGAGGTCACCATGCCCTGCCTCTTCACCATGGAGAAGAAAAACTACCCCGTCCGTCTGCCGAACCTCAAGGGGAAAATGGCCGCGAAGAAGGCCGTTATAACCACTCTCACCTCCAAGGACATCCCCGGCCTTGACCTTGACCGCATCGGCGACCCCGGCTCACCCACAAAGGTGCCGCGCATGTTCCCGCCGGTCATGCCTGAACCGGGCGTCATACTCGACGAGGGCAGCACGGAAGCGAACGTCACAAAGCTCATTTCGCTTATCAAGGACTGAGAGGGGGAGCAGCTATGGATAAGAAGAACTTCAAAAATATGTGGGTATACATAGAGCATGACGGAAAGAATGTTCATCCCGTCGCGCTCGAGCTGTGCTGCGAAGTGCGCAGGCTCTGCGATGAATCCGGCGATAAGCTCATTGCCGTCATTGCCGGCACCCTCCCTGAAAGCGAGATAGATAAAGTAAAGGACTGCGGCGCGGACGGCGTCATCTACGTCTCCGGCACCGGCTACGACAGATACAATACCGAGGCCTACACGAACCTCTTCACCGTCCTCTGCCGCAAGTATAATCCCTCCGCCGTCTTTGTCGGCGGCACGACCAACGGGCGCGACTTTGCCCCGCGCTTTGCGGCCAGACTTGAGACCGGCTGCACCAGCGACGCGACCGAGCTCATCTATAACCCCGAGACTACCGACATCGAGTTCGTCGAGCCCGCCGCCGGCGGCAAGATCATGGCCGTCATAACCATCCCCGTGCTCCGCCCGCAGGTCGGCACCATCCGCCCCGGTACTTTCAAATATGCCCCCGCCGGCAGAAAGGCCGATATAGAGGAGATACACGAGGAGATCTCTTTCCCCGAGAACGAGATACGCACGAAGTTCATTGACTTCACCGCCGACTCCTTTGACCCCGAGCTTGACATCGCAAGCTGCGAGACCATCGTCTGCGTCGGCGCGGGACTGAAAGACGAGAGCCTGCCGAAGTACCGCGAGCTTGCAGCACTGCTCGGCGGCAAGCTCGCCTGCACCCGCCCGATAGTCGACCGTGAGCTTCTGCCCTATAAGCTTCAGGTCGGCCAGTCCGGCGTTATGATAAAGCCTAAGCTTTATATCGGCTTCGGCATCTCGGGCGCCGTGAACCACGTCACCGGCGTCGACGCGGGCAAGTTCATCGCCGTCAACAAGGACCCGCACGCACCTATCTTCAACTACTGCGACTACGGCATAGTCGGAGACATGGACGAGGTCTGCGATGAGATGATCCGCCAGCTCAAGAAATAAATAATAAAATAATAAGTGGAGCCGGGATAACTGTCATGTTATCCCGGATTTTTTGCCATTTGGGAAATATGTTCGTCTTGACATTTGAAAGGAATGTTGTTATCATTTGACCGAAAGAGCGAATCTGGTCAAAAATATGAGGAGCGCGTACAGTGGCATTTTCAGAAGAGCAAAATGAATCGATCCGGAAGGAGCTGATCCGCGAGGCACGGCACTGCGGTGTCACCATAGGCATGCGCAAGACCTCGGTGGAGCAGCTTGCCGAGGCGGTCGGCATATCCAAGGGCTCATTTTATAAATTCTTTGACTCCAAGGAGCTGCTGTTTTTCGCCGCGCTGGAGGATATACATACCGAAGGCTATGCCGTGGCGCAGCAGGCGCTGCGGGATAACGCCGCGCTGCCCCCCGCCGAGCGCGCAGAGGCGGCTATACTTGGAACGTGCCGGTGGCTCTCTGAAACGCGGGCGCTTGTCTTCATCGAGAACGACGCGGAGTTTCTGCTGCGCAGGCTTCCGCAGGATGTCAAGTCCGCACATTACCACGACGATGAGGTGCACATCCGCGCGCTTTTGGAGGGCAGTGGCCTGCAGCCCAAGGGCGGCATGGCCCTGGCCGCGGCGACCGTGCGAGGGCTTATCCTGACTGTCTCGCATCAGGAGCAGATAGGGGAGCTTTATCCGAAAGTCCTTGAAACTCTGGTGCGCGGCGCGTGCAGGGAATTATTTTAACTGAACTTGTCAAAGAATCTCTTCGAGCTTCTTTGACAAAAAAAGCTTGCGCTCAGACCCGCGCCTCGCTGCGCTCGACACTCTCTGAGCGAGAAGTATTTTCTCCGACGTACACGCCGCCGGAGAAAATGGATTTGATTTATTTTTCGCCGTGCGCGGCGAAAAACTCTGCGAGGCTTTTTGGGTATTTATAAAGCCGCCAGGAGTTAGGCACATCTAACTTATAACTACAGGTTAAATAGATTTAACAGAGAAAGAGGGAGCTTATGGAACGCAAGGACGCGATACGCAGCGCCTATCGCATGACGGGCAGCAGCAGCTTTTATGACGGAATGATAACCTGCTCCACGCCGGGCGGCAAAGCAGTGTGCCGTTTGGTCTGGGACATGGACAAGGCGGAGTGCGACGATTATCTTGAGAAAGCACTCTCGGGCATCCCAGAGGGATTTTCCGGGAAATTGCTGGAGGTCCCCGTCGGCACGGGCATACTGACTATGCCGGTCTATAAGACGCTGCCCGACGCGGACATCACCTGCCTTGACTACTCGCCCGACATGATGGCTCAGGCGCGCGAAAAGGCGGAAAGGCTGGGACTCAAGAATGTTGCGTTCAGTCAGGGCGACGTCGGCGCGCTGCCGTATGAGGACGGGACTTTTGATATAGTACTGTCACTCAACGGCTTTCACGCCTTTCCCGATAAAGAGGCGGCCTACCGCGAGACGCTCCGCGTGCTCAAGCCCGGCGGAACATTCTGCGGCTGCTCCTACGTAGCCGGTGAGTGCAGGAGAACAGACCGCTTTGTCAGTAAGCTCTATGAGCGGATGAAGTTCTTCACACCGCCTTATGAGACTGTCGGGAGCCTGAAAGCGCGGCTTGAGAATATGTACGCGGACGTGACTGTCGGGAGCCTTAAAGGCATCGCATGGTTCGTCTGCCGGAAAGGGTGAGAACGCATGACGCTTGACCTTAAAAGCTACCGGCGGGACTGCCTGCTCGGCGCCCTCGGCGCGCTGCTGATGCTGATAGGCGATCTGTGCCTGAGCGTTATCCCTGCATATACAGGGGACAGCGGCTTGTTTGCACGCGAATATTACCTGAGCGGAGCATTCGATCCATGGCGGCTGCCGCTGCTGACAGCGACGGGGCTGACCGGCATGGCGCTGGGCTTTTTCACCGTGCGCGCCTGCCGGGATCAGATAAAGCCCGAGTACCGCAGGACGCGGCTTGCCATCCTCATCGGCGGCGTTATCTACGTAAGCTCCGCCGGGGCGCTGCACCTGTTCATCGGCAGCCTTGCCGACTGGACGGGCACTCTCGCCCCGCTTTTAGGCCGGGAGGAGACCGCGGCGCTCATCCAAGCGCAGTATGCGCGCCTGAGCTCACCGATGCTGATCTCCTACGCGGGCATGTTCCTACTCATACTCGGCAGCGCATACGCGGTGCTGACGGGGAAGACCGTTCTGCCGCGGCGGATGTTCATATTTCACCAGCTCGTCTGGCAGCTCATATTTGTCCTGATCCCGGACATACGGCAGCTGCTGGGCGCGGAGGTTTCCACTTGGGATTTTGTACTGAGCCAGGGCTCAGGGAACGCAGCGCTCTGCATCTGGATGGCGGCGAACGCCGTCTGGGCAGGGCGGCAGCTGAAAACAGGGGAGGTAAAATGACATGGATGAAAAAATAAAGCTCTCCGGAGTACCGGAGACTATGCTGCAGACGGTTTATGCCCGTGCAAAGGAGAGCCGCGGGCGCGGCGCGATAAGCGACAAGAAGTCCGAGGAGATCATCGGCGGGCTCGATTATGACTTCTCCCTCGCGGATAAGGACGCGCCCATGCACAGCGGCGTCATCGCCCGCACGATCGTGCTGGATAAGCTAACGTCGGCATGGCTCGCAGAGCACCCCGGCGCGGCCGTCGTCAACATCGCCTGCGGGCTCGACACGCGCTGCTATCGCATGAATGGCTATGCCCACTGGTACAACCTCGACCTGCCGGAGACGATCGCCGTGCGCGAAAAGCTCCTGCCGGAGACGGGGAACATTTCACAGATCGCCATGTCCGCAATGGACGATTGGGGCGGCGAGATCGCCGAGCGGGGCACACCGGTGCTCGTTATCATCGAGGGGCTCACCATGTACCTGAACGAAGCGGACGTGCAGCGCATCTTCGATGTTATCGACGGACGCTTCGAGAGCGTGACAGTCTTCGTCGAGACCATGAACCCGATGGTCGTGAAGAGCTTCAAGGAAAAGTCCATCGAGGGCAGCAACGCCAAGTTCACATGGGGCGTGAAAAACGGCGCATCACTCGTGGAGCTCCTGCCGGGCTTCCGCTTTGCCGAGGAGCACAGCCTGACCGAGGGCATGGCGCAGTTCGTGCCGGTCTATAAGCTGCTCGACAAGCTCCCCGCAGTGCGGAACATATCGAACAAAATAATCGTGCTTGAGAAAGGATGAGAGCGCAGTATGTCATTCTTTGAAAACACCCGCAAGCCGACGGGACTCGGCGGCAGGCTCATGGTGACGATGATGAACATCGGCCACCGCGCCCTTGCAGGCTGGGGTCTGCAATTTTTAGATATCGCGCCAGACGCAAAGGTGCTCGACTGCGGCTGCGGCGGCGGTGCGAACATTAAGGCACTGCTGAAACGCTGCCCGCAGGGGATCGTGAACGGCATTGACTATTCCGCCGTCAGCGTCGAGCGGGCGCGCAAGCTCAACCGGAGCGCCATTGACTGCGGCCGCTGCGCGGTGCAGCAGGGCGACGTATCGGAGCTCGGCTTCAAGGACGCACAGTTCGACCTTGTCACGGCGTTTGAGACGGTCTACTTCTGGCCGGGGCTGCAGCGCTGCTTCGGCGAGGTGTTCCGCGTGCTCAAACCGGGCGGGACGTTCTTCATCTGCAACGAGTGCAGCGGCGACACCGACAAGGACGACAAGTGGACTGAGATGATCAACGGCATGACCATCTACCGCGATGTCCAGCTTAAGCAGACGCTGGAGCAGAGCGGGTTCCGCGATGTACAGATACATAAAAACAACAAGGGCTGGCTGTGCGCAGCAGCCAAGAAATGAGGGGGAGAGCATGTCAAAGAAAGCGACTGAGTTCCAGAAAAAGGAAATGAGCAAAATGTACCGGGGCAAGGAGATATTCAAGCCCCTGAACACCGGCTGGATAGACGAGAACGTCGCCTGCGTGCGCGAATGGGTGGCCAATATCTTCTTCTACCGCAAGGGCGGCACCACCATAATGATCGACGCCGGGTACAACTATGAGCGCCTTGAGGAGAAAATGGGCTGGCTCGGCATCGACCCCAAGTCTATAAAGCACATCCTCATAACACATCAGGACACCGACCATGTCGGCGCGGTCGAGGCCGACAGCCCCGGCCTGTTCCGTGACGCGACGCTGTACGTCGGCGAGACGGAGAACCGCTATCTAACGGGCGAGGTGCGCCGCAAGGTAATATACCACCTCTATAAGCTGCCGCAGGTCACGATCAACAACGAGAAAGTCCTCCTGCACGACGGCGAGGTCATCGACATCGACGGCATAAAGATAGAGTGCTTCCTCGTCCCCGGACACACATGGGGACACATGGTGTACCTCATTGACGATAAATACCTCTTCACCGGGGACACGCTCTGGTTCGGCTTCGACGGCGGCTACAGCTTTATCTCCGCGCTTGCCGAGAACAACAAGCTCGCGGTGAAGTCACTTGCACAGCTTGAGGAGAAGCTGCGTGCGCGCGGCCTGCGCCCGATGTTCATCACAGGGCACACCGGCTGGACGGATAATTTCGATTTCGCTTTTGCCCACAAGGACAAGTTATGCTCGCCGTTCGGCAAGCGCGTACACGACCCCTCCGCACCCTACGACGCATACGAGGAAGACGACGACACCGAGGAGAACGCCAAGAGCGGTTATCTGAAAGGCGTGGGCAGATGAGGGTATACTCATTCGGCGATGAGAACGCCCCGGTGCTTCTGCTGCTGCCCGGCACCTGCTGCCACTGGAAAGGAAACTTCGGCCATGTTATACCGCTGCTGGAGCGGGACTTCCGCGTCCTCTGCGTGAGCTACGACGGCTTTGATGAGACGGAGCGGACGGAGTTTCCCACGATGCTTGAGGAGACGGCGAAGATAGAGGACTATATAAAAACGCACTGCGGCGGACATATCCGCGCGGCCTACGGCTGCTCGCTCGGCGGCTCGTTTGTCGGGCTGCTGGCGGCGCGGGGGAATATACGCATGGACTACGGCATCCTCGGCAGCTCGGACCTTGACCAGACGGGAAAGCTCACAGCGAAGCTCCAGACGGAACTCCTCCTGCCGCTGATATATCCGCTCATCCGCGACGGCAGCTTCAAGAGCCGCTTTTTACAGAAGCGGATGGCCAAGCGCAGCGAGGAGATGGGCGAGTATGTGAAAGCGTTCATGGGAATGTTCGGCGGCGCAAGGCCGTACGTGACCATGCGCAGCTGCAAGAACCAGTTTTATTACGACCTCATAACCCCGCTGCCGGATAAGCTCGATGTTCCCGGCACGCAGATACATGTTTTCTACTCGCTCAAAATGGGCGAAAAGTACCGCGGGCGCTATGAGCAGCACTTCGCACAGCCCGTTATCCATGAGCAGGACATGCAGCATGAGGAGCTGCTGGCCTGCCATCCGGAGGAGTGGGCACAGCTCGTGAAGAGCATAATCGGCTGAAAGAAGGTAAAAAGCATGAGTTTCTTTGCATCGGCACTGCGCGCGGCATATAAGCTCAGCGGCGCGAAAAAGGCTTTTACCCTGCCTGAGGAAGAGATACTGAAGGTAATCGAGAAGCAGAACCGCAGCCGCGGCGTCTTTACCCCGACGGATCACAAGGCGTGCTATGAGATGATCGACGTGAACGGCTTTCCCTGCCTGATAGTGCGGGCAAAGCCCGAGCCGTCCGAGCGGGCGATACTCTATTTCTTCGGCGGCGGTATGGTCATCGGCCCGGATAAGGGCGACCTGCCCGTCATGCGCAAGCTGATGCAGGACACCGGCTGCGACGTGTGGTTCCCGTTCTATCCGCTGTGCACGGAGCACTGCATCACCGAAACATATGAAATGGCCTATGAATGCTACCGGCGGATGACAGAGCTGTACGGCGGCGGGAATGTCAGCACCTGCGGCTTCTCATCGGGCGGAGCGCTCGCGTTAGGTATCGCGGCGCACAACAGCGCGCTCGGCAAGCCCCTGCCGCAGCCGCGGCACATCGTTGCGGTCTCTCCCGGCGAGGTCCCATGGAACGACGCGGAGAAAGCGCGGATGCAGGAGCTGAACCCTAAGGACGTGGCCATTGACTACGCCTTCATGGTGACGGTCGAAAAGTTCATGCACCACGGGCAGGAAAGCGTACCGGATTATATGATCTCCGGTTCGCGCGGGGACTTCTCCGGCGTGGGGGATATCCACTTCTTCTATTCTTCGGATGAGGTGCTCTACGGCGCACTGCCGGATTTTGAGAACGCCTGCCGACGTGCCGACGTTCCGTACACCGCCTTTGCGAGACCGAAGATGGTGCACTGCTACTGCATGCTGCCGTGCTTCAGGGAGGCAAAGGAAGACTTTGCAAAGATCGCAGGATTTCTGAAGAAGTAAGGAGCGGAGAGAGACGAATGAAATATTTTGAATTCGGAAAAGAGAACCCGGAACTGATGGTCATGCTCCACGGAGGCGGGACGAGCTATCTCGGCGTACTGCCGACGGCGCGGGAGATGGCGAAGGTCTATCATGTCCTGCTCGTGGCCTATGACGGCTTCAATCCCGACGAACCGGAGACGGAGTTCAAGTCCCCCATGGATGAGGCCAGGCGGCTCGGCGACTACATCGTCAAAAACTACGGCGGCAGGATCGATATCCTCTACGGCATTTCATACGGCTGCCGTGTGCTGATGGAGGTCCTCAGTGATGCGCGCCTTACGATCACCACCACGATCGCCGACGGCATGAGTCTTCGTGACTACCCCGATATAAAGAGCAAATTGGGCAAGGATGTCTACTGCTTTTTCTTCACCGGACTTTTTTACGCGGTCATGGGGCACCCCGGCACCGGGAGAAAGAAGTTTCTCGCAAAGATCACGGGGCGCACTTATGAGGAGGCCGACAGGATTCTTTACGGCAAGGCCACGTGGCGCAGCTGGAAAAATCAGGACTATTACCTGATAGGTAAGAAAACCGACTATTCACTGTTTGAGAAAACGGATATGTACCTCTGGTACGGAATAAAGGGGACGGTCGACAAAAAGCTCTCGGCGGGGCTCGATGCGCTGAAAAAGAGCGGCTATCCGTTTGAGCTGAAGATATTCACCGAGCTTGGCCACGGCGGACTTGCCGGGGAGCATCCGGAGGAATTTTCAAAGGAGGTCCAGGCGGCGCACCGGCGCAGTCTGGAAAAGGAGAAGATATGAAAGACAGCGAACTGCAATTTGACCGCAGCTGCCATGTGCTTTATTCAAAGCCCTGCAAGAGGGAGATACTCGCGAAGATCGCCCTGCACTATCCCGAAGCCGAGCGCGAGGCTGTCTGGGAAAAGGTGCAGCGGCAGTACGTGGATTTTCTCTCTGACTGGCGCACAGATCTCGGCGGGAAAAAGAACTTCCATAACGGCGCGGGCGGCACGTATGACTGCATCGCCATCATGAGCTATTACGCCGCGTGCAGGGACGCAGCGACGTTCCGGGAGATCGAGGAGATGGAGGAAAACCTTATCCTGCCGTCATTCCGCAAGCTCTCGAAGTTTGTCGACTGCAACAAGCCCTTTTTCAAAAAGCTGATGCACAAGGCTTTCTGCACGGCGAAGAAGCGCTGCGATGAGTGGCACGATTACGAGATGGAGGTCGCGCCGTTTGATAAGGATAAGCCGATCTATTATGAATTCACGGCCTGCCCCGCGGCGGAGTTTGCCATCAAGTACGGGCTGACGGATATCATGCCCGCCCTGTGCAATGTGGACTATGCGTCCATGGAGCTGATACACGCAAAGCTCGTGCGCACTACCACCTGTGCAAACGGCTGCAAGTGCGATTACACGATATGCGGGGACAAGGACCCGTACTTGAAGGAGCATCCCGAATACCGGGACGAGCAGGGATACAGGAGGAATAAATAATGCTGCTGACAACGATCATTGAAGGAATAGGACTCGGCGCGCTGCTGGTTTTAGTGTGCGCCGTCGGAATACGCAAGGGCGCGGTGGGACTGCTGCATCTCTATGAACCGGACGTGCAGGAGCGCTGCATCTCTATGGGTCTCACGACGAGGGAGAAGATAAGGCACAACCAGATGCTCTTTAAGGTGGTGTGTCTGCCGATATACATCGTCTACATACTCGTGTGCGTGTACGTCATAAACGGTGCGCGCGGCTTCGTCGAGGGCTTCTGGCAAATGCTCGTGATGCTGTTCGTGCTGAACCTCATCGACCGGTTTTTAATTGACGAATACTGGGTAGGGCACACAAAGGCCTGGACGATACCCGGCACCGAAGACCTCAAGCCCTACATCCCAGTGGAAGCCAAGCGCAAAAAGTGGCTGTTCGGCACGGTCGGCATGGCCGTTATCGCAGCGGCGCTGTCGGGCATCATGGCGCTGATCGTGAAATAAGGTGAGACTATGCGCTTTGAAACTTTAGGCGACAGAAAGAACCCCGCCGCGCTGTTCTTCCATGCCATGGGCGTGACCGGCGAGAGCAGCGAGCCGGTGGCAAAGCATATGCAGGATAGGTTCTTCTGCATCCTGCCTACCTCGACGGTCTACTGTACCGGGCAGAAGTACGCCGGCAAGGAGGACGAGGTACGGCAGATCGAGGACTTCCTGCGCGGGCAGGGAATTGAGAGCCTTGCGCTCGTCACGGCGTCCTCCATCGGCGCAGACCTTGCGATGGCGTTCCTGACGCGGACAAAGCTGCCGGTCGGGCACGTTTTCTTCGACGGAGGGCAGTTTGCGCAGATAAGCAAGGGGACGCGGGAAATAATGGCGCCGTTTCTGTACATGGCGATAAAGAGCCTGTACTGGTCAAAGGGAGCGACGCTCAAAAAGATACTCTGGTGCGGCGATGAATCGATCCGCCCCTACTTCATCGCGGCGGGCGAGGCGCTTTCCTACGGCAATATGCGCCGCCAGATGGAGGACAGCCTGGAGGATAAGCCTTTCCCGGCGCTTTCCGAGGAGCTGCAGAGGCACACATACTTTGAGTTCGGCAGCATCGAGGATCATTACAAGTACCGTGACGCTGTGATGCAGGCCTACCCTCACGGCAATTTCCCCGTGTTTGAGGGGCACAACCATATGCAGTACCAGATACGTGACCCGAAAGGCTTTGCGGAAATGCTGAGTTATATCGCGGAGCATGACCGCATGCCGGAGCTGAAATTTATCCGAAAGTGAGAGAGGCTTATGAAATATAAAATCGAGAAGAACACCGTGCAGGAAACGCTGATGATCCCGCTCTATGGCCGCAAAATGTGCTCTGAGCTTTACCCGAAGCTCTACCGGGACGAGACGGCGATACGCCTTATGGACGAGGTGGACTATGATTTTTCCGCGCTGGAAAAGAAGTCCGGCAGCATGATGCAGCGCTTCGGCTTTCTCGAAGCCGCTATGCGGCAGAACGACCTCGCCTTTGAGGTGCGGGATTATCTCAAAGCCCACCCCGACGCGGCGGTCGTGAACCTCGGCTGCGGGCTGGATAACACCGGGCGCAGCTGCGATAACGGCAGCTGCAGGATATATAATCTCGATTTCCCGGACGTGATAGCCGTGCGCAATGAGCTGCTGCCCGCCGGAGAGCGGGAGAAGAACATCCCCTGTGACCTGAACGATACCTCATGGTTCAGCGAGATAGACGCATCAAACGGCGCAGTGTTCTATGCGGCCGGCGTGTTCTATTACTTCCTGAAGGAGCAGGTAAAAGCGCTTGTGCAGAAGATGGCAGAAGCCTTCCCGGGGAGTGTTCTCGTGTTCGACGCGGCAAATGAAAAGGCCGTGAAGCTCATGCTGAAAACGTGGATAAAGGACGCGGAGATAAAGAACGTCGGCGCGTATTTCGCGGTCGCGGACGCCGTGAGCGAGCTCTCTGCGTGGGACGCGCGCCTTACAGTATCGAGCCGCGGATATATGCTCGGCTACAACGACCTGAAAGACCCGTCCGTCAGCGGCTTTTTCCGTTTCCTGTCCAGGGTCGGCGACGGAATGATGAAAATGCAGATAGTAAAGATAGCGTTCGGAGCGGAGAAGTAAAACATATTCGTTATATGGAGGAAGAGGAATGAAGTACATGGGAATGCCCATGGGGATGTGGGCGTTATTTGCAGGCTCGTTTAAGAAGCAGCTCGGCGTTGTGTTCGGCTATGACGAGGCCGCGGCAAAGGAGATCACGGACAAAGCAAAGCCTAAGTACAAGGAGATAATCACAGGGCTTCCGGAGTTCGAAAAAGCCGACAGGTTCAAGATGAACATCGTGAACAGCGCAATGCTCTGCGCGTTCATCCTTTCCATGCCGGAGCGCCCGCAGGTGGAGCCGCTGACGAAGTATTACGCGGACGCCATGATGACAGGACCCATGAAGTGGTTCTGCCGCAAGAGCGGAAAATCAAAGTTCACGCCCAAGGACATCGCCGGGATGAAAGCCACCGCCGCCCTTAAGGCCGCGGACAGGAACCCGTACTCATGGAACATGGAATATTACGAGTACCCCGACGGCAGCGGCTACGAGGCAAGGTTTGACAAATGCGGCATCTGCGCACTGATGAAGGAGCAGGGACTGTATGACCTGACGCCCGCCATGTGCCGCTTGGACTACACCATGGCCGAGGCCGGCGGCACGGCAGATTTTGTGCGTGAATATACCCTCGCTTCCGGCGGCCCGTACTGCGACTGCGGGTATAAGAAAAAGGCGTAAAGCGCCCCCGGAGGAGAACATGAAAGAAAGCTATCTGATCCCGGAGTTCCGGGAGACTGTGCACAGGCGCTTCCCGGAAAGGGAAGCAGAGCTGAACGCCGCATTTGAAAAGAGAATAGCCGAGCTTCGCGCGGAGAGTGCCGGGGCTTCCAGGGAAAAGCGGCAGCATCTGGAAAACCAGATACTCCCGGGCATCGCGATCTATGAGACGCTCCAGACGGCGATGCCAAAGGAGGAAGCGCTCAAAACCGTCCACGGCTATGTGGAAAAGCGCGCATGGCGGCTCAAAGGGATTATCCTCAAGCTTATGCGCATACCGGGCTTCTACAGGAAAGTGCCGGGCATTTTCGCAAAGCAGACGCCGAAGCTCTTCGGCGAAGCGGCGGGCTTTGCCGCGACGGAGATACAGGTCACGGGCGGCGTCTGGCGCATCGACATGACCCGCTGCCCCTATCACGACACCTGCGTGCAGTACGGCTGCCCGGAGCTGTGCCCCAGCTTCTGCGACAGCGACGATATCACCTATGACGGCATGCACCCGAAGCTTTATTGGCACCGCACAAAGACCCTTGGCCGCGGGGACGACTGCTGCGACTTTTGTCTCAAGATCGCGGGGAGATAAGAAAATGTTCTGGGACAAGGCAGCATGGGTATATGACGTGTTCGCAAACGTCATAAACAGGAAAGCGAACAAAGCGCTGTGCGCGGCGGTGGCGGAGCTCATCCGCCCTGAGGATGAGGTGCTGGAATGCGCCTGCGGCACGGGGCTTCTCACGGGAGTTATGGCACCAAGGTGCAGAACGCTCACGGCGACGGACTTCTCCAAAGAGATGCTGAAGCGGGCGGAGAGAAAGTACGGCAAGTACCCCAATATAAAATTCGAGCATGCGGATATCACGCGGCTCGGTTATCCCGACGCAAGCTTTGACGCGGTGGCCGCGGCGAATGTCATCCATCTGCTGGATGAGCCGTATGCTGCGCTGCGCGAGCTTGACAGGGTCTGCAGGCCGGGCGGACGGCTGATCATCCCCACATATATGAACCGGACCGAAAAGGGCAAGACCAACAGCGTGTCCGGTGCAATCGGCAAGGCGGGCGCGGACTTCAAGCGCGAGTTCACGCTGGATACATATAAGAAGTTCTTTGCCGAAGCAGGCTATACCGACGCAGGCTACACCTTATGCGCGGGCAGGATACCCTGCGCCGTGGCGGTACTCAGAAAGGAAGAGACACATGAAGGTAACGACGCTTGACGAGAGCGTGATACAGGACATCGGCCACGCTTTCGGCTACTATGACTACGGCACGGAGCGCGGCCTGATAAACGCTTTCCCGAGCCGGGAGGCCACGGCGGTATACATCAGCGGCTATGTGCGCATGGCACTGCGCGGCGGCGTGCTCTATACGACCGGCGAGAACGGCGAGGCCTACATCGCCTATAAGCTCCCCGGCGAGAAGCTCAGCCTCAGCGCCATGATGTGCCTTGTAAAAGGGCTGTTCAGCTCAATGGGCTTCAAGGATTTCATGCGCTTTCTGCGCATCATGGGAAAAACCGAGCCGGGGCTCGACAAGCGCTTTGACAAGGAGAAGAAGCCCTATATCTTCGTCGGCATGGTCTGCGTGCGCGAACAGTATCAGGGTCAGGGCTATATGCGCCGGGTCATGGAGCTTGCCTTCGCGGAGGGGAACAGGCTCGGTGTGCCGGTGATATTGGAGACTGACGCAAAGTCAAAGTGCGACAGATACATCCACCTCGGCATGGAGCTTGCCGGGACACGCAGCTGCGGCGAGGCCGGGATGCTGTACGACATGATAAAATATCCGGAGGGAGAGAATAAATAATGCTGTATTCTGAGAAATTGAAAATCTTTTCAGCGACGCATCCGAGCAAATATATAACGGTCGACGGCGCGCAGTACCGCTATGTCCTTGACGGGAAAGAGGACGGCAAAACGCTGGTGTTCCTGAACGGCGGGATGAACACGCTTGAAATGTGGATGGATTATGTGGACGGCCTTGCCGGAGATTACCGCGTGCTGCTCTTCGACTATCCGCAGGAGCTGCCGACGAATCAGGCGCTCGTCACCGGGATGCACGCTTTCTTCAAGGAGCTTGGGATAGAGGCACCCATCTTTGTCGGCGCGAGCGACGGCGGCATGGTGGCGCAGATATATGTGCAGAAATATCCCGAGGGAGCGGGCGGAATGATCCTTATCTCCACCGGCGGTATGGACGAGGCCACGCTGAAGAGCCTTAAGAAGAAATACCGTCTTGCGCCGGTCATGCTGTGGTACATGAAGCACTGCAACTATGAAAAGCTCAAGCCGACGCTCATCAAGGCCGGCATGAGCCATATCCGCAACGAGAGCGCCGAGGAGATAGCCTACGCGCAGGACATGTTCGAGACGATATTCAAGGACTTCAAGCAGGAGAAGGACGTCCACATCTCCGGGCTGCTGGCGGATCTGATGAACCAGAGGCCGGTGACGGCGGAGGACTTCGCGGCACTGGAGGGGAAGATACTCCTCATCCTGCCGGATCAGGACTTCTTCTCCGGGAAGATGCAGGAGGATCTCATACGGCTGATGCATGAACCGAAGATAAGCTACGTCTCCGGCGGGCACCTGTCGACGGTGCTGAAAACGGACGAGTATATCAGAACGATACGTGAATTTCTGAAATGATAGTATTGCAGCTGATCTTATATTGCCTTTTGTTCACCGCGATGGTGAAAATTGCCGTGATCGGCGGCGCGGTCAATGGACTGTACTTTTATCCCAAGGCGGTGCAGGAGCGGGCGATAGAACTCGGCATATCCGACCGTGCGGCGATAGACCGCCGCTTCAAGTGCTTTATGACTGCATTCTACATCGTGATGCTTGCCGCGCTTGTGCTGATCATCGGTGCGTGGAACGGAGTTACCGGCTTTGGCGAGGCGTACTTACAGGCGCTGCTGTTTCTTGAGGTAATGAATGTCTATGACGGCGTTGTGATCGATAAGCTCTGGGTCGGACACAGCAAGTTCTGGGTGATACCCGGGCTGGAGGATATGCCGTATGTGCAGACATGGCGGCAGGTGCTGAAAAAGCGGAGCATGCTGGCGCTGATCTGGGTGGCTGGCGCGGCGATCGTCGGCGGGATAGTCGTCTTGATTTTCTGAGAGGAAAGGGATCGCTTGAATGAAAAGAGCCTATTCAAAATCGTCCTACGCGAAGCCCTGCGAGCGGTACTGCCGGAAGCAGTACCCCGATGAGGCAGAGCGGATATTTGAGCGCGCCGAGGAATACTACCTCGGCTTCATGAAGGATATGCCCGACCTCGGCGAGAACATGATGGCGAAAAACATGCTGGACTGGTTCACGATAATCGCCTTTTATGAGGCGAGCGGACACCGCATGGACGGCGAGGTGCTGCTGGAAATAAAGCGGCGCGAAGCGGAGAAAATGAAGTTTCTCGGAAAGCTCGTCGACGGGAACAAGAACCAGTGGCCGTATAAGCTGTTCGATAGAATGTACAGGAACTTCAACCGCATGGTGCAGGAGCATCAGGCAAAGGGCGAGTGGATGGACACCTGGCGCGTGGAGATAAACCCAGACCACCGCACTGAGGGTTTCTGCTTCCACCTCGTCGGCTGCCCAATCGCGAAGCACGCGAAAGAGCACGGCTACGGAGAGCTTCTGCCCTACCTGTGCAGGACGGATCACTTCCTTGCCGAGGTCATGCACGCAAAGCTCATCCGCACGAAGACTGAGGCGCTCGGCGGGGACTGCTGCGACTATTGGTACGTGGGCGACAGGAGCCCGGTGCTGAAAGACTATGAGGGGCTGCGGGAAATTTAAGAGACATAAGGAGAAACAGCCGTGATAGAGATCATATACCATGACGGTACGAACGCCATACCCTGCCCGCCCGGCCAGACCGGCGGCTTTGAAAACGCCGGCGGAAACGGCGAGGTACACTGCTATCCGCTGCTGGACGGCGTGAGCGCAATGATTATGCGGCTGGAAATGGAGTCCTACACAGAGCTGCGCACGCAGAGGGGGATGCTGGAAATAAACTTCTGCGTGGACGGGCGCTTTGAGACGCATTTCTCCCTGCGCGACCATGTCCTGCTCAAGCCCGGTGACATGGCGATAAGCTGCTATGACGGGGTGCATGGCTCAAAATCGGAGTCCCGCTTCCCGCTGGGCTACTATGAGGGGATATGCCTTGAGATAGACCCGGCTGCCGCGCGGCGCTGGATAGAGAAAAACGCGCCCGTCTTTTCCGTGGATTTCACGGCGCTGCACCAGAACCTCTTGGGGAACAAATGGTATATGTACGGCGCGGCGGGGCCGCGCTACGAGCACGTTTTCCGCGAACTCTACGAGAGCGCGGCATACCTCGACCACGGCTTCTTGCAGCTCAAAGTCATGGAACTGCTGATGCTGCTGGGGCGCATACCGCGGGATAATTCCTCCGAGCCATACTGCTCGGCAAAGCAGGCGGAGCTGATACGCCACCTGCGCGACCATCTGCTGACGGACAGGGAGGGCTATGTGTCGCTCTCGCAGCTGGCGGCGGAGCATGATATATCGGTATCGCATCTGCAGAAGCTCTTCAAGCAGGTCTACGGCGTGCCGGTGTACCACTACATCAAGGAATATCGGCTGGAGCAGGCCGCGGTGGAGCTTGTGCGCAGCGACAAACCCGTGACGCAGATCGCGCAGAATGCGGGGTACGACAACGCCAGCAAGTTTTCCGAATGCTTCAAAAAGCGGTACGGCGTCACTCCGACGCAGTACCGCACCCGTGCAAAGAGCGCGTCAAAACGGGGCAGTGAAACCAAAACGGAGTAGTCCTTCTGAGAGATATGTGGTAGAGTACCCGACGGTTAAATAAGCTTAACCAAAATCTCAGGAGGTACGTTATGAAAAAGAAATTTATTTCGTTGATGCTGTGCGTGCTCTGCATGCTGTCATTCATCGGCTGCGGCCAGACTGCGACCGATGCGGCTGCCCCGACGGCGGAGCCTCAGGCGACTGAGGCAGTGCAGGAGACTGCAGCGGCTCAGGAGACGCCCGCTGCCGAAGAGGAGACAGCGGAAGAATATCTGCCGTCGATAAGCGGCACCTATGTCGAGCTGTTCCCGGAGCTTTCAAAGGCTGAGTACAGGGACATGTGGATCGAAGCGACCACGCCGCTGGTAGGCGAGGAGAACGCGGAAGCCGCGACCGATATGCTGCTTGCGATGTGCATGGCAGAGCCTTACGGCGCTGAGGCCACCGAGAAGTACACCGCCAATCCCGACAGCATGGCGTTCAACTGCTACTTCCTCGGCGGTGTTGAGAAGTTCGTGATGGACGGCTACACGATCACCGGCCTTGACGAGCAGGGGCAGGAGGTCTTCTCCCACAGCTATAAGCCGATGAACATCGAAAACGAAAACGGCTTCATCTTCTACGAGAGCGAGGATGAAAACTCCGGCGAGTTCACCTACTTTGCTTTCTCTCCCGACACGATGGA
The DNA here is from genome assembly GCA_963621955.1 of Bacteroidaceae bacterium. GTDB lineage: Bacteria > Bacillota > Clostridia > Oscillospirales > Oscillospiraceae > Limivicinus. The sequence continues at coordinate 33,801 of CAVFGM010000185.1, forward strand.
GAGCACCTATCATCTTGAGTTCCGCTACGCCGAGGATGTGAACGACCTGCAGAGCTGGTTCGAGGGCAGCTACGCCTACTGGAACGCCGCAGGCATCGCCGAGGATTACGACCTTGAGACGATGAAGAACGTCATTGAGCTCTTCGCGACCGAGAATCTTTCCTCTGCCGAATAATCAAGTATATGCGCAGACTGTCAAAAAGCCTCGCAGAGTTTTTCGCCGCGCACGGCGAAAAATAAATCAAATCCATTTTCTCCGGCGGCGTGTACGTCGGAGAAAATACTTCTCACGAAGTGAGTGTCGAATTGCCCGCTGAAAGCGGGCAATGAGGCACAGAACGGAGTGCAAACTTTTTTGTCAAAGAACTAAATGTTCTTTGACAACTATATAGAGGTGAGCCATTTGAAAAAAGAATCCGATCTGTCCCGGCTGATGAGCTACGCCGGCGGGCATAAGGCGTTCACATATGCCTCGTGGGTGCTCTCGGCTGTCAGCGCGCTGATGGCGCTGGTGCCGTTTCTGTATATATGGATGATCCTGCGCGACGTGCTGAACGCCGCTCCGGATTACTCCAAGGCTGTCAACATTCCGCACTACGGCTGGATGGCGGTGCTGTTCGCAGTGCTGTCATACCTCGTCTATGTGCTTGCGCTGCTGTGCTCGCACACGTCCGCGTTCCGCGTGGCGACAAACCTGCGCCTTGCGGTGACGGAGCATATAGCAAAGCTGCCGCTGGGCTTCACCGAGCGCTACGGCAGCGGCAGGCTGCGCAAGGTGATCCAAGAGAGCACCGGCGCGGCGGAGACCTACCTCGCCCATCAGCTGCCTGACCAGTACGGCGCGATGGCGACGCCTGTCGGACTGCTGGCGCTGCTGTTTGTGTTCGACTGGCGGCTCGGGCTTCTGAGCCTTGTGCCGGTGGTGCTCGGCTTTGCGATAATGAGCGCCATGACGGGCAAGAGAATGGAAGAGAAGATGCGCCAGTACGGAAATGCTCTGGCTGCGATGTCGAACGAGGCGGTCGAGTACGTCCGCGGCATACCCGTTGTGAAGACCTTCGGGCAGTCCGTGTTCTCATTCAAGAAGTTCAAGGCCACGATAGACGAATATGAAAAGTGGGTCGTTGCTTACACCAAGGATATGCGCATGCCCATGATGCTCTACACCGCGGCTATAAACGGTGTGTTCGCGTTTCTCATCGCGGGCGGGCTGCTCTTCACGAAGAGCGGCGTCACGCCTGAGTTCCTGCTGAACCTGCTGTTCTACATCATCATCACGCCGGTCATCGCACTGACGCTGACGAAGACGATGCAGATGAGCGAGAACAAAATGATCGTTGCCGACGCGCTCAGCCGCATCGACTCCGTGCTCGACGCGGAGCCGGTGTCAGTGAGCGATGAGCCGCAGCACCCGAAGGACGGCTCCGTGAAGCTCTCCGACGTACACTTCAGCTACGACGGCGAGACGGAGGTCATAAAGGGCGTCTCGATGGACATTAAGTCAGGGCAGACCGTGGCGCTCGTCGGCCCCTCGGGCGGCGGCAAGTCCACGCTCGCAAGCCTCATGTGCAGGTTCTTCGACGTGCAGAGCGGCAGCATCAGTGTCGGCGGCGCGGACGTGCGCGCTGTGCCCAAGGAGGAGCTGATGGACACGGTCTCCTTCGTGTTCCAGAACAGCCGCCTCATAAAGGGCAGCATCCTTGACAATGTGAAGCTCGCTAAACCTGAGGCGACGGAAGAGGAAGTCTTGGCGGCGCTAAGGGCTGCCCAGTGTATGGACATCATCGAGAAGTTCCCCGACGGCATACATACCGTCATCGGCACGAAAGGCGTGTATCTCTCCGGCGGCGAGCAGCAGCGCATTGCCATCGCACGCGCTATGCTGAAAAACGCGCCGGTTCTCATCCTTGACGAGGCTACGGCCTTCGCAGACCCCGACAACGAGGCCAAGGTACAGGCCGCGTTCGAGGAGCTTGCCAAGGGCAAGACCGTCATTATGATCGCCCACAGGCTCTCTACCGTTGTGAACGCCGACTGCATCTACGTCGTGCGCGACGGGCAGATAGAGGAAGCCGGGACGAAGGACGAGCTCTGCGCCAAGGACGGCCTCTTCGCCAGAATGTGGCGCGACTATCAGTCGTCCGTTGAGTGGAAGGTCGCAAAGGAGGGATAACCGTGATAGAAAAAATCCAGAAAGCAACCGCGAGCTCCCCGGAAGGCGCGCAGGGACTTATAAAGGGCGTGCTGGCCTGCGCGCTCCAGAATGTTTCTTTCATGCTGCCGGTCGGTCTGCTCTATTACCTCGTAAAGGATATGATGGAGGGCACGACCGCGGGGCGGACTGCGTTCTATGTGACCGGCTGCGTCGTGTGCTTTGCGTTTATCCTGCTGGCAACGTGGTTCCAGTATAACGGCACGTTCTTCACCACGTATAAGGAAAGCGGCGTGCGCCGTCTGGCTCTCGCCGAGCGCCTGCGCAAGCTGCCGCTGTCCTTCTTCGGCAAGCGCGACCTTGCTGACCTCACGAGCACTATCATGGCCGACTGCGAGGTGCTGGAAAAGACCTGCTCGCACTATATCCCCGGCCTGTTCGGCTCGCTTATCTCGACAGTGCTTATAGCGCTTGGCCTTTTTGCCTTTGACTGGCGCATGGCGCTCGCGGCGCTGTGGGTGATCCCGGTGTCCATCGCGGTGCTCCTCGCCAGCTACAAGGTGCAGGACCGCGTGCAGGCAAAGACCATGGCAGTGAAGATGACCTGCGCCGACGGCATTCAGGAGTATATTGAGACGATACGCGACCTCAAAGCCAGCAACGCCGAGGGCGCCTATCTCGGCGGACTTTCAGAAAAGATACGCGCGGTGGAAAAGCAGACGATCTCCGCCGAGCTTACGAACGCGGTGTTCGTCACCTCCGCCGGCATGGTGCTGAAGCTCGGCATCGCCTCCGTCGCGCTGGCGGGCTCGGTGCTGCTGATAAACGGGAGCATCGATGTGCTGACGCTGTTCATGTTCCTGCTGGTGGCGTCGAGACTCTATGACCCGATGCAGGGCGCGCTCAATAATCTCGCGGCGGTCATAGCGATGCGCATAAATGTCGCGCGCATGAACGAGATACTCGAATACCCGATACAGACCGGCAGCGAGGAACTGAGCAATCAGGGCTGCGATATCGTATTTGACCATGTCGGCTTTGCCTATAACTCCGGTGAGACGGTGCTGAGGGACGTGTCCTTCACCGCAAAGCAGGGCGAGGTCACGGCGCTCGTCGGTCCCTCGGGCGGCGGCAAGACAACAGTGTCACGTCTCGCGGCGCGCTTCTGGGATCACCAGCAGGGGAGCATCACGGTCGGCGGGATGGACATTTCCAAGGTCGACCCCGAAAAGCTCATGGGGCTGTACTCCATCGTGTTCCAGGATGTGACGCTCTTTGACAACAGCATCCTTGAGAACATTCGCCTTGGCCGCAAAGACGCGACCGATGAGGAAGTCCTCGAAGCGGCGCGGCTCGCGAACTGCGACGAGTTTGCCGAGAAGCTGCCTGACGGCTGGAACACCGACATCGGCGAAAACGGCTGCGCGCTCTCAGGCGGTGAGCGTCAGCGCATTTCCATTGCGCGCGCATTCCTGAAAGATGCGCCGATCATCCTGCTGGATGAGGCGACTGCGAGCCTCGACGTCGAGAACGAGACGCTTATTCAGACGGCGCTGTCAAGGCTTATCCAGAACAAGACTGTGCTTATCATTGCGCACCGTATGCGCACTGTCGCGGGCGCGGACAAAATTGTCGTGCTCTCCGACGGCGTAGTCGCCGAGCAGGGCGCGCCCGACGCGCTCTATGCGCAGAACGGGATCTACACCCATATGGTATAGCTCCAGACCGGCAGCCAGAACTGGACGATCTGAGACGCGGAAATTCAGAGGCGGTGACGGCTTATGCGCCGTTACCGCCTTGTCGTTCTTGACAAAGGCGGCGAGTGATGATACAATTCATCCGTTAACGTTCCCGCGCGGCTGACAGCGTGCGAGGGGCTGCATAAGGAGAGTTACCGAAGCGGTCATAACGGGGCGGTCTTGAAAACCGTTAGGCGGCAACGCCACGGGGGTTCGAATCCCTCACTCTCCGCCATACACAAAAGCTCTCACCACAGGTGGGGGCTTTTGTGTATAATGAAAGTCACGGTGATTCGAACCCGAGGGCTCTTAGCAAAGCGCCGGTGGCGCTTTGCAACCCGAGGTGGCCTGCGCCGCAGCGCAGGTCGAATCCCTCACTCTCCGCCATAAGTCCACCGTAATTTTGATAGAATTGCGGTGGACTTTTTCTATGCCCGAAACGATTGGCAGAAGGGCTACTATACAAAGGAAAACGATGTAGAAAAAGAAGCCGATACAAATAGCCCGTGGGGTGACAACCTACGGGCTTCTTTTGTGGAAAACTGCCAAGATTTCTGCACTATACGGCTGCGAAGAGGACGAAACATATAATCGCAGAAACATGCGAGAACGTCTTGTTTTTTTCTGAAGGACAGTGTTATAATGGTTAAAAGCGACTAACGCGGAATGAATGAAAGAGAAAGGAAGAAGAATGGATGAGCCTTCTATATAGCATATTAAAACCAATCGTAAAGACGGTGGTGAAGGGCA
>CAVFGM010000186.1:0-5134 GCA_963621955.1 Bacteroidaceae bacterium
ATCTTGATCCGGTCATGCAGGCCGCGCGCGTTCACAAGCTCGACCACGCGGCGCATCTCCTGCATCGTCGTCGTCAGCAGCGAGGAGCAGGCGATGATGCCGCAGTCGTTTGCGACGGCGGTATCGACGAATTCCTCTGCCGAGGTGTCCACGCCGAGGTCGATGACCTCTATGCCGCTGCCCTCCATCATTATCTTCACAAGGTTCTTGCCGATATCGTGCATATCGCCCTTGACAGTGCCGAGACAGGCACGGCCTACCGGCTCACTCCCCTCACCGGCCATGAGCGGCTTGAGACGCTCCATCACGGCGTTCATGCAGCGGGCGGCAATAAGCATCTCCGGAACAAAGGCGCGGTTTGCGGAGAAGGCTTCGCCCAGCCTGTTCATGCCCTGAATGAGTCCGTCGGAGAGGATGGCCGCGGGGGCGCAGCCCTCCTCAAGTGCCTCATCGCAGAGCGCGAGCAGCTTCTTCTGCTGCCCCTGTTCGAGCGCCGCGGAGATGCGCCCCATGAGGTCAAGCGGCTCTCCCGTCTCCGCCGCTTTCTGCATGGGCGCGGCCTTGGCACTCTCGGCAGAGCGGCGCGGCACCGGCGGGAGAATGACCGCCGGGACATGCAGGCACGCGTTATATTCGTCCACGGCCTGATCAAGGTACTGATCCACGTGCTTGAACACGGTTCCCGGCAGGCCGTAGGTGATGCTGGGAATAAAGTGCCCGCCGGGGCAGCAGCGGCGCAGCGTATCGCGGGCGTAGGCAAGGATCTCCTCGGGCTGCGCATCCGCGCGGTCAATGGCCGCGCCGAAGCCTCCCATGAGAGTGAGCCTACCGTTCAGGTGCTGCTGGAGCGCAGGGATGTCGTTTTCCGGGAGCGTGCCCTGCCAGACCTGGATGCCGATCTCCGCCATATCATCCACGATCGGGACAAGGTATGAGTCGGCATGGTGGATGGCGATCACGCCGCGGGAGCGGATATAGCCGTAGAAGCGGCGGTAAGGCTCCTTAAAGAACTCGCGCCACATATCCGGCTTCATAAACAGGGCGTTCTTCGTGCCCCAGTCGTCATGTGAGAAAATAACGTCAGGCTTCAGCCCGTCGATAAGGCGGCGGACATAGTCAAGGCGGTACTCGGTGATGGTCTCTATAAGCTCGTGCATCTCGTCCGGGTGCTCGTACAGGTTTGTAAGCGTGTCCTCAAAGCCCATGAGGAAATGGCACTGCTCGAATATGCCCGTGCCCATGAACCCGGCAAGAAGCTTGCCCTCGGCCTCGGCGAGCGCGGCGTGCTTCTGGCAGGCATCCCACCCGGCAGCGCAGGCGGCGTCAAGATCCGGGGCATGGACAGTCTCTCTCCAGCGCGTGATATCCGGGCAGACGGTCACGCCCTCGCCGTGCACGGGCATGGGGCCGGGCGCGTCCTGCGGGAAGCTGATGGTCGTCCCCCACCGGTCAACGCTGACCGTGCCGCGCTTGCGGTTGCCGCGCAGATAGGTGTTGATAGGGTCATTCAGACACATGTGCAGCGCCTCATACTGCTTCAGCTGGCGCTCCGGCTGGCCGTCGGGCTTGATGAGTTCGAGGAATATCTCTTTCGGTGTGGACATAAGGTGCCTCCTTCAATAAAGAACACATGAGGTAAATGTCAGGGTGCGCGGGCCGTAATTATACCTGAGCCCCGACTTTGTGCAGACGTCACTGACAAAGAGCCCGTAGGCCTCCATCGATGACAGCCGGCGGTTAGGGTACCGGCAGGGCCGGTCGGGATAGGTGCAGGTTCTGCACAGCGTGCACGTCCCGGCGGTGAGCGGCAGGCAGTCCGGGTACACGAGCCGCGCCTGACGGGCAAAGTCCGCAAAGCGGCGCTTATGCTCCTCGGTGAGCTTCGTTATGCCCTGATAGTCAAACTCGTCCTCAAGCTCCGCCGTACTCTGCACGAGGATGCCCTCTGAGTACATCTCTATGCACGAGCGCGCATGTTCGAGAGTTCCGCAGCCGGGCGGGCACGCCCAGCTTCTGCCGTACCTGCCGCAGCGGTCAGCTTCGCACATGGCGCGCACCTCCTCCAGCGGAGTCAGCGCGGACATATTCACCGGTGCGGCGGCAGTGAAGCCGAGCTCCCGGCTAAGGTTAAACAGCTCCGTCATACGTAATGCCTCTTGACAGTTAAATCGGTTTCCGCGTAAAATAACTTAACAGCTATTTTTATATTATATTGGCGGGTGAAGCGCGTGTCAAGCATTCAGATCATACAGGGCGGCAAAGCCGTGACCGTTTCCGTGCATCCGGGCGAAAACCTGCTTTCCGCGCTGCGGCGCGCGGGATACTCCATCCCAGCTGCCTGCGGCGGCAAGGGGCGCTGCGGCAAATGCCGCGTGCCGGTGAACGGCGTTATGCGCCTCGCCTGCAAGACGACGCCGCAGGATGGCGACACGGTCGGGCTGCCCATCGCATCTAGCGGCGTTGTGCTCACGAGCACAGGTGCGCTGCCGAAATCGCAGCCTGGCAGAACGGGACTCGCCGCGGCGGTTGACCTTGGCACGACGACCGCCGCGCTGCGGCTGTTTGACCTCGCGTCGGGTGAGCTCCTTGCCGAGGCGCAGGGCTGGAACCGTCAGGCCTCCTACGGGGCGGACGTTATCAGCCGCATACAGTACACACTTGAAAACCCAGACGGCCTTGCGGAGCTTTCGCAATGCATCCGCGGGCAGATCACGGAGCTGCTCCGTCAGGCGCTCGGTGACGCCGGGCGCAGCAAAACTGAGGTGCGGGAGCTGGTGCTCGCCGGGAACACGGTCATGCAGCATATCTTTGACGGCAGGCCGGTCGGTTCCATAGCCCGCGCGCCGTTTAAGCCCGGGACGCTTTTTGAAGACACTCTCGGTACAGAGCTTGACGGCATCCCCGTGCGTCTCGCGCCCTGTGTGGCGGGCTACGTCGGCGGGGACATCACCGCAGGGATTCTCGCAGCAGGAATGGCGGAGCGCCCAGGGGAACGGCTGTTTCTCGACATCGGCACGAACGGTGAGATGGCACTCGGCGGCAGCGGCGGCATCCTCTGCTGCGCCGTGGCTTCGGGCCCTGCGTTCGAGGGCGCGGGCATAAGCTGCGGCATGCCGGGCATCACGGGGGCGGTGAGCCACGCGGTCTATGACCGCGGCTTCCTGCTCGACGTGATTGGCGGCGGAGAAGCTGCCGGGCTGTGCGGCTCCGGGCTTGTCGATTTAGCGGCGGTGCTGCTGGAACACGGAGTGATAGCTCCCGGCGGGCGGCTCCTCCCCCCGGAGGAAGCACCGGAGCATATGCGGCGCTACCTGACGCGGGACGAAAACGGGAACGGCCTGTTCCACCTGACACAGCAGGTGTCCCTCACGGCAGCAGACGTGCGTAATTTGCAGCTTGCCAAGGCCGCGGTCGCGGGCGGCATCCGCGTGCTGCTGGAGCAGCGGCAAATCACGGCGGATGAGCTTGAGAGCGTGGAGATCGCGGGCGGCTTTGGGAATTATCTCAAGCCTGAGAGCGCCGTGCGGATAGGGATGCTGCCCGAGGAAACGCTCGGCAGGCTCCGCGTCATGGGCAACACCGCGCTTGCAGGCGCGTCCATGCTCGCGCTGGACGGCGCGAACTGGGAAAGGCTGCGGAGCATCCCGGCAAAGTGCCGGTACATAGAGCTATCCGGCAGGGACGATTTTGCCAACGCTTTTACAGATAATCTAACTTTCTGATACACGGAGGACAATAAAATGGAAATGCGCTTTCCCATCATTCTTGACGGCGCGACCGGTACGCAGCTGCAGAAGCGCGGCTTCACCGGTGACATGAGCGCCGAGCAGTGGGTGCTCGAACACCCGGAGAGCATCCTTGAAATCCAGCGCGCATACGTCGCGGCGGGCTCAAAGATCCTGTACTCCCCCACCTTCGGCGCGAACCGCCAGAAGCTTGAGGACAGGAAGATTTTCAACCGCACGGCGCAGATGAACCGCGAGCTTGCCTCGCTCTCCAGGCAGGCGGCGGACGGCCGCGCGTGGGTCGCGGGTGACATCGCGCCGACGGGTCGTTTCCTCGCTCCGCTCGGCGACGCCGCGTTTGAGGAGCTTGTGGATATATACACCGAGCAGGCCGCCGGGCTTGAGCAGGCGGGGGTCGACCTTTTCGTGATAGAGACGATGATGACCCTGTCCGACGCACGCGCAGCAGTGCTCGCAGTGCGCAGCGTGAGCGATAAGCCCATCTTCGTCACCTTCACCTGCGACGAGAGCGGCAGGAGCCTGACGGGCACGGACATGGCCGCAGCGCTGACCGTGATGCAGGGCATGGGTGTGAGCGCCTTCGGGCTCAACTGCTCCACCGGTCCGGACAAGATGCTGCTCCAGCTCCAGCGGCTGCACCGCTATGCGCGCATCCCGCTCATCGCAAAGCCGAATGCTGGTATGCCTGAGGTCATCGACGGAAAGGCCGTGTATGACTGCCCACCGGAGCACTTCGCATCATACGTCCCGGAACTGCTCAAGGCCGGGGTCGCGGTGTTCGGCGGCTGCTGCGGCACGGACGAGGGGCACATCGCCGCGCTGCGTGCAGCGCTCGACGGTGCGCCGTATAACCGCCCCGCCCCGGAGTTTACGGATCTGCTACCCGCGGCGACAGAAAAGGACGCAGTGTATCTCCCGACGGACGCAGGGCACGGCGCAGTCATTACGGCAGGCGGCAATATTGAGGCCGCGATAGAAGAAGCGCTCGCGGACGAGTGGCCGACGGCCGCATTCGGGCTGAACGACTGGGCAGACGTTGACGCGCTGGCAGATTATCAGTACATGCTGCGAAAGCCCCTGTGCCTTGTCAGCGGTGATGCGGAGCTGCTGGAGGCCGGGCTGCGTGTCTATCAGGGACGCGCGCTGTACGAGGGCAGTCTGGCAGACGAGGCGCTCGCCCCGCTTCAGGACAAATACGGGCTCATAATATAAGCCTTTATACAAAGAGCTCCCGCGGTCAATGGCCGCGGGAGCTTTCATGTTATATTGTCTTTGGATATGCGTCAGCTCTCGGTGACGAACTCGTCCTCACCGGTGACCTTCTTCTCGAACTTTGCCATGAGTATCGGAGAGAAGATGCCGACGATATATTAACAAGAGCCTTATCG
>CAVFGM010000187.1:0-2249 GCA_963621955.1 Bacteroidaceae bacterium
GCTTCAAGCCCTCGCACAGAAAGCTGCTGTACACGATGTTCAAGATGGGGCTGCTGACAGGCACGCGCACGAAGAGCGCGAACATTGTCGGCCAGACGATGAGGCTCAACCCCCACGGCGACGCGGCGATTTACGAGACGATGGTGCGCCTTTCGGCGGGCTATCAGGCGCTGCTGACGCCGTTTGTCGACTCCAAGGGCAACTTCGGCAAAGTCTTTTCGCGCGACATGTCATACGCGGCGTCGCGCTACACCGAGGCGAAGCTCTCGGCGATATGCGCGGAGCTCTTCCGCGACATTGACAAGGACACGGTCGATCTCGTAGACAACTACGACGGGAGCATGAAGGAGCCGTCGCTTCTGCCGACGGCGTTTCCGAACGTGCTGGTATCGGCAAACATGGGCATTGCGGTCGGCATGGCGAGCCAGATATGCGGCTTTAACCTCGCCGAGGTGTGCGACACGACGGTCGCGTGGCTGCGCGATCCGGAGCATGACCTGCTCTCGACCATGCCGGCACCGGACTTCCCCACCGGCGGCGAGATCATCTACGACCGCGCGCAGATGGAGAACATCTACCGCACAGGGCGCGGCAGCTTCAAGGTGCGCGCACGCTGGCGCTATATCCAGAAAGAGAACATAATAGAGATATACGAAATTCCGTATACTACGACCTCGGAAGCGATCATCGACAAGGTTGCGGAGCTTATAAAGACGGGAAAGATACGCGAGATAAACGACATGCGCGACGAGACCGACCTGAGCGGTCTGCGCCTGGCGATAGACCTCAAGCGCGGAGCGGACCCGGACAAGCTCATGCAGAAGCTCTTCCGCATGACGACGCTGCAGGACGCGTTCCCCTGCAACTTCAACATCCTCGTCGCGGGCAATCCGCGCGTGATGGGTGTGGGAGAGATACTCGAGGAGTGGACGGCGTGGCGCATCGAGTGCATCCGCCGCCGCGTGTTCTTCGATCTGAACAAGAAGAAGGAGAAGCTGCACCTGCTCAAGGGTCTTGAGCGGATACTGCTCGATATCGACCGCGCGATAGACATCATCCGCAATACAGAGCTTGAAAGCGAGGTCGTCCCGAACCTGATGATGGGCTTCGGCATCGACAGGATACAGGCCGAATACGTCGCCGAGATAAAGCTGCGCAACATAAACCGCGAGTATATCCTGAAGCGTACATCCGAGACCGAGGAGCTTGAGCAGGCGATAGCCGAGCTTGAGGAGACGCTCAATAGCCGCCGGAAGATAAAAAGCATCATTATCTCCGAGCTCAAGTCTATAATAAAAAAATACCCCTCGCCGAGAAAAACAGGCATTGTTTACGCATCCGAGATCGAGGAATATACCGAGAGTGAGACGGTCGAGGATTACCCCGTCACGGTGTTCGTGTCCAGCGAGGGCTACCTTAAAAAGATAACGCCCATGTCCCTGCGCATGAGCAGCGAGCAGAAATTCAAGGACGGAGATGCGCTGAGGATGAGCTTCGAGGCGACAAACCGCACGGAAATGCTCATATTCACTGACCGTCAGCAGGTGTACAAAACGCGCCTGTCCGATTTTGACGACACCAAGGCCTCGGCTCTCGGAACCTATCTGCCGACAAAGCTGAGCATGGACGAGGGTGAGCGCGTGCTCGAGCTTATATGCCCCGGCAATTATCGCAAGAACCTGCTGCTGTTCTTTGAAAACGGCAAGGTCGCGCGTCTTGATATGGCGGGTTATGAGACAAAAACAAACCGCAAGAAGCTCATAAACGCATACAGCGATAAGAGCCCGCTTGCGGCCGTGTATATGATAGGCGAGGAGATAGACATGGCGCTGTTTTCCTCCGACGGCAGGGCGATGGTGTTCAACACAACGCTTCTGCAGCTGAAAACCAGCCGCACCACGCAGGGCGTCGCGGTCATGAACATAAAGAAAAATCACAAGCTTGTATCTGCGGCGCCTTTGGCGGATACGGTCATCAAGAACGTATCGCGCTATAGAGTCAGGAGCTTGCCGGCCGCGGGAGCGTTGCTCAAGGATGAGGACAGGGGAGAGACCCAGATGTCGCTCATCGACTGAGGAGGACCATATGAAAACAACAAAAGCAAGCGAATATGTCATCCAGTACGCGCTGATAGTCCTCGGTTCGGTGCTGTTTGCCGCGGGATTTCAGTTTTTCATGTATCCGAACTCGATCATTGTCGGAGGCGTGAGCGGTATTGCAATGATCATAAACTACCTGACGGATCTGCC
>CAVFGM010000188.1:0-36260 GCA_963621955.1 Bacteroidaceae bacterium
ACGCCTCTACTGCTATTTTTTCGTTTCGCTCTACCCCAACTATTGACACAGAGCCTTTTATTTCACTGTTTCCCATGGGGGGAGCATATCAAGCTGCATGATCCGGTTTACTGTTTCTTCTGCTGCGTATGCTATCAGGCTCTCCGGGGAGGGAGGAGTGCCGCTGTGGCCGCCGTCTGGCTGTGCGGAGGCAAGGCTTATCGCCGCGGCGATCTCTTCTCTTACTTCTTCTACGGTCACGCCATTGTTCTGTGCAACGAGCTCAAGCGCCCGTTCCGCCGCTGCAATGTCAAATTTCATATCTTCTTTCCCTTTCTCTGGCTGTGGCTTAATAAGAACGTCCACCGTTCTTGTTAGCACGATCTTAACACCAAGTAAGAGAAAATATTGTCGAAACAAGGGAAGAGAAAAAGAACAAACTGTTAATAAAGAAAATTCTGACTGCCGCGTCAGGGCGTTTCATCGCGCTTTACAACGCTGCGCTCCACATACTGCGGGGAGGCGTTGACGCACATGAAGATGCGCCCGATATATTCGCCGATGAGCCCGAGCACCAGCAGGATCACCCCGCCGAGGATGAGCAGCAGCGCCGTGGTGGAGCTCCAGCCGAGCGGTGCCATGCCGACGGCAAAATGTCGGATGACGATAATGAGCGCATAGATGAAGCCTGCAAGCGCGGTGAGCGCACCGAAATAGGCGGCAATGCGCAGGGGCTTTATCGAAAACGAGGTGAAGCCGTTCATCCACAGCGACAGGAGCTTGCTGAGAGTGTAGCCCGACTGCCCCTGCTCGCGGCTGCGGTGGTTCACGGGGACGTTGCAGATGTTCTTCGTGCTGCGCAGAACCAGCCCCATGACGTAGGGGAAGCAGTTTTCATAGCGGAGCATCTCATCGGCGATGAAGCGCTTCGCAGCAAAATAGCTCGTAAGGCTCAGCTCTTTTGGCTTGCCGAGCATGATCTCCGTCATCCAGGCGTTCACGCGGCTGCCGAAGTTGCGGAAGCCCGAATGCTGCTTATGGTCATAGGAGGCGTAGACAACGTCATAGCCCGCTTCGATTTTTTCGAGGAGCTTGCCGGCCTCGTCCGCCGGAGTCTGGCCGTCGTCATCAAGGCAGACGAGGATATCCCCGCTGCTGCGTCTGATGCCGCACATGAGTGCCGCGTGCTGGCCGAAGTTCTTGGCAAGGTCGACGGCTGTAATGTGCCCGTCCGTTTCGGCGAGTGCGGAGATGACAGTGAAAGTGTCGTCCGGTGAGGAGTCGTTCACAAGGATGATCTCATACTCGTAGGCGAGCTGCGCCATGGTGCTCTCTATCTCGTTCACAACGCCGCCGATCGTCTTTGACGAGCGGTAGCACGGGATGACAAAGGATACTTTGCTCATTTGTTTCACTCTGTTTCTTATATATAATATATCACGACGCCGAGCATTATCAGCCCCATGCCGATAAGCTTGTTTTTCGTCAGCTTTTCGCCGTAGAATATACGGCCAAGGATCATCACGAGCGGGAAGCCAAGCGATTCTATCACGGGGCCGTTCTTGAAGTCGACGCCCTTGAAAGCGAAGATCACGCAGATCGTCGAGGCGGCGAGCAGAAGATAGCCGCTGATGACCCACGGGTTCAGGTATTCGAAAATGATGCTCTTATGCTCTTTCCCCGCCGACTTCTTGAGAAGCATCTGCGAGACGGACGAGAGCAGCACAGCGCCGAAGAGCGCGAGCCAATGTTCAAGCATCTCTGTTCACCATCCATATCCCGGCAAAAATGACGATGATGCCGATAATATTCTGGACTGAGATGTGCTCATGGAACACCGCGGCCGCCCACAGCGTCGACCAGAAGATGGCAGAGGCGCGGTTGGAGTAGGCAACGGAGATGTCTACCTTCTTTATTATCTGCTGCCAGCATATAGCATAGACGCCGAGAATGAAAATTTCGACGCCGTAGCAGAGCACAAAGCCCATGGACAGAAACGGATAGCGGCTGGCAAGCTTTGCGGCGATATCGGTGCAGGTGTACAGTATCACCGCCGCCTGGAGCAGCACGATATAACGCAGAGAGATACTCTTTTTCATTCGCCGCGCCTTTCCGAGAGTATGGACATGAATACGACGTCGCGAAACTCTCCGTCAAGCTTGACCATGTCACGGAAAACGCCCTCGGTCACAAAGCCGGCTTTTTCGTAGCTGCGGCGGGCGGCATCGTTTCCGCCGATGACGCGCAGGCTGATCCTGTGCAGGCGCAGAGTATTGAGCCCAAATTCGGTGAACATGCGGGCAGCGGCCGTCCCAATGCCACGGTAACGGGCACTGGCCTCACCGATGAAAATACCGTATTCCGCGCTGTCGTTCACCGGGTCTATATCCCGGAAATATACGCTGCCGACGCTCTTGCCGTCAGCATTATCGACGATGATATACTGGATGACCTCTCCCGTATCAACCTTTGTGCGCAGCCAATTGCGGTGCATCTCCGGCGTGAACGGCTCGCGGAAAATGAAGAACCGCCGCACGGCAGGATCGTTGCGCCAACGGACGATGAGATCGGTGTCGGCGTCAGTTATGGGGCGGAGCGTGACTTTATCTCCGGTGATGACCGGCAGGCTGCAGGGCTTGAATGTAATCATGGCTCACTCACCGTAAAATTCCTTGACCGCTGCGATGACGCGGCTGCGATCCTCGGCGGTCAGACCATAGTACATCGGCAGACGCAGGAGCCTGTCCGACTCGGCGGTGGTGTACTTGTCCTCACCGTCAAAGCGGCCGAAGCGCTCACCGGCGGGGGCGGAGTGCAGCGGAACATAGTGGAACACGGCAAGGATATCGCGCTCTTTCAGGAAGCGGATGAGCGCGGTGCGCTCGGCGAGATCCTTACACTTGATATAATACATGTGCGCGTTATGTGCGCAGCCCTCGGGAACCGTGGGCAGGGTGAGCTTGCCCTCAGCCTCAAGGGGCTTGAAGGTTTCGTCATACTCGTGCCAGCTGTGAAGACGATCGTCATTGATCTCGTCTGCCATTTCGAGCTGCGCCCAGAGATAGGCCGCGTTCAGCTCACTCGGCAGATAGCTGTCGCCGAAATCGACCCATGTGTACTTATCGACCTGACCGCGGAAGAACTTGGCGCGGTTGGTGCCCTTTTCGCGCAGTATCTCGGCCTGCTCAATATAATCGGGGTTATTTATGACGATGGCGCCGCCCTCGCCCATAGAATAGTTCTTCGTCTCATGGAAGGAGTAGCAGCCGAGGTCGCCGATCGTGCCGAGGGCCTTGCCCTTGTAGCTTGCCATGACGCCCTGCGCCGCGTCCTCAACGACCAGCAGCTTATGGCGGCGGGCGATGTCCATGATCGTGTCCATTTCACATGCGACGCCGGCATAGTGCATGGCGCAGATGACCTTGGTCTTGTCGGTGATGGCGCGCTCGATAAGCGTCTCATCGATATTCATCGTGTCCGGGCGGATGTCGACAAACACGAGCTTTGCCCCAGCGAGGACGAAGGAGTTTGCGGTGCTGGAGAAAGTGAAGCTCGGGAGGATGACCTCATCCCCCGGCTCAAGGCCGCACAGGAGCGCCGCCATGTCGAGCGCGGTGCTGCCGCTGGTGGTGAGGAGCACCTTCTTCGCAGCAAAGCGCCGCTCGAGCCATGCGTTGCACTTCTTGGTAAAGCTGCCGTCGCCGCATATCTTGTGCGAGGAAATGGCCTGCTCGATATATTTCATTTCGTTCCCGGTGCAGGGAGGTACGTTGAAGTTTATCATATCTTTTCCTCCTTACCATCAATTGATGGCAGCGTGAATTGGGCGAACTGTTCCAAGTTAATTACAGTACATTATATCAATATACGCCGAAGAATACAAGGAAAGAATTCGGCCCTCTTGCCTGATATGACACACGGCGACAGAGATCGCTTCGGTGCAGCAGAAAAGATGCTATTTGTACCGCCAAATACGGCTTTTGTGGAAAGTGCTGCAAAATGAGGTGAAAATTCTGTACAGTATCACGTCGTTAAGATGCTTGGAAACCGGTTGACAAAACGAAAACCTGATGCTAAACTTATTACAGAATTGTTAATTTAGTGGTAAACAATGGACGCTCAATCAGAAAAGAAAGTTACTATAAATCAGGTCGCAAGCTACTGCGGAGTTTCTAAGACGACGATCTCCCGCTTCCTCAACGGCAAGTACGAGAACATGTCGGCAGAAACCAAGGAAAAGATATCCGCAGCGGTCAAGGCGCTCAACTATCACCCTGACCGTTCAGCGCAGCGGCTCAAAGCCAGCAGGACGATGCTTATCGGCTGCGTCATAGGCGACATCAGCAGCCCGTTTTCAGCGCTCCTGCTCAAGGGCATCACCTCCGTGTGCGAGGAATCGGGCTATCAGGTGCTGTTTGCAGACAGCCGCGAAAGCGCACGCCGCGAGAAGAGGGCTCTTCGGGGCTTCCTTGATAACAGGGTGGACGGACTCATCGTCAACACCTGCGGCAGCAATGACGAATACCTGCTTGAGCTTCAGGAACGCGGCATCCCGCTGGTGCTCGCGGACAGACCGCTGATGGAGCCGGGGCTTATCGACACGGTGTGCAGCCGCAATCAGGAAAATGCGGCAGAGTGCACGCGCCTGCTCCTCTCACAGGGTTATGAGCACGTTGCTTTCTTTTCGGAGACGATAGCCAAGATTGCTCCGAGAGAGCTCAGATGCAAGGGCTATGCCGATACCGTCACAAAAAGCGGAGCGGCACCGGAGATATACGAGATAAACTGTGAGCTTCCCAACAGCTGTGTCGACAGCCTGCGCGATTTCCTCGGAAAGCACAAGGGCGAGCGCATAGCGGTGCTTTCCGCCAACGGCACGACTACCCAGCGCATCCTTACGGCGATGAAGTTCCTGGGCATCAAGGCGGGCAAAGAGCTTGGCCTGTGCACCTTTGACGATTGGGACTGGCTGCAGATCGCGGATCCCGGAATAACCGCGGTAGCGCTCAGCACGGGCGAGATCGGCGCGAGAGCGGCAAGGTTACTGCTCGACAGGATAAACGGCAGCGCAGCCGAGACTCCCGCGGAGGAAATAGTTCCGTCTTCTATTATTATAAGAGAATCCACCACCGCAGGCGCGGCGAAAAAATAAAAAGTAAATCAGAGAATTCCGAAACGGCCGGACGTTTCCACATCATTTTATGATGTGACGGTATTTGACAGATAAAAATGATTCCTCGCTTATGGGGAATTATTTTAGGCCAAGTTCATAAACCGATTTACGAAACCGTTATCTTGACGAAACGGATATGTTTCTGCTGAAGCCGGTCGAAAACGTTGTCGCAATTAACGGAACCTTAACACCGCTTGTGCGCAAAAGATTTTATTTGTGTTACCGGCAGAGAGATCTGCCTGTATATAAAATTCATTATGGAGGAAAAATAATGAAAAACGTCAAATCTGTTCTCGCAATGCTCCTCGCACTGTGCATGGTATTCGCACTGTGCGCATGCGGCCAGTCCGCAAGCACTACTGCTCCGGCAGCTACCGAAGCACCTGCAGCCGATGCAGCAGCTCCTGCTGACACCGCAGCAACCGACGGCGCAAAGGTCGGCCAGACCGTTCTGAAGTGCGCATTCAACCAGACCATCGAGAATCCTGAAGCAAAGACCCTTCAGAAGCTCAGCGACGATCTGTATGACGCCACCGAAGGCCGTTACTCCATCGAAGTTTATCCCGATGCTCAGCTCGGCGACCAGCAGCAGACCCTCGAGCAGTGCACCATGGACGCTCTCGACATGACCCTCGTTGCAAACTCCATCATCGAGACCTACGTTCCTGACTTCGCTATCCTCGGCACTCCTTACGTTTACGACAGCATCGAGCATCAGCAGAAGGTTTTCGAGTCCGGCAAGCTGGACGACCTGTTCGCCACCACCCGTGACCACGGCTTCGTCGTTCTCTCCGCTTACTCCCTCGGCGCACGTAACCTCTACACCCGTGACAAGGCTGTCACCACTCCTGAAGAGCTCGCCGGTATGAAGATCCGCGTTATGGGTTCTGACACCTGCATCGCTATGATGAACGCTATGGGCGGCGTCGGTGTTGCAATGGCACAGGGCGACGTTTACTCCGCGATCCAGACCGGTACCCTCGACGGTGCTGAGAACAACATCATCACCTACGTTGACCTCGTTCAGTACGAAGTTGCTCCTTACTACAACAGAACCGGCCACCTCATGATCCCCGATGAGCTGTGCATCAATGCAAAGGTCTTCGATTCCATGTCCGCTGAGGATCAGGAAGCCCTCAAGAAGTGCGCATCCGAGTCCATCGCTTACATGTTCAACCTCTGCGCAGAGCTCCGCTCCGACTACGAGGCAAAGGCAGCTGAGAAGGGCGTTATCTTCTCCGACGCTGATGTCCCCGCTTTCCAGGCTCTCTGCCAGGATCTGATCAATGACGTTGCTAACCGCACCGACATGACCAAGGCTGTTTACGAAGCGATCGTTTCCGAGCGCTAATTAAACACTACTATTAATATTTAGTTCCCGCGTTATAACGGCCCGCAGCACGTCTGTGGGCCGTTTTTAAAAAGTTAGAAGGAGGCCACTCCGTGAAGGTATTCGACAAAATAAAATTCATAGTCGACAAGATACTCGAAGTGCTCGGCACGGCGACTCTTGGCATTATGACAGTCCTGGTCTGCTATCAGGTCATCACAAGATACGTATTCAACGCACCCAGCGCAATTTCCGAAGCTCTCTCCCAGTACCTGTTCGTTTGGATGATTATGTTTGGCAGCGCTTACGTCTACGGCAGCCGTGAGCACCTCGCCATTGATATATTGAAAGATCGCTTCTCCCCGAAAATGTATATGATCGTTGAGGTCATCACCAACATTTTCCTGTTCGTGTTCATTGTTCTCATATGCGTGTGGGGCGGCTGGCTCTACACTGCAAAGCAGGCTGTTCAGGTCGACCCGTCCCTGCATGTTTCCAAGGCGATCCTGTACGCCTCCGTACCTTTCACCGGCGTCATCACCCTGTACTACGCGGTCTATAACTGCGCACGTGCCATCAATAACTACAACCATGGCACTCGTACCCACGGCGATGAGCTCTCCGGTACCGCATGACAGGAGGTAGACAGAAATGACAGTTACAGCCATTGCGGGCATCGTAATGATCGCCCTTATCTTCGTTACCCTCGCTTTCGGTTTCCCGATCGGCCTGAGCATCGGCCTCGGCAGCGCCGCGGCTCTGTTCATTATCATGCCGAACCAGGGCTTCCTCACCGTTTCCGCACAGAAGATGTTCCAGAGCGTCAACTCTTTCTCGCTGCTGGCAATACCTTTCTTCGTGCTCGCCGGCAACATCATGAACACCGGCGGTATCGCCCGCCGTCTCGTCGGCTGCGCAAAGCTCGTTGCGCACCGTCTGCCCGGCGCACTGGCTCAGACCAACATCGTCGCCAACATGCTCTTCGGCGCAATGTCCGGCTCCGGCGTTGCCGCGGCTGTCGCAATGGGCGGCATCCTCGGACCCATGGAGAAGGAAGACGGTTACTCCGATGAATACATAGCGGTCTGCAACATCGCCTCCGGCCCGACCGGTATGATGATCCCGCCCAGCAACATCATGATCGTCTACTCCACCGTCGCAGGCTCCGTTTCCATTGCGGCTCTGTTCATGGCAGGCTACATCCCCGGTATCCTCTGGGGTCTCGGCTGCATGATCGTCGCGGGCGTTATGGCAAAGAAGCGCGGCTATGTCAGCACCGAAAAGTACACTGCAAAGTTCGTCCTCAAGACCCTGTGGGACGGCATCCCCAGCCTGCTGATGATCGTCATCGTTATCGGCGGTATCCTCGGCGGTATCTTCACCGCGACCGAGGGCTCCGCTATCGCAGTTCTCTACTCCCTGATCCTCAGCTTCATCTACCGCAACATCACCGTCAAGGATCTGCCCAAGGTCATCTGGAGCAGCGTCAAGACCACCGCGGTCATTGAGTACCTCGTCTGCGTGTCCGGCATCATGGGCTACGTCATGAGCTACACTCACATCCCCGCACTCGTCGCAAATGCGATCCTTGGCTTCACCACCAACAAGTACGTCATCCTGCTCATCATGAACATCATCCTGCTCATCGTCGGCTGCTTCATGGATCCGACTCCCGCAGTCCTGATCTTCACCCCAATCTTCCTGCCCATCGTGCAGACCTGGGGTATGAGCCCTGTTCACTTCGGCCTTATGATGGTCATGAACCTCTGCGTCGGTACCCTGACTCCTCCTGTCGGCGCTATCCTGTTCGCCGGCTGCCGCGTGCATCAGGTCAAGATCGAGCAGATCATCAAGATGCTGCTGCCGTTCTTCGCAGTCATTCTCATCTGCCTGACCCTCATCACCTACGTGCCTTGGCTGTCCATGTGCATTCCTCAGGCACTCGGCCTTGTGGGCTGATTTCAGGAGGCTTATAAATGGATATCCGTTATTCAGCACATCCCGAAGATGTAAAGCGTTATACCACGGAGGAGCTGAGAAAAGAGTTCCTTATCCAGAACCTTTATCAGCCCGATACCGTGCAGGCTGTCTACTCCCATGTTGACCGCATGGTCGTTCTCGGCATCATGCCTGTGAATGAGACTCTGCCTATCGACAAGGGCATCGACGTCTGGGCAAACTTCGGTACGAACTTCTTCCTTGAGCGCCGTGAAGCCGGAGTGTTCAACCTCGGCGGCGCAGGCTGGATAGAGGCCGACGGCGTGAAGTATGAGCTCGGCTTTGAGGACTGCCTGTACATCTCCCGCAGCACGAAGTCCGTCGTGTTCGGCAGCAACGACAAGGAGCAGCCCGCGCGCTTCTACCTCGTCTCCGCCCCCGCACACAAGGACTGCAAGACCACCTTTATCTCCATCAAGGACGCCAACAAGCGCCCCTGCGGCAGCAAGGAAAACTCCAACGAGCGCGTCATCAACCAGTTCATCCACCCCGATGTTCTGGAGACCTGCCAGCTCTCCATGGGGCTTACCCAGCTTGCTCCGGGCAGCGTGTGGAACTCCATGCCCCCGCACACCCATGAGCGCAGAATGGAGATATACACCTACTTCAATCTCCCCGAGGGAGAGGTCGTCTTGCACCTGATGGGTCAGCCTCAGCAGACCCGCCACCTCGTCATGCAGAATTACGAGGCCGTCATTTCCCCGTCATGGTCGCTCCACGCCGGCTGCGGCACCTCAAACTACACCTTTATATGGGCGATGGGCGGCGAAAATCAGGCTTTCGACGATATGGACACCTTTGGTGTAAATAAGCTCAGATAAACCCAAAAATTCACCCTCCCGCGTTTTCCGTGGGAGGGTGAAGAAGAATCCGGATTTTCAGATCCTCAGAGAAGCTTTTTTATCCTGAGCATAGGCGAGGCTTTGAAGATATGGAGGAACTGCTTCAAATCTTCATCCTTGACCTTTGTATAGTTTTCTTTTATAATACAGTAGTCCATGAGGAAAAGGTAAAGACAGACCTCCAGCGGTGTCGCCAAAAACGCGGGGACATAGTCTGTGTCTATAAGATAGACGGAAAGCCGCGTTTTCAGAAACGCGTTGAAGCGCCCGTCGACCCACTTGTTCCCGTAAACGATCTGAAGACGCGCGGGAAGCTCCGGCAGCGCCGCGGCGATGATGTTGCGGTTCTCGTCATTGAGCGCAGGCTCCGCCGCGTCCGGGTCATAGCTGCAGGTATACTCATGGAAATGCAGTCCCTGCTTGTCGTGCCTCAGCTTCTGGGGCTTGAAGACAACGTGTTTGTCCTTGAGGTCTCTCTGGTACCACTCGGCAATTTTCATTTGATCGAAATGGAAACCGGTTTCTATCCCCGCAAAGCTGTGCTCAACGGTGAAAATAGAGTCTGAAGAGGTGTCAAAATAGACCTCACTGCTCTCGGCGGCGCGGCTTATTACCGCCTCCCATCTGCGGCGGAACTCCGGGTAGTAGCTCCGGCTGCGGATCGCATTGTCCTGAAAACTGTCGATAAACTGCTGCAAAATTTTCTGATTATCCATAAGCTGCACCTCGTTAACCGGTTTACAAACCGGGGATATCCGCGTTTGTATGACTGATATTATATTGTATTTCCTTTAATTTTACAACAGGAGGAATAAAAAATGGATGTATTGAAAAGACTGGCTCAGTCCGGTGTCGTCCCCGTGGTAGTCCTTGAGGACGCGAAGGACGCTGTCCCCACTGCCAAGGCGATGCTCGCCGGCGGCATTGACGTTATGGAGATCACTTTCCGTACCGCTGCCGCTGCCGATTCCATCAAGGCCGTTGCACAGGAGTGCCCCGATATGGTCGTCGGTGCCGGCACGGTCATCAATCTTGAGCAGTGCAAGCTCGCCGTCGAGTGCGGCGCAAAGTTCATCGTCTCCCCCGGATATGACGAAGAGACTGTTGCATGGTGCTGCGACAACGGTATTCCCGTTACCCCCGGCTGCGTCACTCCTACTGAAATAATGATGGCTCTCAAGCACGGCCTCAAGGTCCTGAAGTTCTTCCCCGCCAACGTTTACGGCGGCCTGAGCGCGATTAAGTCCCTGGCCGGCCCCTTCGGCGGCGTGAAGTTCATCCCGACCGGCGGCGTCAATGCACAGAACCTGGCCGAGTTCGTCTCCTCCCCGTACATCCACGCGGTCGGCGGCAGCTGGATCTGCCCGAAGGCCGATATCGCAGCCGGCAACTTCGATAAGATCACCGCGCTGTGCAAGGAAGCACGCAAGTCTCTGCTCGGCTTTGAGGTCGCGCACATCGGCATCAACACTCCCGATGCCGACGCAGCAATGGACGTCTGCAAGGCGTTCAACGACGCTTTCGATTTCAATGTCAAGCAGGGCAACTCCTCCAACTTCGCCTCCACCGGCGTTGAGGTAATGAAGACCATGTTCAAGGGCGCGAACGGCCACATCGCCATCCGCACCAACAAGATGATCCCCGCCATCGCCGAGATGGAGCGCCGCGGCTATGAGCTGGATATGGACTCCGTCAAGGACAAGGACAACATCAAGGCTGTTTACTTCAAGAACGAGATCGGCGGCTTTGCCGTGCATCTTCTTCAGAAATGATCGGAGGATTAAGTAAATGAAGGTTCTTACTTTTGGCGAAATAATGCTCAGACTCAAGGCTCCCGGACAGGAGCGCTTCTTCCAGACCCCGATGCTCGAGGCCACCTTCGGCGGCGGCGAGGCAAACGTCGCGGTCTCTCTGGCAAACTACGGCATGGACGTCAGCTACCTGACTGTTCTGCCGAAGAACGCCATTGCTGATGAGTGCGTCAAGGATCTGCGCAAGTTCGGCGTGGACACCAGCCGCATCATCCGCGGCGGCGGCCGCATGGGCATATACTACCTCGAACCGGGCGCAAACCAGCTGCCCAGCAAGGTCGTATACGACCGCGAGTATTCCTCCATCGCGCTTGCCAAGCCCGGCGACATCGACTGGGACAAGGCCTTTGAGGGCGTCGATTGGTTCCACATCACCGGCATCACCCCGGCTATCAGCGAAAGTGCAAAGGATCTTTCCCTCGAGTCTGTCAAGGAAGCAAAGAAGCGCGGCATCACCGTTTCCTGCGACCTGAACTACCGCAAGAACCTCTGGAAGTACGGCGTACGCGCCGCCGAGGTCATGCGTGAGCTCGCAAAGTATGTCGATGTCGCCATCGCAAACGAGGAGGATGTTCAGAAGTCCCTCGAGATCACCGTTGACGTCAACGTCGAATCCGGCGAGCTCGACCGCAGCAAGTACAAGGCTCTCGGCGACAAGGTCCTTGCCGAGTACCCGAACATGAAGATGATCGCCATCACTCTGCGCGAAAGCAAGAGCGCCGACTGGAACGGCTGGGCTGCCTGCCTCAACGACGGCGAGAAGTTCTACGAGTCCAAGCGCTACGAGATCCGCGACATCGTCGACCGTGTCGGCGGCGGCGACAGCTTTGCCGGCGGCCTGATCTACGGCCTCAATAACTACGACTGCAAGCAGTCCGCACTTGAGTTCGCCGTTGCGGCGTCATGCCTCAAGCACAGCATCCTCGGCGACTTCAACCGCGTCGGCGTTTCCGATGTTGAAAAGCTCATGGGCGGCGACGGCACCGGCAGAGTCCAGAGATAATCATTGATAAATACCGCCTGTTTTTTTAATAATGCAGGCGGTAATTCACCCGGTATTAAGAAACCGGTTAACCTCAATCTATGCTAAAAAAATGATCTGAAAAGGAGAAATTCACTATGGACATGATGAAGCAGTTTTCACTTGAAGGCAAAGTTGCGCTGATCACCGGCGCGGCATACGGTATCGGCTTTGCGATAGCCGAGGCATACGCAAACTGCGGCGCAAAGATCGCTTTCAACTGCCGCGGCGAGAAGCACATGGAAGAGGCTATGAAGGCCTATGCCGAAAAGGGCATCGACGCCAAGGGCTACTACTGCGACGTTACCAATGAAGAAGACGTCGTCAAGATGGTCGCAGACATCGAGCGCGACCTCGGCACCATCGACATCCTTGTCAACAACGCCGGCATCATCAAGCGCGTTCCCATGCTTGAGATGGAGGCAAAGGACTTCCGTCAGGTCGTCGATATCGACCTCGTCGCTCCCTACATCGTCTCCAAGGCAGTCATCCCCGGCATGATCAAGAAAGGCCACGGCAAGATCATCAACATCTGCTCCATGATGAGCGAGCTCGGCCGTGAGACCGTTTCCGCATACGCCGCCGCCAAGGGCGGACTCAAGATGCTCACCCGCAACATCTGCTCCGAGTACGGCGAGTACAACATCCAGTGCAACGGCATAGGACCCGGCTACATTGCCACTCCTCAGACCGCTCCTCTGCGTGAGCGTCAGCCCGACGGCAGCCGTCACCCGTTCGATCAGTTCATCGTTGCAAAGACTCCGGCAGCCCGCTGGGGCACCACTGACGACCTCATGGGTCCTGCAGTGTTCCTCGCTTCCGACGCTTCCAACTTCGTCAACGGCCACGTTCTTTACGTCGACGGCGGTATCCTCGCCTACATCGGCAAGCAGCCGTGATCTGATCCGGATAAGGAGGATCATGCAATGAAAGCAGCTGTTCTGAAAAATTGGCTCGATCTCGAGCTTTGCGATATCCCTGTGCCGGTTCCCGGCGAAAATGAGGCACTCATCAAGGTGAAGCGCGCGGGCGTCTGCGGCTCCGACATCACCGTTTACCGCGGCAAGCACATGACTGCTACCGTCCCGACCGTTCTCTGCCATGAGATCCTCGGCACGATAGAGTCCCTGCCCGAGGGCTACGACGGCAAGTTCAAGCTTGGTCAGCGCGTGCTGATGAACCCGATCATCTCCTGCGGCAAGTGCGCTGCCTGCCAGCGCGGTCTGCCCTGGGTCTGCGAGAACCTGAAGCTCCTCGGCATCCATGTCGACGGCGGCTTTGCAGAGTACACCAAGGTCGGCGTAGACAAGCTCGTCGCGCTTGACGACGATATCCCAGACGAAGTCGCTATTCTCGGTGAGCCGTTCGCCGTCGGTCAGCACGTCATGGTCAACTCCCAGGTGCAGAAGGGCGACAAGATATTCATCTCCGGCGGCGCTACCGTCGGCCTGTACATTGCAGTGTTCGCAAAGGCAGCGGGCGCAGGGCGCGTTATAATCTCCGAGATCAACGAGCCGAGACGCAAGTTCGTCGAGTCTATGGGCATTGAGACCATCAACCCCACCGAGACCGACGCAATGGATCTCATGCGCGAGGTCACCGACGGCCACGGCTTCGATATCGTCTACGATACCTCCGGTGCACCCTCCTGCGTGCTCCAGATGCCCGACCTCTGCCGCTGCGGCGGTAAGATGTTGAGCCTTGGCCTCTCCGGCGACGCTTATCCCTTTGTCATCGGCAAGGTCTCCTTCAAGGAGATCAAGCTCATCGGCAACCGCCTGTACAGCCAGGAGGACTTTGAGCAGGGCGTGCGCTTCCTCGAGGACAATTGGCGCGAGATGCACCTCGACCGCATGGTCACCGACCGTCTCGGCCTGAGCGAGATCAACAAGGCCATCCAGATGATGCTCGACGGCACCAATATCTGCAAGATCATCATTGACCCCACCAAGTAATATACCGCGAAACAGAGCAGGAGCAGCTGTAAACGGCTGCTCCTGTTTTGTTTGCCGTATAACGTAAAACAGCTCCCGTGTTTCACGGGAGCTGTTATTCAGTTTATCAAAGAGGTTCTTTGATAAGTTATTTTACGCTGAAGAGGATATCGCCGTAGGAGGGGTACGGCCAGTACTTCGCAGCGCAGTGGGTCTCCATCTCGTCGACGATGATGCGCAGCTCGTTCATTGCGGCAAATATCGTGTCTCTGTAATAGCGGGCAAGCGCGAGGGTATCAGTGATGTCCTTGACGCCCATGAGCGCGTATTCGAGAGCTTCGGCCTTCTTCGTAGCGGAGGCGAGCAGGACGCTCATATGGCCTGCGAGCTTCTCTTCGTAGCTCGTATCGATGCCGCCGCCGATGGCTTTCTTCGCGGCGACAGTCTCGGCAAGCTCCTTGGTGTAGGCGCTGGCGGCGGGGAGGATATCTTTCCAGACCATGTCAAGCATCGTCTGTGCTTCGATGTGCAGCACCTTGCTGTAGTTATCGAGCTTTATCTCATAGCGCGCGTGCAGCTCGGTCTCGGTATAGACCTTGTGGCGGGTGAAGAGCTCAACATTCTTCTCGCTGAGGTAGTAGGGCACGCAGTCGGGCGTGGAGCGCAGGTTCAGCAGGCCGCGCTTCTCAGCTTCCTTGACCCAGCTCTCATCGTAACCGTTGCCGTTGAAGATGATGCGCTTGTGCTTATGTATAACGTCCTTGATAAGGTCGTGCAGAGCAGCTTCGAAGTCGTCAGCCTTTTCGAGGATATCGGCATACTGACGCAGGGACTCGGCGACAGCGGTGTTCAGAACAACGTTCACGCCGGAGATGGACGCGGAGGAGCCGGGCATACGGAACTCGAACTTGTTGCCGGTGAAGGCAAAGGGCGAAGTCCTGTTGCGGTCGGTGGTGTCCTTCGGGAATTTCGGCAGGACATGGACGCCGACCTTGATAAGCTCTTTCTCCTTACTGCCGTAGGGAGTGTCGGTCTCTATCGCATCGAGGATCGCGCCGAGCTCATCACCGACAAACATGGAGACGATAGCGGGAGGTGCTTCGTTTGCGCCGAGACGGTGGTCGTTGCCGGCGGAGGCGACGGAGATGCGGAGCATATCCTGATAATCATCGACGGCCTGGATGACCGCGCAGAGCATCAGCAGGAACTGAGCGTTCTCATACGGGGTGTCGCCCGGCTCGAGGAGGTTAACGCCGGTGTTGGTGCACATGGACCAGTTGTTGTGCTTGCCGCTGCCGTTGACGCCGGCAAAGGGCTTTTCGTGCAGAAGGCAGACCATGTCGTGCTTCTTCGCTATCTTCTGCATGAGCTCCATGGTAAGCTGGTTGTGGTCGGCGGCGATGTTCGTCGTGGTGAAGATAGGCGCAAGCTCGTGCTGCGCGGGAGCGACTTCGTTATGCTCGGTCTTTGCGAGCACGCCGAGCTTCCACAGCTCGTCATTGAGTTCCTTCATAAAGGAGGAAACGCGGGACTTGATAGCGCCGAAGTAATGATCCTCCAGCTCCTGACCCTTGGGCGGCTTTGCGCCGAAGAGTGTGCGCCCGGTGTAGAGCAGATCCTTGCGCTTATCAAGGATGGATTTATCAATAAGGAAATACTCCTGCTCAGGGCCGACGGTGGTTCTGACGGAGGTGGCGTCGGTGTTGCCGAAAAGCTTGAGGACTCTCATACCCTGCTTGTTGATGGCTTCCATCGAGCGCAGCAGCGGGGTCTTCTTATCGAGCGCTTCGCCGCCGTAGGAGCAGAAAGCGGTCGGGATGCAGAGCACGCCGTCCTTTATAAATGCATAGGAGGTCGGGTCCCATGCGGTGTAGCCGCGTGCTTCAAAGGTCGCGCGCAGGCCGCCGGAGGGGAAGCTGGAAGCGTCAGGCTCGCCCTGGATAAGCTCCTTGCCGGAGAACTCCATGATGACCTTGCCGCCGCCGACAGGGGAAATGAAGCTGTCGTGCTTCTCGGCGGTGATGCCGGTCATGGGCTGGAACCAATGGGTGAAGTGCGTTGCGCCTTTCTCAATGGCCCAATCCTTCATCGCGTTTGCGACGACCGTAGCGGCGGCGCTGTCAAGGCGCTTGCCGTCGTTTATCGAGCGCTGCACCTGCATGAACACGTCCTTGGGAAGACGCTCTCTCATAACGGAATCGTTGAATACATTGCAGCCGAAAATCTCAGTGACTGTGCTCATGGATATACCTCGTCTTTCTTCCCGGGGCGCAGCGCCGGCGGGATCAAAAATAAAAATCGGCAAAGATGCCATGCAATACTGCACGACGCCTTTGCCGTTTCAATATGTGCGGATTATAGTGCGCTTTCGCTAATTTGTCAAGCCCCTTTTTGTCAACTTCGGCAAAAAATTTTGCAGCGCGGCGGACAGGCCTTACAGGCGCTGGCTCCCGGCGAGGGCGCGGTTCTTGTATTCGGCCTCTCCGGTCACGTCTTTGAGTATTTCTATCTCAGGCGGCAGGCGGCCGGTGTCCGCGCCGTAGGCAAAGAGGATGGCCTTATCGGAGCTGAAAGGATAGACATCCAGCTCCATGCGCCGCTTTTCATATGTAAAGCTGTATTTCTGCTTTATGACGCTGTGCAGGGAGACGTCCGCCTCCATGAGATATGCCACGTACTCTTTCTCGGAGATCGGCTTCTCTGTGACCCAGCGCGTCCCGTCCGGGGCGATGCGCTTCTCGGTATAGAAGTACAGATAGCCGCTGCCGTTCTTCTGCTGGCGGATGCGGCGCTCGGTGTCCTGCCTGACGGGGACAAGATAGGTCTGCATCATCTCGGCAGGCGCTGCGCCGTAGAGCTTCTCGAGCGCGGCGCAATCTGGCATGGCGACGAGGTACTTCTTCTTGCCCGGCTCCGGTGCTGCCTGGCCTATTATGCGGTATATCTGCGCGATGGCGCGGTCGATCTTGTCTTCGAAGTTCACAGAGTTATCAATGACATAGACTGCGGGGTGGGTGCTCCACGCGCGCAGGGTGAGATCGTCCTTCTCTCGCGCGACCTCGACTGTCTCATAGCGCGCGGCGTTGCCGTAGTTGTACGCGAACTCCGCGCCCTTGGCGCAGGTGACGAGGTGAAGAACAGCGTCATACCCGGCGAGCACCTCCTGCTCGGTCTTGCCGAAATGGGCAAGGGTTTTTGCAAACTGCGCGTCGGAGATATACGCCTTATCGTCGAGCACAGCGCGGTCATAGATGATGAGCACCTTGTCCTCCGGCACCATCTCCGCGCCCTTGAGGGCGAGACGCTCCTTGTGCAGCTGATCCTCAATGACGAAATACTGGAAATCCTCCATGCTGACGCAGTTGCCGAAAGGGCGGATGCCGAAGCCGGAGATAAGCTCTGTCGCCGTCTCAGGTATGGTGATGACCTTCCAGCCGTCCTCCTGCCTGAACTCCTTGAGGATGCGGCTGATGAGCGTGGTTTTCCCCGCGGCGGGGCCGCCGGTGAGAACGATGCGGGTAATGCTTTTGGGCATGAATATTCCTCCCGTCCGATGCCGGTAACGATGATGTATTATAAAAATTATAACATTTCTGCGGTTTCTGTCAAGTGAGCGCGGATAAAACACAGTGCATGTATTTTATGGCGGAAGAGCTGAATTTGCCCGCGGAAGCCCGGATATTACCGCACTCATGGGTGAAATTGGGGCGAAAGTGGGGAATAAACACCGGAAAAAAGCACAAAAACAGCCCTCTGGACACGACAACCCTTGACTAAAATGCAATTTAGATGTATTATCTATTAGTGGTTTAGTATCCATTTCTATTGAAAATAGAACGGAGGAACTTGTATGAGCATGATTCCCGAAGTAAAATGCCGCCGCTGCGGTGCGACATTTTCTTCCATGCGCAGCCGCTGCCCCAACTGCGGCACCCGTAGGGTCGCACAGAGCGGGCGCGCACCAAGCACCACGCCGGGAACGGTCAAGGGTACCGCTTCCTATGAGCGTGCTGAAACGAACACAAAATGGCAGATGATATTCGGCTTGATCCTGGTCGTTGCGGTTATTCTGGCTGTCATCGTTATGGTCAGCACCAGCCTTGACGGCAGTGATTCAAGCAACAAGCCCTCGGCGATCACTCCCCCTGCTGCGACGGACTATGTCCCCATCATTGAGGCCGCACCTACGGCTTCGCCGACCCCGACGCCGACCGTCGAGAGCATCAAGATCTTCTTCTACACCGATGAAAAGACGTCAGACTTCACGATGCACGTCGGCGACACGGTCGACCTGACCGCTCAGGTCCTGCCGCTCACGATCCAGGGCGTCAAGGTCGAATGGACCAGCGGAAACACCGATTACCTTACGGTCACCTCGACGGGCGATCTCAGCTGCACGGTCGAGTGCGTCGGAAACATCTCAGGCGGCGTCAAGCTTACGGCAAGCTGCCTCGGCGTGGAGAAGACCCTCACGGTCTACTGCGTCGAATAATCAAAAAAATGTGTTCGGAGAGTTCCGGAGGCCATTTGGCCTCCGGAATTTTTCAGCTTTCAACAGAAATTGTCCTGCAATTTTGTACAATTTTTCAAAAAATTATATTTCTTGCAATTACCCCTATGCAAACAGGCTTTTTTGATATACAATGATACCAATACCACAGGGTGATTGGAGCATAGCACTGTGCGGTATGCGATAGACCCCGGCATGGCAGCGAATGCACATCCTCGCGGCGGGTACGGGAAAGTCTGTCACGTCTGGACGGGGATACCGCAAGTCCCCGTCCTTTCTTATACGTATTACCAAGACGCGAAGTGCCGATACTCCGAGCAAAGCATGGCAATACAATTCTGGTGTTGTATAATATGTAGAAAAATGCGCCCGTACTTTTGGCCATTTTGTCAAAACGGGTGAAATATAAAAAAGGTACTTGACAGCTGCGGGTTACGGTGCTAAAGTACGCCCATCAAACGAAAGGAGATACAGCAGATGTTTGAACGCTTCGAAAACAGCTTCAATACTACCGGCTCATGCGCTCGCGCAGATGAGTCCGCTGCTGCATGCTCTTCTCGCCAGCAGTCCGCCGACTGCACCAATACCGCCCTCCTGCTTACTATGGACACTGTTAACGCAGTGTCCATTTTTGTTGCCGCAGTACGAGTTATTACCGTATCCATATGCATAATTATAGGCATACTTAGCGGCACGGATAGCAGGCGACCGGTTTTGGCAGCGGTGCGATGATTTGATATTTTTTGTATACTTCAAATCAGCCCCGACCAATTCGGTCGGGGCTGATTTTTTGTATAAATATATTCCTGTAAGGAGAACAAAAAGATGAAAAAGTTTATGGCTCTTGTTTTGGTCGCAGCAATGTGCATGTGCCTGTTCGCAGGCTGCGGCAGCAGCAACAGCGGCACCGCCGCAACTGAGGCTCCCACGGAAGCAGCCTCCGGCAGCAATACCTTCAAGATCGGCGGCAGCGGCCCCCTGACCGGCGACGCGGCTATCTACGGCACCGCAGTCAAGAACGGCGGCCAGATTGCGATCGATGAGATCAACGCCAACGGCGGCATCAACGGCTACCAGGTCGAATGGAAGTTCGAGGACGACCAGGCCGACAGCGAGATCGCAGTCAACGCTTACAACAACCTCATGGACTGGGGCATGCAGGTCATGGCCGGCCCCACCACCACCGGCTCCGCTATCTCGGTTTCCACCAAGTGCAATGAAGAGCGCGTGTTTATGATGACTCCGTCCGCCTCCTCAGCTGACGTCACCGCGGGCAAGGACAACGTCTTCCAGCTCTGCTTCACCGACCCCAACCAGGGCGCAGGATCCGCGACTTACATCGCAGCCAATATGCCTGAAAGCAAGATCGCCGTTATCTACCGCAACGATGACGCTTATTCTCAGGGCATCCGCGACAAGTTCGTTTCCACCGCAGCCGAGAACGGCCTTGAGATCGTCTACGAAGGCACTTTCACCAAGGACACCGCTACCGACTTCTCCGTCCAGCTCACCACTGCTCAGGCTGACGGCGCAGACCTCGTCTTCCTGCCCATCTACTACCAGCCCGCATCCGTCATCTTCTCCCAGGCAAAGGCCATGGGCTATGAGCCGACCTTCTTCGGCGTTGACGGCATGGACGGCATCCTGACCCTCGAAGGCTTTGACACCGCGCTTGCAGAGGACGTCATGGTCCTGACCCCGTTCTCCGCGGACGCACAGGACGAGCAGACCCAGAGCTTCGTAGCGAAGTACACCGAGAAGTACGGTGAAGTCCCCAACCAGTTCGCAGCCGATGAGTACGACGTTATCTACGCACTGAAGGCCGCCCTTGAAGCAGCCAACTGCACTCCCGACATGAGCAACGAGGAGATCTGCGACGCGCTTGTCTCCGCATTCCAGAGCCTGACCTTCGACGGCCTGACCGGTAAGGGCATGACCTGGAACGCCGAGGGCGAGGTCAACAAGATGCCCGCCGCCGTCATCATCAAGAACGGCACCTACGTCTCCGCAGACCTCGCAGCAGCTGAGGAAGCTCCCGCCGAGGAGACCGAAGCGACTGCTGAGCCCGAGGCCAGCCCCGCAGCATAAGCACAGCGGGATATTAAACCACAACTCAACAAAGGCAGCCGGGGGATCATACCCCCGACTGCCGACAGGCGTCTTAATTGTTATTCTGCGGCAGTTGCAGAGGCGGCACGGCCTCTGCCGGTTGTGCAAATGCCGTAGAGCGTGCGTCAGAAGAAGCTTGCACCGTGCCGCTTTCGCCTTGCGGCAAAAGCGGCACTATGCAATCTCCTTCTTCCTTTTCAAATCGAACCCGCTTCGCTGGGCTTCGATTTGAGTATATCAGCTAATAGAAACAGAAGAGGTACGTTATGGAATTTCTGTCATATCTCATCAGCGGTATCAGCCTCGGCAGTGTGTACGCGATAATCGCGCTGGGCTATACCATGGTTTACGGCATCGCCAAGATGCTGAACTTCGCCCATGGCGACGTTATAATGGTCGGCGGCTACGTGTCGCTGATGGCGGTCAGCTCATGGGGGCTCCCCGCATGGGCGGCGGTGCTCGTCGCGATGGTCGTGTGTACGGTGCTCGGCGTTATCATCGAGGGGCTGGCGTATAAGCCGCTGCGCGCGGCTCCGTCGCTCGCGGTCCTCATCACCGCCATCGGCGTGAGCTACTTCCTCCAGAACTCCGCCCTGCTTATCTGGGGCGCAAACCCCAAGGCGTACAGCCCGATAGTCGAGGGCGCGTTCAAGCTCTTCGACGGCAAGCTCACGATCTCCTACATAGCGCTTCTGACGGTCGTGATGTGCCTTGTGATCATGGCGGCGCTGACCTTCTTCACCGGCAAGACCAGAATGGGCAAGGCGATGCGCGCCGTGTCCGAGGATAAGGCCGCGGCACAGCTCATGGGCATCAACGTCAACAGCACCATTTCCCTCACCTTTGCCATAGGTTCGGCACTTGCGGCGATCGCGGGCGTGCTGCTCTGCTCGTCCTACACCTCCCTCATGCCGACGACCGGCTCCATGCCCGGCATCAAGGCTTTCACCGCGGCGGTGTTCGGCGGCATCGGCTCGATCCCCGGCGCGTTCCTCGGCGGGCTGCTGCTCGGCATAATCGAGTCCCTGGCCAAGGCGTATATCTCCACGCAGCTTGCAAACTCCATCGTTTTTGCGGTGCTTATTGTGACGCTGCTGGTGCGTCCGGCCGGTCTGCTCGGCAAGTATGTGCCGGAGAAAGTCTGAGGTGCCAAGATGAAAAAGACTCTCAACAAGACAAAGATCATAGATTTTGCGACGTATATCGGCGTCGTCATCGCCTTTATCGTGATGAACGCACTGATGAACGAGGGCATGCTCACCCGCTCGATGAAGGGTCAGCTCGTCCCTATCTGCTGCTACATCGTTATGGCCGTCTCCCTGAACCTCACTGTCGGCATCCTCGGCGAGCTGAGCCTGGGACATGCGGGCTTTATGAGCGTCGGTGCGTTCACCGGCGTCGTCACCGCGATGAGCCTGCAGAGCGCCATTCCCTCCGACGGCGTGCGCCTTGCGCTCGCGATCGTGATGGGCGCGATATTTGCGGGCATCGCTGGGACGCTTGTCGGCATCCCGGTGCTGCGCCTGCACGGCGACTATCTGGCTATCGTGACGCTGGCTTTCGGTGAGATCATCAAGGAGCTTATAAACTGCCTCATCATCGGCCACGATGAAAACGGCCTGCACATCATCTTCAACGCCACCGGCGCAAAGACCGTCACCGACCTCGGCCTCACCGAGACAGGCAAGGTGCTCATCAAGGGCGCGCAGGGCGCGACCGGTACCGACACCATCGCAAGCTTCACTGCAGGCTTCATCCTCATCATGGTCACGCTCGTCGTTGTGCTGAACCTCGTGCGCAGCCGCTCAGGCCGCGCGATCATGGCGCTGCGCGACAACCGCATCGCTGCCGAGTCCGTCGGCATCAATGTGACGAAGTATAAGCTCATGGCCTTTGTGACCAGCGCTGCACTTGCAGGCGGCGCGGGCGCGCTCTACGGCCTGAACTTCTCGAACCTCGTCTCTTCGAAGTTCGATTTCAACACCTCTATCCTCATCCTCGTGTTCGTCGTTCTCGGCGGGCTCGGCAATATGTGGGGCTCGATCATCGCGGCGGCGGTGCTGACGGTGCTGCCCGAGGCGCTGCGCGGCTTTGCCGATTACCGTATGCTCATCTACGCGATAGTCCTGATAGTCGTCATGCTGGCGACGAACAGCCCCCAGATGAAAGCGCTGCTTTCAAAGCTCGTCCCGTTCGGCAAGAAAGGAGAAAAGGAACATGCCTGATCTCGCTCTGAAATTCAGAAACCCGTTTGCGATGTTTGCCCCGGCCTACCCCGAAGCCAATGTTGAGACAAAATATAAAAGTCCGCTCGTCCCCCTGCCGACGAATGCGTTCATCCCGCAGCGCGACCTTGATAAGACCCCCGTCCTCGAAGTCAGCCACCTCGGCATTGACTTCGGCGGCCTGACTGCGGTCGACGACTTCAACCTCACCATCGGCCGCACCGAGATCGCCGGGCTCATCGGCCCGAACGGCGCCGGCAAGACCACAATTTTTAACCTCCTCACGAAGGTCTACCAGCCGACGCGCGGCACTATCATGGTCGACGGCATAGACACCCACAGCATGAACACTGCGCAGGTCAACAAGCTCGGCGTGGCGCGCACGTTCCAGAATATCCGCCTGTTTGACAACCTCAGCGTTGAGGATAACGTCAAGCTCGGCATGCACAACCAGATAAATTACGGCATGTTCTCCGGCATCATGCGCCTGCCGTCCTACTGGAAGCAGGAGCGCATAGCCCATGAGCGTGCGATGGAGCTGCTGAGCATCTTCGACATGGAGGATCTCGCAGACGCCAAGGCAGGTTCCCTGCCCTACGGCGCGCAGCGCCGTCTCGAGATAGTCCGCGCCCTCGGCACGAACCCGAGCCTGCTGCTGCTCGACGAGCCGGCCGCCGGTATGAACCCCTCCGAGACCGCGGAGTTGATGGAGAACATCATCAAGATCCGCGACATGTTCCAGATCGCCATCATGCTCATCGAGCACGACATGAACCTTGTCATGGGTATCTGCGAGGGTATCTGCGTGCTGAACTTCGGCAAGGTCATCGCCAAGGGCACGCCAGCGGACATTCAGGCGAACCCCGTCGTTATCGAAGCATACCTCGGCAAAAAGAAGGAGGCCTGAGCGCATGGGCACTATTCTTAAGGTAGACAATATAAATGTATACTACGGCGCGATCCACGCAATAAAGGGTATCTCCTTTGAGGTCAACGAGGGCGAGGTCGTCACCCTTATCGGCGCAAACGGTGCGGGCAAGTCCACGACGCTCCAGACCGTCTCCGGGCTTCTGCGCTCCCGCACCGGCAGTATCGAGTTTAACGGCGAGAACATCAGCCATGTCCCGGCGCACAAGCTCGTATACAAGGGGCTCGCACAGGTCCCCGAGGGGCGGCGCATTTTCCTACAGATGAGCGTTGAGGAGAACCTCGAAATGGGCGCGTTCACGCAGAAGAGCGCCGGTATCGACGCGGATATCGAGTCAGTCTATGAACAGTTCCCGCGTCTGCGCGAGAGAAAGAAGCAGATCGCCGGTACTCTCTCCGGCGGCGAGCAGCAGATGCTCGCGATGGGCAGAGCACTTATGAGCCACCCGAAGCTGCTGATGCTGGACGAGCCGTCCATGGGTCTTGCGCCGATACTCGTCGAGCAGATATTCGACATCATCAGGCAGCTGCACAAGAACGGGACGACGATCCTGCTTGTCGAGCAGAACGCGCAGATGGCGCTCTCCGTCGCCGACCGTGCATACGTGCTCGAAACGGGCAAGATCACCCTCAGCGGCACCGGCAAGGAACTTGCCGAGAGCGACGAGGTGCGCAAGGCTTACCTCGGCGGCTGACAGGAAAGTGTATAATAAATAGGAAGAGCGTACCGCACTTTGCGGTACGCTCAAGTTGTATATGACGGTATTGCGGCAAAATTGCGGTATAAAGGACTTGCATAAAGGGGAATTTATGGTATAGTATTAAAACGTGTGTCCACCGTGATTACATGGCTTTACTGAATGATAAGGAGAGTTATTTGCATGAACGACTTTGGAAGCAAGATTTATGACGCTGCGAAGAAGGCCGTAAAAGAGGTCTATGATCTGGAACCGGCTGAGGGTCAGCTCATCGTCGAGACGCCTCAGGACACCAAGCTGGGCGATTATTCCACCAGCATTGCCATGAAGCTTTCGCGCACTCTCCGACGCAACCCGATGGAAATCGCAGAGCCGCTTACTGCAAAGCTTGCCGAGCTTCTCCCGGAGTGCGAGTCGATCACCGTCGCCCGCCCCGGCTTTATCAACTTCAAGCTCAGGCAGAGCGCTCTCACCGCTGTCATCAACGACGTTATCGCCGCCGGTGACGATTACGGCAGGAACGAGTCCGGCAAGGGCAAGCGCCTGCTGCTCGAGTGGGTCTCCGCGAACCCGACCGGCGACCTGCACTGCGGCCATGCCCGCAACGCCGCCTGGGGCGACTGCATCTGCCGCCTGATGGAAGCCAGCGGCTGGGACGTGCTGCGTGAGTTCTACGTCAACGACGCCGGCAACCAGATAGTCAAGCTCGGCGAATCCCTCACCGCACGCTATTTTGAATATTTCGGCAAGGAATATCCCCTGCCGGAGGACGGCTACCATGCCGATGATATAAAGGAGATCGCAGCCCAGCTTGCCAAGGAAGAGGGCGACAAGTGGCTCACCGCCAATCCCAAGGAGCGCCTTACACACTTCATGGACTACGGCAAAAAGAAGGAGCTTGAGAAGATCGACCGCGACCTCAAGACCTACCGCGTCACCATGCAGAGCTGGATGCACGAGACCTTCTTCTATGAGGACAACTGCAAGCGCATCAACGCCTGCCTTGACCGCATGGCGGACATGGGGCTTACCTATGAGAAGGACGGCGCGCTCTGGTTCAAGAGCACCGACTACGGCGATGAAAAGGACCGCGTCCTGCGCAAGAGCGACGGCACATTTGCTTATCTGACTCCCGATATCGCGAACCACGTCTACAAGATCGAGCGCGGCTACCCGCTGCTCGTGGATCTCTGGGGCGCGGATCATCACTCCTATGTTATCCGTATGCAGAACGCGCTGACCGCGCTCGGCTACCCGAAAGGGACGCTCGAGGTCGACCTGATACAGATGGTGCGTATGGTCGAGGACGGCAGGGAAGTCAAGATGTCCAAGCGTACCGGCAACGCGATCACTCTGCGCGAGCTGTGCGAGGATATCGGCGTGGATGCTGCGCGCTGGTTCTTTGTCTCCAAGGACGTGGCAACGCACATGGATCTTGACCTCAAGCTTGCCCGCTCCAAAGACAACAACAACCCCGTCTACTACGCGCAGTACGCCTACTCCCGTATGTGCTCTATCCTCAGAAATCCCCAGATCCCCGAGTTCAAGAGCGTCGACGTCTATGAGCGCCTGACCGATGAGAAGGAGCTTCAGCTGCTCAAGCTCATAAGCGAGTTCCCGAAAGAGGTCGCCGCAGACGCACTCAACCGCAAGCCGAACAAGATGACCGAGTACATCATCACGCTCGTCAAGGTCTTCCACAGCTACTATAACTCCACCAAGGTCAACAACCCCGACGATCCTGAGCTGACCAATGAGCGCATCGGGCTTATCAAGGCCACGATGATAACCCTCAAAAACGCCCTCGGGCTCATCGGTGTTTCCGCTCCGGAGAGCATGTGAGATCATTGACGCAGCAAAATCAAAAAAATAATGCTCCGAAAAATTACAGCCGTATAAACGCTTCAAAAACGGCCCGAACAGCCCCTAAAGAGGAAAACCGTTCTACGACGGTTTTCCTCTTTCCATTTATTTTTCTGAATTGAAATCCGCGTATTTCCCGTTAAATTGCGTAAGGACGAGAAAAATAACTGAGTTTGAGAACAGCAAAAACATACGATCTCGTTTACACGATTCTTCCAATATTTCAGCCCGCATAGGATAAGATATGTGCAGTGACATACTGCGCCGGTGCTATGCGGACAGGGACGACGCAGCAAAAATACGAAATATATTATGACAGGAGGAATTAAAATGAAAGGCATTTGCGTTCGCAGCGAAATAAAGCCGCTGAAAAAAGTGCTTCTTCATCGTCCCGGCAACGAGCTGCTCAATCTTACGCCCGACCGTCTGCCGGAGCTTCTTTTTGACGATATACCGTTTCTGAAAGTCGCACAGCAGGAGCATGACGCTTTCGCTCAGATACTCCGTAATAACGGCACCGAGGTCGTCT
Organism: Bacteroidaceae bacterium; assembly: GCA_963621955.1. Taxonomy (GTDB): domain Bacteria; phylum Bacillota; class Clostridia; order Oscillospirales; family Oscillospiraceae; genus Limivicinus. Next base: position 26,950 of record CAVFGM010000188.1, read on the forward strand.
ATCTTGAGGATCTCATGGCCGAGGTCTTCGAGCTCCGCCCAGAGGTTATCAAGCCCTTTGTATACCAGTGGCTGTCCGAGGGCAACATAAAGACCCGCCGCTGGCAGAATAAGCTGTACAATTATCTCGTCAGCAACTTCGAGGGCAAGGCGCTTGTCGAGAAGACCATGGAGGGCATCACGCTCAAGGAGATGGGCGGAGCTTCTGCGTATTCCCTGCAGGATATGATCGCCCCGGCTGACGAGCTGATCGTCGACCCGATGCCGAATCTCTACTTCACGCGCGACCCTTTCGCGTCTGTCGGCCCCGGCGTGTTCCTGCATAGGATGCGTTTCCCGACCCGCCGCCGCGAGACTATCTATGCCGACTACATCTTCCGGTACCACCCCGACTTCGAGGGGCTCGTCACCCGCTACTACGACCGTGACCTCCACGCGAACATCGAAGGCGGTGACGTCCTGAACCTCACCGAGGACACCATCGCGATTGGCATCTCACAGCGCACCTCTCCCGACGGGATCGAGGCCGCGGCGCGAAATCTCTTTGCCGACCCCAACGCCAAGATCTGTACTGTGCTGGCTTTCGACATTCCCGACTGCCGCGCGTTCATGCACCTTGACACCGTCTTCACCCAGATCGACTACGATAAGTACACCATCCATCCCGCGATCCTTGGGCCGCTCACCGTGTATGAGATTACCCCGGGGACGAAGGACCCGACCGACCTGCACATACGCCGCATCAACTCGAAGCTCGAGGATATCCTTTCCAAGTACACTCATACCGAGTACGTCAGGCTCATCAACTGCGGCGGAGGCGATCTGATCGCTTCGGCGCGCGAACAGTGGAACGACGGCTCCAACACCCTGTGCATCGCACCGGGCAAGATCGTTGTCTATGAGCGCAACGACGTCACAAACGCCATCCTCCGAGATGAGGGCATCGAGGTTCTTGAAATGCCGTCGGCGGAGCTGTCCCGCGGCCGCGGCGGCCCGCGATGCATGTCCATGCCGCTCATCCGCGCAGAATAAAAGAATACAAGTTTCAATCTTTACTTTCAGGAGGAAATAAACATGGGTATCAACATTCGCGGCAGGAGCTTCCTTACGCTTCTGGACTTCACTCCGGACGAGATCAACTATCTCCTTGACCTCGCTTCCGAGTTCAAGCGCATGAAGAACAACGGTATTGAGCATAAGTGGCTTGCCGGCAAGCAGATTGTCCTGCTCTTTGAAAAGACCTCTACCCGCACCCGCTGTGCATTCGAGGTCGGCGCACGCGATCTCGGCATGGGCGTCACTTTCCTCGACTCCGCCTCCTCCCAGATGGGCAAAAAGGAGTCCCTCGCCGACACCGCGAAGGTCCTCGGCCGCATGTTCGACGGCATTGAGTACCGCGGCTTCAAGCAGTCCGTTGTTGAGGATCTTGCCCGATATTCCGGTGTTCCGGTGTGGAATGGCCTGACCGATCAGTTCCACCCCACGCAGATGCTCGCCGACATTATGACCGCACGCGAAGAGTTCGGCGATGTGCGCGGCCGTAAGCTCACCTTCTTCGGCGACGCGCGCAACAATGTTGCAAACTCTCTCATGGTCGTCTGCGCAAAGCTCGGCATGCGCTTCTGCGCCTGCGGCCCCAAGGAGCTTATGCCCGAGGACTGGCTCATCGAGAAATGCCGGGCAGTCGCCGCAGAGACCGGCGCGGAGCTTGAGTTCACCGATGATGTTGCTGCCGGAGCACGTGACTGCGACGTGCTCTACACCGATATATGGCTGTCCATGGGCGAGCCCGCAGAGCTGTGGGAGCAGCGCATCAAGCTCTTGCGTCCCTATCAGGTCAACAAGGAAGTTATGGCTATGGCTAAGCCCACTGCCATCTTCGAGCACTGCCTGCCCTCCTTCCATGACCGCGAAACGACCATCGGCGAGGAGATATATCAGAAATTCGGCCTGGAGGCAATGGAGGTCACAGACGATGTGTTCCTCGGCCAGCAGGCACGTCAGTTCGAGGAGGCTGAAAACCGCATGCACACCATCAAGGCTGTGATGTACGCAACATTGAAATAAGGAGGAATATGGCAGAAAGAATCGTTGTCGCGCTTGGCGGAAACGCGCTTGGAAAAACGCCCGAGCAGCAGCTTGAGCTTGTACGCAATACCGCCCGACCCATAGTCGATCTCGTCGGGAAAGGCTATGAGGTCATTATCGGCCACGGCAACGGCCCGCAGGTCGGCATGATAAATCTTGCAATGGAGTTCTCCGCAAACAGGGGCGGGAACACCCCGTTCATGCCGTTCCCCGAATGCGGCGCAATGACGCAGGGCTATATCGGCTATCATCTTCAGCAGGCGATCCAGCATGAACTGAAGAACTGCGGCATAAATAAAGAATGTGCGACCGTTGTGACGCAGGTCGTCGTCGACGAAAAGGATCCGGGCTTTCAGCATCCCACAAAGCCTGTCGGCAGCTTCTACACCAAGGAAGAGGCCGAGAAGATCGCCGGGAGGAAGGGCTTCGTCTTTGCTGAGGACGCAGGCCGCGGCTACCGCCGCGTTGTTCCATCCCCTGTCCCGAAGCGCATCGTTGAGCTGAGCGTTGTCGATCAGCTTGTGCGCGCCGGGGATATCGTCATTACCGTCGGCGGCGGAGGCATCCCCGTCGTCGAGACCGAGGACGGCCTTCGCGGCGTCGCGGCCGTCATCGACAAGGACCGCGCAAGCGCCCTGCTGGCGCAGGATGTGCGCGCAGACCGCCTCATCATCCTCACCGCAGTGGACGCGGTGTGCATAAACTTCAATAAACCAGACCAGAAGGAGCTGTCCTCCATGACGATCGCCGACTGCGAGAAGTATATCGCGGAAGGCCAGTTCGCCCCCGGAAGTATGCTGCCGAAGGTCGAATCCTGCATGGAGTTCGTGAAGAACAACGGCCATGGCGGGACCGCACTCATCACTTCTCTTGCCCGTGCCGCGGACGCCCTCGAAGGCAAGACCGGCACCGTGATTACCCAGTAAGCGTCGTACGTTTTGATATGTATTAATACCGCTTGATTCTTCCGATTGCAAAGTCCGAGCAAATTAAAGGAGAGGGGTTTAAATCATGTCCAAAAAGGCAAAAAGATCGATCAGTACGTTTGCAATCCTGCTCGCCGTTCTGCTCCTTGTGTCAATAGCCACATGGATAGCAGCGGGCAGTACCTACACCGACGCTGACGGCAATACCGCCGAAGTCGTCGGAGCGGCCTCAAGCGATATCTTTATGGCTCCCGTCAACGGTTTCGCTGACGCGGCCGACGTTATCACCTTTGTGTTCTGCCTCGGCGCGTTCCTTGCAATAGTGAACGGCACGGGAGCTCTCGAAACCGGCATACAGTCCCTCGTGCGCAGGCTGCACGGCAAAGAGCTCGTCCTTATATGGGTCCTGATGTTCGTGTTCTCCATCGGCGGCACCACCTACGGCATGGGCGAGGAGACCGTCGGCTTCTACATCCTGCTTGCAGCGACCATGATGGCCGCCGGCTTTGACCCGGTCGTCGGCGCGGCAACCGTTCTGCTCGGTGCAGGCACCGGCGTTCTCGGCTCCACTATCAACCCATTCGCCACCGGCGCGGCAGTATCCGCCGCGGCTGACGTCGGCATCGCGGTCGACATGGGCACGACCTATGTCATCGCTGTCATCCTCTGGCTCACCTCATACGTTATCTCCGCGCTGTTCGTCACTTCCTACGCGAAGAAAGTACGCACCGCCAAGGGCTCCATCCTCACGCCTGAGCAGCTTGGCGAGTGCAGGCTGGCTTACGGCGGCAAAGAAAACATCGGCGACGTCAGGCTTACCGGCCGCCAGAAGGCTGTTCTGTGGCTGTTCGGCCTGTCCTTCATCGTTATGATCCTCGGCTTCATTCCCTGGGGCAGCCTCGGTGAAGGCGCGTACAGCTTCTTTGCACCCATTTCCTCATGGCTCACCGGCGCCGGCTTCGGCGATTGGTGGTTCTATGACGCGGCGACGTGGTTCCTGCTCATGGGCACGATCATCGGTATCGTCGGCCTTGAGAACAAAGGTCAGATCATGAAGTATATCATCTCGGGCTTCGGCGATATGGTCGGCGTCAACCTCGTCATCGCGATGGCGCGCGCTGCCACTGTCATTATGAGCACCACCGGCCTCGGCACATGGATCGTTGAGGCGTCTGTCACCGCACTGAGCCAGTCCGGCGTTGCCGCGGGTGTGTTCGGGATGCTTGACTACATACTGCATGTCGGCCTCAGCTTCCTTGTTCCCAGCTCCTCCGGTCTTGCAAGCCTGTCCAGCCCGATCGTGTCCCCGATCGTCGCGGGCATGGGCTGGAGTGTAGAGACCTCAATAATGATAAACGTTGCCGCAAACGGCCTCGTCAACCTTATGACTCCTACCTGCGGCTTCATCATGGGCGGCCTTGCGCTTGCGCGTGTCCCATATGAGACATGGATCAAGTGGGCATGGAAGCTTCTCGTCACTCTGTTTGTCATCGTCGGCGTCATTCTCACGATCGCCATGGCGGTGCTGAGCTGAATCTGTTGAATATATAAACGCCGCGCCGCATGTACTTGCTCAGTCACGTGCATGCGGCGTTTTGCCGGTATACGCGCAGCATTAAACAGTAGCATTTTTTGAATAACTGTGTTATTATCTGGGCATGAACAGAAACTACCAAAAAGAACTGGACAAGATCATCCAGAAGCGCGGTAAAAAAATGCCGCGTGTTTTGCTCCACAGCTGCTGCGGGCCGTGTTCAAGCTCTGTGCTTGAATATCTGACGCAGTATTTCGATGTGACGCTGCTGTGGTACAATCCGAACATCTACCCCCAGCAGGAGTTTGACCGCCGCTTCAAAACTCAGGTAAAGCTCATTGAGGACATGGGCCTTGCAGATAAGGTAAGCGTTCTGGCCGAGCCGAGAAAGAGCGAGGATTATTATGCCCGCATAAAAGGGCTGGAGAACGAGCCGGAGGGCGGCAAGCGCTGCACAGAGTGCTTCCGCGTGCGTCTGCTCGAAGCAGGCAGGCTCGCCAAGCACTACGGCTTTGACTATTTCTGCTCGACGCTGACGCTCTCGCGCCATAAGGACGCGGTGAGGATAAACACGATCGGCGAAGAGGTAGGGCGTATGGTCGGCGTGAGCTGGCTGCCGTCCGATTTCAAGAAGCGCGACGGGGAGAACCGCTCCATTGAGCTGTGCGAAAAGTACAATGTTTACAGGCAGCTCTACTGCGGCTGCGAGTTTTCGCTCAGACACCGCGAGGAGGTCGCACGTGAAATGGCGGAAAGCCGGGAGGAAAAGACAAATGAAAATGAATAATACCGCGCGCTCGATCACCGCTGCCGCCATAGTCGGCGCGGCGTACGCGGCGCTTACGATGCTGCTCGCCCCGATAAGCTACGGCGCGATACAGGTGCGCGTGTCCGAGGCGCTGTGCATACTGCCGTACTTCCTGCCCTGCACGGCGTGGGGACTGTTTGCCGGCTGTGCGATAGCGAATGTCCTGACAGGCAACATCTTTGATATCATCTTCGGGTCGCTCGCGACGCTTGCGGCTGTGCTCACCGCGGCAAGGCTCGGTCAGGGAAAGCACACCCTGCTCAGCGAGTTCTTGGCGTGCAGCGCAAACGTCGTGATAAACGCGGTAGTCATCGGCGCGGTGATAACCGAGGCGTATAACGGCCAGAAAGTGTTCGCGCACCCGGAGGTGTTCGCGCTCAACGCGCTGTACATCTTCCTCGGCGAGGCCGCGGTGATGTATCTGATCGGCCTGCCGCTGATGAGGTATCTTCCGGAAAAGAAATTTTTCCGTGATCTTATAGAGAAATTCAAGGACTGAAATATCACACCAAGGAGGTAAGGACATGAAAGTAAGGAAAGCAATAATCCCGGCAGCCGGTCTCGGGACGAGACTGCTGCCGAACACCAAGAGCATCCCCAAGGAGATGCTGCCGCTGGTGGACAAGCCCGTCCTCCAGTACATCGTAGAGGAAGCGGTCGCGGCGGGCGTTGAGGAGATACTCATCATCACAAACCGCGGCAAGTCCCCGATTGAGGACTATTTTGACTATGCCCCCGATCTTGAGGCGCGTCTGCTGTCTGACGGCAAGGAGAAAGAAGCCCGCACGGTGCGCGAGGTCGCGGACATGGCAGATGTGTACTTCCTGCGCCAGAAGGAGACGAAGGGTCTTGGACACGCAATATGGCGCGCGAAGAGCTTCGTCGGCGACGAGCCTTTCGGAATACTGCTGGGCGACGATATAATGCTCAGCGACACGCCGGTGCTCAAGCAGCTTGTTGACGCCGCCGAGGCGAACCACTGCAGCGCTATCGCCATCAGGGAGTTCCCCGGCGAGGAGATATGCAAGTACTCCTCCGTCAAGCTCGAGGAAAAACTGTCCGACCGCGTATACCGCATAGGCGACATGAACGAGAAGCCGACCATGGACGAGCGCCTTTCGAACTACGCCATCATGGGGCGCTACGTGCTGACCCCAGCGATCTTCGATATTCTCGCGAACACCGCTCCCGGCCGCAACAACGAGATCCAGCTCACCGACGGCATGAAGCAGCTGTGCCATGTTGAGCCGATGTGCGCCGTGGACTTTGAGGGCCGACGCTACGACACCGGCAACCTCAAGGGTTATCTGGAGTCGATAATCGACTTTGCTCTGAAGAACGAGGAAGCCGGCGAATGGCTGCGTCAGTTCATCATCGACAAGGCGGAAATGCTCAAGTAAAGCAATATATCAAAAAATTCCCGGAACTGACAGTTCCGGGAGTTTTTTGCGTTTATTCAAGCTCGAATGCGCCGGTGTAGAGCTGGTAGTAGGTGCCCTTTTCCTCAAGCAGCTTTTCATGGCTGCCGCGCTCGATGATGCGTCCGTGGTCGAGCACCATAATGACGTCCGAATTGCGCACGGTCGAGAGACGGTGGGCGATGACGAACACCGTTCTGCCCTCCATGAGCTTATCCATGCCGCGCTGGACGATGGCCTCGGTACGGGTATCGATGGAACTTGTGGCTTCGTCGAGGATCATTACCGGGGGATCGGCAACCGCGGCGCGCGCGATGGCGATCAGCTGGCGCTGCCCCTGAGAGAGGTTTGCGCCGTTGTTGGTGAGCATGGTGTCATAACCGTCGGGCAGGCGGCTGATGAAGTCGTCCGCACCGGCGAGGACTGCGGCTTCGCGGCACTCGTCGTCCGTCGCGTCGAGACGGCCGTAGCGGATATTGTCCATGACAGAACCGGTGAAGAGGTTCGTGTCCTGAAGGACAAGGCCGAGGGAGCGGCGCAGGTCGGCTTTCTTTATCTTGTTGACGTTTATGCCGTCATAGCGGATCTTGCCGTCGGCGATGTCATAGAAGCGGTTGATGAGGTTCGTTATCGTGGTCTTGCCCGCGCCTGTCGCGCCGACAAAAGCGACCTTCTGTCCCGGCTCCGCGTAGACGCTGACGTCATGCAGCACGTCCTTGCCCTCGACGTAGGCAAAGTCGACATCGGTCAGGCGCACGTCGCCGCGCAGCGGAGTATAGGTCAAGCTGCCGTCGCTGTGCGGGTGCTTCCATGCCCATTTGCCGGTGCGCTCTGTCGTCTCGGTCAGGCTGCCGTCCGGATTCTCGGTGACGTTCACGAGCGTGACATAGCCGTCATCCGTCTCGGGCTTCTGATCCATCAGGGCGAAGACGCGCCCTGCGCCCGCACCTGCCATGACGATGGAGTTTATCTGCTGGGAGAGGGTATTGACGTTGCCGGTGAACTGCTTTGCCATATTCAGGAACGGAACAAGGATAGTGATATCGAAAACCTTGCCGGAAATGCTGAGGTTCGGCGCGCCTGTCAGCAGCAGTACGCCGCCGACCAGCGCAAGCACCACATAGAGGATATTGCCGATGTTGCCGATGATCGGGCCGAGGATGCCGGCGTAGGTGTGCGCCCTGAAGCTGTCGTCGCAGAGCTTATCGTTTATGCGGTCAAAGTCCTCAATGCTCTGCTCCTCGTGGCAGAACACCTTGATGACTTTCTGGCCGTTCATCATCTCCTGCACGAAGCCCTCGGTATCGGCAACGGAGCGCTGCTGCTTCACAAAGTAGCGTGCCGAGCCGCCGCCGAAGCGCTTGGCGACGAAAAACATGAGCACTACGCCGACAAGCAGCACGAGCGTCATCCATACGCTGAAGTACAGCATGATCGCGAGCACGACCAGCACTATCGCGCCGGACTGGATAAGCGTCGGCAGCGACTGGCTGATGAGCATGCGCAGGGTGTCGATATCATTGGTGTAGTGGCTCATGATATCGCCGTGCTGATGGGTGTCGAAATAGCTGATGGGCAGATCCTGCATGTCGTCGAACATTTCGCGGCGGAGCTTGTCAAGATAGCCCTGAGTCATGTATGCCATGAGCTGGGTATAGGCTGTCATGGATATCAGCGAGAGCACGTACAGTACTGCAAGCAGCGTGATGTATGGGATGATCTCCGCCTTGGCGGATGCCCAGTCACCGCTGAGGTACCATTTTTCTATCACAGCCAGCACGTTCTGCACGAACAGCGACGGGATCGAGGACACGACCGACGAAAACAGTATGCAGAACATTGTGAGCGGCGCCATTACGGGGTAATACTCGAACAGCTTCTTTACCGCCCGGCCGAGAGCCTTGGGGTCGGCTGCGCCCATCGCGCCGCCCTGAGGTCTGCCTTTGCGCATATTACTCATCGTCCTCGCCTCCCCTCGTCTGCTGTTCATAGGTCTCGCGGTATATTGCGCTGTGCGCCATAAGCTCCTCATGTGTGCCCATGTCGGCGATGCGCCCGTTGTCCATGACGATTATCATGTCCGCGTCCTGCACGGAGGCAATGCGCTGGGCAATGATGATCTTCGTCGTCTCCGGGATATATTCGCGGAAGCCCGCGCGTATCATCGCGTCGGTGCGGGTGTCGACAGCACTGGTAGAGTCGTCAAGGATGAGTATCTTCGGCTTCTTGAGCAGCGCCCGCGCGATGCACAGCCTCTGCTTCTGCCCGCCGGAGACGTTTGTGCCGCCCTGCTCAATATAGGAATCGTAGCCGTCCGGGAAAGAGCGGACGAACTCATCGGCCTGCGCAAGCCTGCAGGCCTCGATGATCTCTTCATCGGTCGCGTCGGGATTGCCCCAGCGCAGGTTCTCCTTTATCGTTCCGGAGAAGAGCAGGTTCTTCTGCAGCACGACAGCCACGGACGAGCGCAGCGCTTCAAGGTCGTACTCGCGCACGTCCCTGCCGCCGACGCGGACGGTGCCCTCGGTCGTGTCATAC
>CAVFGM010000189.1:0-21983 GCA_963621955.1 Bacteroidaceae bacterium
TCAGACCCTTATTGAGAAGCGCGGCGTTTATGAAGATGGCCGCGACGATGCCGAGGGAGTACCAGGTCTGGATCATGCTGGGGTTCGATAGTCCGTATAGTGCGCCGAGCTCCTGATTGCAGTTCATCCAGAGCATGAAGGTCGTGGAGCTTGTGAAGCCGAGGGCGACGAGGATCGCTGCCGAGGGGGTGAAGCGCAGCTTCTCTTTTTCACCGGACTCATGCTTCACGGCAAGCTCACGCTGAGGAAATGGCAGGAACACGATGGCGATGCCGTCAAGGATGATGATAAGCGCCGCGGCGAGAAACACGGTGTTGAACGGCAGGCCGTGCCGGTCGACGGCGAGCATCGCAAAGGGCAGAAGAAACTGGGAGAGGGATATGGCGAGCTTCGTGAAGATGTTCGCGATGGTGCCTTTCTCCTTGAATATCTCCATGCAGGAGGGGGTGATGCTGGTATCGAGGAAGGAGTTGCCCATGCCGCTCACGACGGCGAGGGCGTAGCCCCAATACATGCTCTTTGTAAAGGTGATGCCGGCGAAGAACACGGCAAACAGCGTGCAGCCGACGAGGGCGGATATCCGTCTGCCGAGCTTATCCGAAAGCGGCCCCGCGGCGGGGAAGGCAATCAGCCGCCCGAGACCGATGGCGGCGATGACCGCGACGACGGAGGAGATATCGTACATTCCGTCTGCGCCGGGAGCAGCGCCCCAGAGCGCCGCGAACTCCTGCTTGTAGTGTCCCATGACCGATGAGGATATGCCGAGCACAAAATAAGTGATGTACAGCGCGAGGGCTGTTGGGTAGTAGCGTTTTTGGCTCATCTCTTTTCTCCTGTTCTATGAATTTGTTTTCCGTGGGGTTCGTTGTCTAAAACGTAGCACGTTGTGCTTTATTTAACAAATTGATTTAATAAATAAAACGATAGATTTTTTCTATCGTTTGTGTAATAATATACTCATCGGAAGAGGAGGCGCAGGAAGATGAATCTATCGCACCTGAGGTACTTTGTCCGCCTTGCAGAGACACGGCACTACACCAAGGCTGCCGAGCAGATGTACATATCGCAGCCGAGCCTGAGCCATGCCATCGCGCAGCTTGAGCAGGAGCTGGGCGTGCCGCTGTTTGAAAAGAGCGGGCGCAATGTTGAGCTCACGCAGTTCGGCGAGGTGTTTCTCAAACAGGTGCGCCAGTCGCTGGAGATCCTCGACGGGAGCGTTGACTATCTGCACCGCATCGCCGCGGGAAACGGCGTGGTTCGCCTCGGTCTGCTGCGCACGCTTGGGGTGGAATATGTGCCGTCGCTCGCGGCAAGCTTCAAGCGGCAGAACGCGGACAGGAATGTGGACTTCACCTTTTTCACCGGCGTGACTTCGGACATTATGCACAAGCTGCAAAGGCACGAATTGGACATTGTGTTCAGTTCCAAGGCTCCGGAGGCATATAAATTCGAGTCCATCCCAATTAAGAAGCAGGATCTTGTGCTTATCGTGCCGCCGGAGCACCGGCTTGCCGCGCAGCACACGGCGGAGCTTTCCGAGGTGCTGGACGATCCGTTCATCCAGTATGCGCACGGCTCGGGTCTGCGCCATGTCGTGAACGATATGTTCGCGCAGATAGGCGCTTCTCCCAAGGTCGCGTATGAGATACAGGAGGATCAGGTGATAGCCGGGCTTGTCGCACAGGGCTTCGGCGTGTCGGTGGTTCCGTACATGGAAATGCTGCTGCGGCTTAACGTGAAGATATTGCAGATATCGCGCCCGATACCGAACCGGATGTTCTACCTTGTGACCGACCCGGCGATGACGCTTTCTCCGGCAGCGGCGGACTTCAAACGCTTTGTCCTGTCGCAGAGCGAGGGACAATAATAGATAACGATAGTTAAAGATGATGTTTTGATAGATTTTATGCATGAATAAATCAACAAAAAACCGCTCAGGAAGTTGTGCAAAACTTCCTGAGCGATTTGTTTTAATTCTTATTTCCCGTATATATGCTGCTTTGCAGCGGCGAGGATGTTGCGCATCAGCATCGCGCGCGTCATCGGGCCGACGCCGCCGGGCACGGGGGTGATGTACGCCGCGCGATTTACGGCCTCGTCAAACACAACGTCCCCGGTGAACTTGCCGGTCTCCGCATCGCGGTTCATCGCGACGTCAATGACCGCCGCGCCGGGCTTTATCATTTCCCCGGTGATGAGCCCCTTGTGTCCTGCCGCGACGACGAGGATATCCGCCTGCCGCGTGAACTCAGCGAGGTTCGGCGTGCGGCTGTGGCAGGAGATCACCGTGCCGTTCGCACGCAGAAGCATCATGGCCATGGGCTTTCCGACTATGTTGCTGCGCCCGACCACCGTGCAGACTTTGCCCTCGACAGGTATCTCATATGCGCGCAGCATCTCCATTATCCCCGCCGGGGTGCAGGGCAGCAGCACGGGCTTTCCCGCGGAGAGCCGCCCGACATTAACCGGATGGAAAGCGTCGACATCTTTCTCCGGGGAGATCGCCTCAATGATCGCGTCCTCGTCGATGTGCTCCGGCAGCGGCAGCTGCACAAGTATGCCGTCTATCTCCGCATCGCGGTTCAGCGCGGCGATAAGCTCAAGCAGCGTTTCCTGCGTGACGGTATCGTCAAACTTATACTCGCGGCTTATAAAGCCGCACTGCTCGCAGTCGCGCTCCTTACCGGAGACGTATATGCGCGAAGCGGGATCGTCCCCGACGAGCACGACCGCAAGCCCGGCTTTGCGCGGGAGCGCTGCGGCTTCGCGCGCCGTCTCCTCGCGCACTCTCTGTGCAAGCGCCTTGCCGTCTATCAGCATTGCCGCGCCTCCAGTATGAGGGGAGTGCCGGTGCAGTGGAGCTTGCCGCCCATGACCTCGACGGCGGTGCCGGAGATAAGCTCAGGGTAGGAGCCGTCCGGGAGCTCGACACTTACCTCGGCGCTCACGGAGCGGAGACTGAACACGCCGATGAAGCGCTTATCGCCGCTGCCGCGCTCGAGCACGGCGATGTTGTTTTTATCGTCCCCGGCGGCAAGGAAGTAGTCCTCACAGCCGAAGCAATCGCGCTTTATCTCATACAGCCGGCGCATGAGCTTAGTCAGGTCACGGCCGGTGCCACGGCTGATAGTGTCCTTTTCAAACAGGCTCGGCAGGTGGATGTTCTCAAACTCCTGCCCGGCGTAGATAAGCGTTGTGCCCTTGATGAAATAGAGAAAGGCGGTGTAATTGATAAGGTCGCACTCGCGCGGGACAAAGGAGCGGATGCGCGGCTGGTCGTGGTTCTCAAGGCAGCGCAGCTTGTTGTAGTTCGCGGGGTATGTGGCCTCCTGAAAGTTCAGCATATCGAGATAGTGCGTGAGTGCGATCTCGCCGCGCAGGTACTTGTCGAAGCACTCGCGCGTGTCATAGTCGTACTCGATATCGAAAGCGGAATACTCATCATAATCAAGCGCAGAGTATATGCCAAGCCTGCGGGCGCGACAGCCGTAGCTCTGGTGCACCGTCTCGGCGAGCCATATGCAGTCGGGGTTGACGCGGCTGACTTCCTCGCGCGCCTTCTGCCAGAACTCCACCGGCACGAAAGACGCAACATCGCAGCGGAAACCGTCGACCAGGCTTGCCCACATTTTGAGCGAGGCTATCTGATAATCCCACATCGCGCGGTTGTTATAGTCAAGGTCAATAACGTCCGACCAGTCGCCGATCTTATTGCCGGGCTTGCCGTCCGGGCCGTGGTAGAAGAACTCAGGGTGCTCGGAATACAGGACGGAGTCGGGCGAGGTATGGTTATAGACGACATCTATCATGCACTTCATGCTGCGTGCGTGTATCTGGGAGACGAGTTCCATGAAGTCTGCCATGCTGCCGTACTCGGGGTTCACGTCGCGGTAATCGCGGTTGGCGTAGGGGCAGCCGAGACTGCCTTTCCTGCCCTTGAGGCCGATGGGGTGGATCGGCATGAACCATATGATGTCAGTGCCAAGGGACTTGATACGGTCAAGGTCGGGTATCACGGCGCGGAAAGTGCCCTCCGGGGTGTGGTTTCTGACGTATACGGAATAGATCACCTGATTCTGGAGCTTACGGTCGGTATTGACGGCCATGGTTCAGCCTCCTTCTATGGCTTCGTTGAGCAGATAGATGTATCTTCTCTCGGGTCAATGGTATTACAAAAAGAAAAATATTTCAATACGGTCCGGATAAATCCAAATGATTTTCTTACAGACTTACGTTCGGATTTGTGTACTGGCCGCGCCGGATGCAGTCCACAATGGAGACGGCTTCCTGACCTGTCGCCGACGCGATCCTCGACGAAACATATTTGCAGTTCCCGGTTGCAGAAAAATATAGGATCATCCGGCAACTCCGTGATTTTGTACTTATCTATATTATATCACGACTGCACGCGGAGATAAAGACATTGCTTGGCTTGTTAAGCGGGGGAGGGGTATCCGAAACACAGATAAAGCAAGACCGCAAGGCGTTGGCCTTGCGGTCTGTCGTTGGTGGAGATAAGCGGGATCGAACCGCTGACCTCTTGAATGCCATTCAAGCGCTCTCCCAGCTGAGCTATACCCCCATGAGCAAGGAGTATATTACCAGACGAAGAGTATTTTGTCAAGCAGAAATTTTCGGCTTACGCCAAAAATCTTCCTGATATGCGGGAACGATCCCTCGACGGTCTCACAGCTGGTACACAAGGACGATGAGCGGCATCGTAATGATGCACAGCATAGTTGTGAGGACGTTTATGGAGCAGGCGTACTCCGCATCTGTACCGTATATCAGCTCCATTTGAGTGATCGTTGCCGCGGCGGCCGACGAGCTTGCAAGCAGGGTGATGAGCAGTATCGTGTCTGCGTTCGGTACGCTTGCACCGAAACCGGTCAGACGAAGGAAGAGGATAAACATGAGCGGGGCGAAGATGAGCCGGAGAAACGAGATGAGCCATATACGCTTGTTGGCAAATATCTGCTTCAGATCCATGCCCGCGAGCATCATACCGATCATCATCATCGATGCCGGGCCGATCATCACGCTCACGCTGTCGATCGCATCCTGAACGATCTTCGGCAGCTTTATGCCGAATGCGAGGATCGCAAAGCCGATAAGGATCGCGATTATGTTGATGTTTGAAAGTATCTTCTTTATATTGATGTGCGTTTCACCTGAGAGCAGCGGCTTGAGGTGCGTCCACTGAAGGACGATGGTGACGCATATATACGCACAGGTATAGATGATCCATTCCTGACCGAGCAGGGAACTGACGATAGGGATTATCAGGTTGCCGGCATTGGGATATTCAAAGGAGGCCTGCTCAACCGGAGTAAGGTGCAGGAGCCTTCTGACGAAGAGGTTGTTGATAACGATCGCGCCGACATGGGAGATGACGGCGGCGGCGAAAGCCAGGATCAGCCCGGAGCGTACCTCGGGGGTGCTGTCGATCTGGAACGCGGAGATAACGGTACATGGAGTGATCATGTACAGCATTACCAAAGAGAGAATGCGGCTGTCCTCACTGCGGAGAACATGGAGCTTGACAAGCGCGTATGCGCCGAGCGCAATAATAAAAAGGGAGCCGATCTTGATAAGTAGGGCGAGAGCCATGACAGACCTCCAAAACCTGACATATTCTTTCATATTATAGCTGTACGCGCGAATAATATCAAGCTGTAAAAGTACATAAAAAGCTTTGGCAAATCGGTTGCCAAAGCTTTTAGTTGAGATAAATTGTTCTAAAGCCGATGAGAAAACTCAGAACGGCCAGGTCGGCAGCCACGACAGCAGCCCGGTAGCGGCGACGGGCTTTCCCGACAGCGCCGGGTAAAACATCACAAACAGCGCGATGCTCAGCGTGACAAAGCCTGAGACGTACCACTTCCAATGCCTGAGGTTATGACGCATGAGGTTGAAGCAGTATCCGAGGGAGAGCACGAGAAACACCGAGCAGGGGAAGTAATGATACTCAAACGTGATGCGCGTGACGAACAGCCACGGGATGAGCTGCGCAAGATAGCCGAGGAGGATAAACCCGGCACAGCGGTCGCGCCGGAAGACTGCCGTATATATCAGCACGAACAGACTCAGCAGGCCGCCCCAGCAGAGCGCGGGGTTGAGAAACGCCCCGAAGCTCGAATGCGTGCCGTCGTCAAAATACTCAAGGTAATAGAGTATCGGGCGGATATCCAGCACCCACTGGTACCAGCGAGAGGAGTAAGGATGCTCTGCGACGATACCGGAGTGGTAATTGAACATATAGCTCTGATTATCGAGCACCATGCGCAGGTACTCTGCGCTGAACGGGGAGATGCCGCGGGCAGTCCCGTAGGGGATATAGGCGAAATAATAGATAAGGCAGGGAATGAGCACGAAGAAGATCACGCAGAAGCCGCAGAGCTTCCAGAAGCCCTTCATGTCGAGCCGCTGCGCCCTCGCCTCGCGGATGACATAGATGAGCCATATCACCGCAAGCCCGGCACCTGCATATATGCACGTCCACTTGCTCGCCGCGCCTATGCCGAAGAAGATACCCGAGAGCGCAAGCTCGCGGCGGCTTCCGGTCGTGATGAAGCCATACATGAACAGGTACATCAGCAGGATGAAGAACACGGCGTAGGTGTCGATGGTGGCGATGCGCGTCTGCACAAAGTGCATGAAATCGCTTGCCAGCACGAGAGTGCACGCGGCCGGTACGGCCTTGCCGCCGAATAGCCTTTTGGCGAAGATGTAGATAACCGGCAGCATCAGCACACCGAAGAGGGTACCCGAGAAGCGCCAGCCGAAAGGCGTCATGCCGAAGAGCGCGATGCCGATCGAGATGATGATCTTGCCGAGCGGGGGATGCGTTATCTCATAGGGATAAACGCCGTTGAGGTTCTCCCAAGCGGTGCGCGCGTGGTATATCTCGTCGAAGTATGTGGAATTCATATATGTCTGCCTGTCTGGGCACAGCGACTGCTCATCGCACAGCTCCGGTGTGGAGGAGACAGCGCCGACCACGTTCCCATCCGCGTCGAGCGCGACCACCTCGCCGAGCCAGACATTGCCCGTGCCGGAGATGTAGATCGTCCCGCCGGTAAGGTAGTAGTTGATGGCGATGTCGTGCCACTTCAGAACGTCTGCATGGCTCTGTGTAAGCTCGGTGAGCTCATATGTGGTGCTGCCGTCGGAGTAGGAGATCCTGCAGCTGCCGATGCCGACACCTTCATAGACCATCAGATGCGTGACCGTGCCGCTGCTTATGTCAAGCTCGATGCTCTCGGTGCGGTTTTCCATGTTCACAAAGCTTTCGGGCGAGGAGGTGTTGCCGAGCTTCCAGAACGCGACAAGTGCGTACAGCAGCGTGATGACCGCCATTATAACGGCGTCGATGCGGCCAAGCTTATGGCGCGCCTTGTCGGGATCGGTAAGCGCGCAGCTTCGCAGATCGGGCAGTGAAAGGAAAAACAGCGTCAGAAGCAGTACGGTCAGTATTGGTAAAGAGTATCTTGTAATATCCTGCATAGTCATAAGATCCCGCGGCAATATCCGCCGCATACATATCCTTGAATTAAATGGTAAAATTGTATGTATAATACAACCTGTCCGCAGCTTTTGCAAGTACACGCGGCAGGAAGCGGACAATATGCGGTATTTTTAACCAAAAGTTCATCTTTTTATACACAAGCTGTGCTAACTCCTATTGACATTGTAGGATTAGGCAAGTATAATTCCTGCTGGAGGACTGGGAATTGAAGCCGCCTCCCGCACACAAATGCCGGAACGGCTGCAGCGCGGCCGGCCGCAGCGATATATCTATGGAAGCTGTCAGCGGGTGAGATGGCCGCGGACGGAAAGAGGTTGAACAGATATGAGTAAGAAAAATCTGCTTGAGGTAAAGGATCTTCACATCAGCGTTGAGGATAAGGAGATACTCCACGGCGTTGATCTGACGGTCGGCGAGGATGAGACGCACGTCCTCATGGGGCCGAACGGCACGGGTAAGTCCACGCTGGGCTATGCCATAACCGGCAACCCCGAGTATACCGTGACCTCCGGCAAAATAATATTCGACGGCGAGGATATAACCGAGCTGCCGGTAAACGTGAGAGCGAACAAGGGCATATTCCTTTCGTTCCAGAACCCGCTCGAGGTGCCGGGAGTGACGCTCAGCGCATTTATCCGCAGCGCGCTTGAGCAGAAGACCGGCAAGCGCCTGAGACTGTGGGACTTTAAGAAGAAGCTCGCGGAGACGATGGAGCTTCTGCACATGGACGCGAGCTATGCCGAGCGTGACCTGAATGTCGGCTTTTCCGGCGGTGAGAAGAAGAAGGCGGAGATACTCCAGATGCTGATGCTCGAACCGAAGCTCGCCATTCTCGACGAGACGGACTCCGGGCTTGATGTTGACGCGGTGCGCACCGTGTCGCAGGGTGTCCAGCTCTATCGCGAACGCGTCCACGGCTCACTGCTCATCATCACGCACAGCACGAGGATACTCGAAGCACTGACAGTCGATGAGACGCACGTAATGGAAAACGGCGTGATCGTCAGAAACGGCGGCGCGGAGCTGGTCGACGAGATCAACGAAAACGGCTTCGGCGTTATCAAGGCCGAGTAAGGCTGGTGATCTGCTATGAAAGAGAAAACTCAGGTCGAGGATATCGACCGCAGCATATATGATATAAAGGATAAGGAAAACGACGCCTACCGCATGGAGGCCGGCCTGACCCCGGAGATCATCGAAAAGCTCTCCAAGGAGAAGAGCGACCCTGAGTGGATGCGCGAGTTCCGTCTCAAGTCCCTCGAAACGTATAATGAGATGCCGCTGCCCAACTGGGGACCCTCGATAGAGGGGCTGGACATGGATCATATCGCGACCTATGTCAGACCCAAGACCGATATGAAGAACGACTGGAATGATGTCCCGCAGGATATAAAGGACACCTTTGAGCGTCTCGGCATCCCGCAGGCGGAGCGCAAGTCCCTTGCCGGCGTCGGAGCGCAGTACGACTCCGAGCTTGTCTATCACAACGTAAAGTCCGAGGTCGCCGAGCAGGGCGTCATATACACCGATATGGAGAGCGCGCTCAAGGGCGAGTATGCCGAGATGGTGCATGAGTATTTTATGAAGCTCGTCACCCCGCGCGACCACAAGTTCGCCGCGCTCCACGGCGCGGTGTGGTCGGGCGGCTCGTTTGTGTACGTGCCGAAGGGCGTGCAGGTCTCGATACCGCTGCAGTCCTATTTCCGCCTCAACGCCAAGGGCGCGGGACAGTTCGAGCATACGCTCATCATCGTCGACGAGGGCGCGAGCCTGCACTTCATCGAGGGCTGCTCCGCTCCAAAGTACAACGTTGCGAACCTCCACGCCGGCTGCGTCGAGCTATTCGTCAAGAAGAATGCGAAGCTGCGCTACTCGACCATCGAGAACTGGTCGAAGAACATGTATAACCTCAACACCAAGCGCGCGCTCGTCGAGGAAAACGGCGTTATCGAATGGGTGTCCGGGTCATTCGGCTCCCATGTCGGCTGCCTGTACCCGATGAGCGTCCTCAAAGGCGATAATTCCCGCATGGAGTTCACCGGTGTCACCTTTGCAGGCGCGGGGCAGAACCTCGATACCGGCGCAAAAGTCACGCACATCGGCAAGAACACCAGTTCCTATATGAACACACGCTCGATAAGCAAGAGCGGCGGCATCAGCACTTTCCGCAGCAGTGTCGTCGTTGCGAAGACCGCGAAAGGTGCGAAGTCCTCGGTGTCCTGCCAGTCACTGATGCTTGACTCCGAGTCCCGCTCCGATACCGTCCCCGCTATGGACATCCGCACGCGGGACGCATCCGTCGGCCACGAGGCGAAGATCGGCAGCATCAGCAACGATGCTATCTTCTACCTGATGAGCCGCGGCATGAGCGAGGAGGACGCAAGGGCGCTGATCGTCAGCGGCTTTGCCGACAACGTCTCCAAGGAGCTGCCGGTGGAATACGCCGTTGAGATGAACAACCTCATCCGCCTTGAGATGAAAGGCAGCATAGGCTGAACGGGGAGGCAGAATGATGGAAAAGAAAATGCTTATAAACAGGCTACCAGGCGGAACGTGGAACTGGCTGAAGGTGAACGAAGCCGCCATCGACTGGGACGAGGATAAAACTACGGAGCTGCCCGAGGAGGATATAGCCTCCGGGAGCGCAAGGCTAACTGTAAAGGGTGAGGGCGAATACAGCCGCAGGCGCGTCAGCGTTGACGCTGCGCCCGGCAGCACTGTCACCGTTTTCGAGACCTTTGAAAACACAGCGAAGCTCGCAGTCGAGACGGAGCTGACAGCGCGCGAGGGCGCATGCATCCGCCTTGTGCAGGTACAGAGCACCGGGAAAGACTCCCTGCTCTATAACCGCGTGAACGGCGAGTGTGCTAAGAACGGCAGGATAGAGCTGGTGCAGATACTTATCGGTGCGGGCGATGCCTACTGCGACAGCCACATTGAGCTTAGCGGCGAGGGCAGCGGCTTCAAGGCCGATATCGGCTACCTCGGCCAGCGAGAGCAGAAGCTTGACATGAACCTTGTCGTCGACCACTGGGGCAAGAGCACCGAGAGCGAGATAAACGCTGCGGGCGCGCTCAAGGACGCGGCGCACAAGGTGTTCCGCGGGACGATAGATTTCAAGAACGGCTCGTCCGCCTCCGTCGGCAACGAGAAGGAGACTGTCCTCATGCTCGGCGACGATGTTGTGAATAAGACCGTGCCGCTCATCCTCTGCGCGGAGGAGAACGTCGTAGGCAACCACGGCGCGACCATCGGCGAGCTCGACGAGGACACGCTCTTCTACTTCGAGAGCCGCGGCATAGATAAGCAGACCGCTGAAAACATCCTTGCCCGCGCCGCGATAGAGCGCCTTGCGCGCCTGCTCGGCGACAGCGAGAGCGAGGAATATATAATGAACAGACTGAACGGAGAGCTGTAAAATGGAATACAATTATAAAAATGATTTCCCGCTGCTTGCGCACAGCGATATAGCTTACCTTGACAGCGCTGCCACCGCGCAGCGCCCCCAGTGCGTCATTGACGCCGAGCGCGATTTTTACTGCCTGCATAACGCAAACCCGCTCCGCGGCCTCTACCCTCTGAGCGTTGCCGCGACTGAGGTCTACGAGAATGCGAGAAACAGCGTGCGCGCTTTCATCGGCGCAAAGTCGAGCGAGGAGATAATCTTCACCCGCAACACGACCGAGAGCCTGAACCTTGTCGCTTACAGCTACGGCCTGACTAACATCAAGGCCGGGGACGAGATACTCGTCTCCATCATGGAGCACCACAGCAATCTTCTCCCGTGGCAGATGGTCTGCCGCCAGACCGGCGCGGCTCTCAAGTTCATGGAGTGCGAGCAGGACGGCAGCCTTGACCTCAATAAGGTCGAGGAGCTTATCACCGATAAGACCAGGATCGTCGCCATCATGCAGGTGTCGAACGTCCTCGGCCGCGAGTACCCCGTCAAGGAGATCGCCGCCATGGCGCATAAAAAAGGCGCAGTCTGCGTGGTCGACGGCGCGCAGAGCACACCGCACATGCCCGTGAACGTGCAGGATATCGATGCAGACTTCTTCGCTTTCTCCGGGCACAAGGTGTTCGGACCGATGGGCATCGGCGTGCTCTACGGCAAGAAGGCGCTGCTCGATAAAATGCCTCCGTTTATGAGCGGCGGCGAGATGATCGAGTCTGTCACCCGCGAGGGCGCGGTGTATGCCGAGCTTCCGCATAAGTTCGAGGCCGGTACGGTCAACGCCGCGGGCGCTGCCGGACTTCAGGCTGCGATAGAGTATATCAATAAAGTAGGCTTCGATGTGATGCAGCGCCGCGAGGCGGAGCTTACAGCCCGCTGCCTTGCCGCAGTGAAAGCCATCCCGCATATAAATGTCCTCGGCTCCGATAAGCCCGAGGAGCACATCGGCATCGTGAACTTCACGGTCGACGGCGTACACCCGCATGACGTCAGCGAGATACTCGCCTCCGACGGCGTGGACGTCCGTGCCGGTCACCACTGCGCGCAGCCGCTGCTGACCCACCTCGGGTACAGCTCCACCGTCCGCGCAAGTCTCGCGTTCTATAACGACTTCGGCGATATCGATCGTCTGGCTGCAAGCCTGTCGACACTGAGGGAGCGTATGGGCTATGGAAAATAGAAGCTTTTATAACGAGATACTCACCGAACATAACATCCACCCCGAGTTCAAACATGACCTGCCCGATGCGGACATCGTGCTTGAGGGCGTGAACCCGAGCTGTGGGGACGATATCTACCTCAAGCTCAAGATGGACGGCGATACGATCGCTGACGGCGCTTTCGTCGGCGATGGCTGCGCCATTTCTCAGGCCTCGGCGGACATCATGCTCGGCATGATAATCGGTAAGAAGAAGGACGAAGCCCTGAAGATGGGCGAGACCTTCATGCGCATGATAAAGGGCGAGGCCACAGATGAGGAGATCGAGAGCCTTGAAGAAGCCTCGGCGCTCAAGGACATCTCGCATATGCCTGCGCGCGTGAAATGCGCCGTCCTCGGCTGGCGCACCCTAAAGGAAGCCGTCGGCGAACACGAGGACTGACAGATATAAATAAGCGAAGCTCCGCACCATATGGTGCGGAGCTTCGCTTATTTACCGGATCACCAGAATTTTTTCTTTCTGCATATCCACAGGCTGAGCACTACTATTATAATACTCACCGCGATGATGACCGGGTAGCCGTATTTCCAGTTAAGCTCCGGCATGCCCGTGAAGTTCATCCCGTACCAGCCCGCCAGCAGCGACAGCGGGAGAAACACAGTCGTCACGATCGTGAGTATCTGCATGATGCGGTTCTGTTTAATGTCTATTTCAGACTGGAACAGATTCTGCACCTGCGAGCAGTATTCGCGCAGCAGCTGCGATTCCTCACGCAGCTGTATCACGCGGTCGGCAAGCATGCGGAAGAGCATTTGCTCCCGCTCGGAGAAGATGCCGAGCTCATTTTCGCGCAGCGTGAAAGCAACGTCGTCAAGCTGCGTGTAGTAGCGAAACCATGTCATCGTCTCCTTGCGCAGCTCGGCCATAGGCGCGTTGAAGCCCTCCAGCTCTCCAGCGAGCACACGCTCCTCGAGTACCTCAATCTTGTCCTCTATCTCCTCAAGGTGGTGCAGGTCCTTTGCCATGAGCTGCTCCAGAAAGGCATAAACGAAGCGGCCTATACTGCTGTCCGTCCAGCGCTTTTCCTTGGAAATATGCCGCAGATGCGACAGCAGCGCACCGGTGTCGTCGACGAGCACCACACGGTCTTTCGTTATCAGATACCCACAGGCGAGAGCGCTGCCATCCTTCCACGCCTGCGGGATGAGCAGCGTCCCGGAGACGCAGTCGCGCCGAAGCTCGGCCTTGCATACGCGCACTCCCCGCGCCGTCGGCGTATGGTGCAGGACGGACGCAAGCCCCGATAACGCAGGTTTGCGCTCCAGTTCCGCGGATGAGAGCAGCACTGCCGCGCATTCGCCGGCGGCAGGCTCGCGCTCTGCCGGCTGAAGCGTCTGCTCTATTCTGAACCAGTACATTGTACCACCTCTGAAAACTATCTTAATGACCGCATTTTACCACATCTCCGCAAAAGTGCAAGGGTGCTGCCTGGTGTCGTCCGGCACGGAAATATGAAAAATATTTTTAGATTTGCCTTACAAAAATTCTTGACTAAATTTGTGAAATATGCTAATATCATCAATTGCATGGGCAGAACTGCGCCCGGATGCAAAATGCCCCCAAAGCTCCGCGCCGCAAGGACATTTGTACGCCGCGCACGGCCTGTGACGATTGAAGAAAGGAGAAAACAATGCCTACCTTTAACCAGCTGGTGAGAAAAGGCAGAGAAAAGGTCACCTACAAGTCCAACTCTCCTGCAATGCAGAAGGGTCTGAACACCCTCAAGAACAAGGAGACCGACCTGAGCGCTCCTCAGAAGAGAGGCGTCTGCACCGCAGTTCGTACCTCCACTCCTAAGAAGCCTAACTCCGCTCTGCGTAAGATCGCCCGTGTCCGTCTGACCAACGGCTACGAAGTTACGGCGTACATCCCCGGTATCGGCCATAACCTTCAGGAGCACTCCGTGGTTATGATCCGCGGCGGCCGTGTTAAGGACCTTCCTGGTGTCCGTTACCACATCATCCGCGGTACCCTCGACGCTCAGGGTGTCAACGGTCGTATGCAGGCCCGTTCCAAGTACGGCGCAAAGAAGCCCAAGGCTGCAAAGAAGAAGTAATTCCAACTTCAGCGGCAAATCTGCCCTGTCGTTTATCTATATAGTGTGGATAGACCTCGGGGCGCAACGGACGTACAGACGTTCGAGTACCTGTGATTCCATTTTTTAATGAAGGAGGGAAGCAACGTGCCCAGAAGAGGTAATGTTCCCAAAAGAGAAATCTTGCCCGATCCTATGTATAACAGCGTCCTGGTGACCAAGCTCATCAACGGCGTTATGCTCGACGGCAAGAAGGGTGTTGCTCAGAAGGTCGTTTACGATGCTTTCGATATCATCAAGGATAAGACCGGTAAGGAGCCCCTTGATGCATTTACCGAAGCTATGAACAACATCATGCCCGCTCTGGAGGTCAAGGCCCGTCGTGTCGGTGGCGCAACCTATCAGGTTCCTATCGAAGTCAGACCCGCCCGCCGTCAGACTCTGGCTCTGCGCTGGCTCGTAGACTACAGCCGCAAGCGCAGCGAGAAGACCATGAAAGAACGCCTTGCAGGCGAGATCATGGACGCATGCAACAATCTCGGCGCATCTGTCAAGAAGCGCGAAGACATGCACAAGAACGCAGAAGCCAACAAGGCTTTCGCACATTTCAGATGGTAATCCTTTCAGGAGAGTTTCATGCCCAGACAGTATTCACTTGAGAAAACGAGAAATATCGGTATCATGGCTCACATTGACGCCGGAAAGACTACGACGACTGAGCGTATTCTTTTCTACACCGGCGTGAACTACAAGCTTGGTGAGACTCACGAAGGTACCGCCACCATGGACTGGATGGAGCAGGAGCAGGAGCGAGGCATCACGATAACCTCCGCTGCCACTACCTGCCACTGGCGGGATACCCGCATCAACATCATCGACACTCCGGGTCATGTGGACTTTACCGCCGAGGTCGAGCGCTCCCTGCGAGTGCTGGACGGCTGCGTTACGGTCCTCTGCGCCAAGGGCGGTGTCGAGCCGCAGTCCGAAACAGTTTGGAGACAGGCTGACCATTACAACGTCCCCCGCATGATATACGTCAATAAGATGGACATCATGGGTGCGGATTTCTATCATGTGCTTGAGATGGTGCATGACAGGCTCAAATGCAATGCCGTTCCGATCCAGCTGCCTATCGGCAGTGAGGAGACCTTCAAAGGTATTATCGACCTCGTGGATATGAACGCAGACGTTTATTACGACGATCTCGGCAAGGATATGCGTACCGAGGAGATCCCCGAGGATATGCGTGAGCTTGCAGAGCAGTACCGTGATAATCTGCTCGAGGCAGTCTCCGACTTCGACGATGAGATCATGGAAATGTATCTCAACGGCGAGGAAGTCCCTGCGGATAAGATCCGCAAGGCAATCAGAAGCGCCACTGTCGCGGTGAAGATGGTTCCCGTGACCTGCGGTACTTCCTATAAAAATAAAGGCGTGCAGAAGCTGCTCGACGCGATAGTCGACTATATGCCCTCTCCGCTGGATGTGCCCGCTATTGAGGGCACCGTCCCGAAGACGGACGAGGTCGAGAAGCGTGAGGCAGACGATAACGCTCCGTTCTCCGCACTGGCGTTCAAGATCATGTCCGACCCCTACGTCGGACGCCTGAGCTTCTTCCGTGTCTATTCCGGCACGATAGAGACCGGCAAGACCGTTATGAACTCCACCAAGGGTGTGCGTGAGCGCCTCGGCCGCATCCTGCTGATGCACGCAAACCACAGAGAAGACCTGACGCAGGTTTATTCCGGCGACATCGCCGCCGCGGTCGGCCTTAAAAACACGACCACCGGCGACACTCTCTGTGATGAAAAGCATCAGATAATCCTTGAGTCCATGGAATTCCCTGATCCCGTTATCCGCGTGGCTATCGAGCCCAAGACGAAAGCGGGTCAGGAGAAGATGGCTATCGCCCTTCAGAAGCTGGCAGACGAAGACCCCACCTTTAAGACCTATACGGACGAAGAGACGGGTCAGACTATCATTGCCGGTATGGGCGAGCTGCATCTGGAGATCATTGTGGACAGGCTGCTGAGGGAATTCAAGGTCGAGGCCAACGTTGGCAAGCCTCAGGTCTCTTACAAGGAGACCGTGAGAAAGGCCGCAACGGTCGACACCCGCTATGTCCGTCAGACCGGCGGTAAGGGACAGTTTGCGCACGTCAAGCTTATGATCGAGCCCAATGAGTCCGGTAAGGGCTATGAGTTCGTGAACAAGGTCACGGGCGGCGCTATCCCGAAGGAATACATCCCCTGTGTCGATCAGGGTATCCAGGGAGCTATGCTCTCCGGCGTACTCGCGGGGTACCAGGTCGTCGATGTAAAAGCCACTCTGCTGGACGGTTCTTTCCACGAGGTCGACTCTTCCGAGCTGGCCTTCAAGATCTGCGGAAGCATGGCGTTCAAGGAAGCGTGCCAGAAGGCCGATCCCGTGCTGCTTGAGCCTATAATGAAGGTGGTCGTCACCGCGCCCGACGAATACATGGGCGACGTTATGGGCGATGTCAACGCGAGACGCGGTCAGATCGTCGGCTCCGATATCAGAAACGGCACTGCGGTCATCGAGGCCAATGTCCCGCTTTCCACGATGTTCGGCTACGCCACCGATCTGCGCAGCAAGACCCAGGGCAGAGCTACCTACAGCATGGAGCCGAGCCACTTTGTCGAGCTGCCCAAGAATTTACAGGAATCCCTCGTAAGTGCCCGGACTGGTTTCGGGTTTGGCAAGTAATATTTTTATTCTATTTTAGGAGGATTTTACAATGGCAAAACAGGTTTTTAACAGAAACAAGCCCCATTGCAACATCGGCACCATCGGCCACATCGACCACGGCAAGACCACTCTGACCGCTGCCATCACCAAGTATCTGGCAATGCTCGGCGGCGCTGAGTACACCGACTACTCTTCCATCGACAAGGCTCCCGAAGAGAGAGAGCGTGGTATCACCATCAACACCGCTCACGTCGAGTACGAGACCTATGACCGTCAGGGCCACAACTACAAGACCGGCGAAGACGGCGAGATCAAGGGCCGTCACTACGCCCACGTCGACTGCCCGGGCCACGCCGACTATATCAAGAACATGATCACCGGTGCTGCTCAGATGGACGGCGCTATCCTCGTTATCGCTGCTTCCGACGGCCCCATGGCTCAGACTCGTGAGCACCTCCTGCTCGCCCGTCAGGTCAACGTTCCTTCCGTTCTGGTCTTCCTCAACAAGTGCGACCAGGTCGACGATGAAGAGCTCCTCGAGCTCGTCGAGATGGAAGTCCGCGAGCTGCTTGACTTCTACGGCTTCCCTGGCGATGACACTCCCATCATCCGCGGCAGCGCTCTGAACGCACTCGTCTGCGAGTCCAACGACCCCAACGCTCCCGAGTTCAACTGCATCAAGGAACTCATGGAAGCTGTTGACACTTGGATCCCCACTCCCGATCGTAAGGCTGACATGCCCTTCCTTATGCCCATCGAGGACGTTTTCACCATCTCCGGCCGCGGCACTGTTGTTACCGGTCGTGTTGAGCGTGGCCGCGTCAAGGTTGGCGACAAGGTCGAAATCGTTGGTCTGAAGGACGAGAGCACTGAGACCACCGTTACCGGTACCGAGATGTTCCACAAGACCCTCGAGTACGCAGAGGCTGGCGACAACGTCGGCTGCCTGCTCCGCGGTATCGACAAGAAGGCTGTTGAGCGTGGTCAGGTTCTGGCTGCACCCAAGTCCATCCACCCCCACACCAAGTTCAAGGGTCAGGTCTACGTCCTGTCCAAGGAAGAGGGCGGCCGTCACACCCCGTTCTTCAACAACTATCGTCCTCAGTTCTACTTCCGTACCACCGACGTTACCGGCGTCATCTCTCTGCCCGAAGGCGTTGAGATGTGCATGCCCGGCGACAACGTCGACATGGACGTTGAGCTGATCACCCCGATCGCTATCGAGCAGGGTCTCCGCTTCGCTATCCGTGAAGGCGGCCGTACCGTCGGTTCCGGTGTTGTCATCGGCATCAACGAGTAATTCTCGATAACCCAAAGCAAACCTGTGCCCCCGTTCATCCGAACGGGGGCGCTTTTATTGCAGTATGGGACGAAATTATGTAAACTTTTACAATTTTATTAAATAAGCTAAATATTGCTTGTAAGCTTGGCCGCCTTATGGTAAAATACGTTGGTAATTTGGATCATTGTGTCCACGCCCGCCAGTGTATATGTGCGTTTACTAAATAGAACTGCGAAGGTGCAACAGTGAAGAAAAGAAACAGTGAAACCGAAATAAACAATAAAATAGATGCAGACGAGACCTATGACGAAGCTGCCGAGGCCGAAGCACTCCGCGAGAAAAAGCTCAGGCGCAGAAAGCGCCAGCGCATCTGGGACAGGATCGCCGGGTTCATCATCATCTCCGGCATCATTATAGGCTGCGCCTGCCTTACGCTTGAGTATATAATCGTCAAAGGCCCGTCTCCCGCGCTGCGTGATATTTTCATCAGCACCATGGATGAGACGCGCCGCTTCAAGTTTATCCCGAAGATCTTCCTCACCGAGGAGGAGCTTAAAGAGATAAGCGTCAAAGAGATGGATAAGAATATCACTACCGACACCTCGCTCATTACCATTCAGGCCGGTGAAGCTGCGCAGACCGATGACGGCAAGGATGCTTACGGCCTTGTCGATGACGACGGGGACGGTGTCATTTTCACAGACATAAAGGGCAACGGCTTTGTCGGCTACATGATAACTGTTCTTGATCCGTCGCGCGTCTTTGTCGGTATGCCGGACAGCTACGGCGGCGTTGGCCTTAAGCTTGATGAGCTTGTCAGTAAATACGGCGCCGCAGGCGGAATCAATGCCGGCGGCTTCAAGGACGACGGCGGCGGCGGCTTCGGCGGTATTCCCGAGGGCATAACCGTCATCAACGGTGAGATATATAACGGCGGAGACGGTTCGGCCGATGGCTTTGCCGGTTTTGATAAAGACGGTATCCTCCACGTCGGGTATTTTGAATACGATGACATTATTGACAAGGGGATCGTCAACGGTGTCTCTTTCGGGCCTATCCTTATCTCCAACGGCGAGCCTACTCCCTCCGAGTATCTTTCGAGCGGCGTCAACCCGAGAACCGCCATTGCACAGCGTGCTGACGGCGCGGTTATCATGCTTGTTATCGACGGCCGCCAGCTGCACAGCATAGGCGCGAAGTATCAGGATGTTATCGATATTCTTATGGACTACGGCGCAGTCAATGCCTGCAACATGGACGGCGGCTCTTCGACCGTCATGTACTACGAGGGGCGGTACGTCAACAGCTGCTCCGCGGAGAATGGTCAGCCGCGCCCATTGCCCGATGCTTTCATGTTCAAATGATGGCGAGGTGAGTTAGATGGCCAGAAAAAAGAAAAAGAATTCCCATGTTTATTGGATATGCATGGGCATATACGCGGCCGTCCTGGTCGCAGCTGCAACTTTCGGGCTTGCCAAGGTGTGGAGATACGCCGAGGAATATGAGGCGGCGCAGCCCACCGGTACGATGGATCAATATGTCGCGGAGCTTAACGACAAGCTTTGGGGCGCCGGTATTGCGGACACTATTGCCGCCATGCCGCACGAGGTGCAGTCTGATGACGAGGTCGCAGAATATGTCAAGGACATGCTCAAGAACGGCGTCACCTATTCCAGGAAAGGCAGCTCCGATTCCGGTACGGTCGTTACCTACACTCTCAAGTGCAACGGCAGTCCGTTCGGCGTTGTCAGCCTTGTTGAGGATGAGAGCTATAAGGACAAGGTCGAGTTCGGCATGCTGCCGTGGAAGCTGTATAAGGAGGAGTTTGACTTCACCGGCCTGTACAGCTCCGTCGAAGCGGTCGTACCGAGGTCTTTCTCCGTTTGGCTCAACGGCGTTGAGCTCAGCGATAAATACATTATCGAGGACAATATCCGTTACGACGTTCTGAAGGATTACTATGACGAGTTTGAGGGGCTGCCGACCAAGGTCAGATACAGGTTTGACCACTGCATCGGCAAGCTCGAACCCGTCATCAAGGATGAGAACGGCAACGACTTTGTGATCGATCCGAACAAGGACGATTCCCAGTTTATCAAGCCCTGCAGCGAGAGTGAGCTTGAGCGCCTGAGCGAGTTTGCGGCGGGCTTTGTTGACCGCTATCTGACCTATACTTCAGGCGCGGTCGATCCGACCTACGGCTATGGGCGGCTTGCACCGTATCTGAAGCTCGGCGCTGACCTTGACACACGCATGAAGGAAGCAATGGACGGTCTGAGCTGGGCGCATACCGCCTCTGTCCGCATCGATTCCACGGTCCTCAATAACGCCACCTCGTTAGGCGACGGCTTCTATATCTGCGATATCACAGCCCAGGCCACGACTTTTGTTCCCGGCAAGGGCGAGGTCGAGGATACAAGCAACATGAGGGTCATTGTTGTCGATACAAACGACGATATCAGAGCTATTTCTCTGGAACTTTACTAAGAAAGACAGGTGGATCCGTCCCTTGCGGATGAACGGATATGTCAGAAAAACTTGAATGTCTGAAGTGCATGGCGATAATATTGCCGTCGCTTGATCCGAATGAAAAGTTCAAAGGCGTCATCGAGGAGCTTATCGGAAGCGGCTTCGAGCACATCGTCATTATCAACGACGGCAGCGATGCGGAGCATCTGCACTGGTTCGAGGAGGCTGCCGCGCATGAGCAGTGCACTGTGCTGACGCATGAGGTCAACCGCGGAAAGGGGCGCGGCCTGAAAGACGGCTTTGCCTATGTCGCGGAGAAGCTCCCGGAAGTCAAGGGCGTCATCACCATTGACGGCGACGGTCAGCACCTCACGCGGGATATCATTGCCTGCGGCGAGAAAATGCTGGAAAATCCGGATAAGGTAGTGCTTGGCTGCCGTGACTTTAACCAGCCTGGCATCCCCCCGAGGAGTGTTGCCGGAAATAAGACGACCGCGCGTCTGTTCCGCCTCTGCTACGGCATAAAGCTTTCGGACACGCAGACAGGTCTGCGTGCCATTCCCGCAAAGTATCTCAAGCGATTCTGCGAAATTTCCGGAGAGCGCTTTGAATATGAGACAAACATGCTTCTTAACATGAAGCGCATGGGCATCGGCTTCATCGAGCAGCCGATCACCACGGTCTATGACCCGGAGGACTACAGCTCCCATTATAACGCCGTCAAGGATTCGTGGCGCATCTTCAAGGTCATGTTCAAGTTCCTGCTCAGCTCAATGGGCTCGACACTTATTGACCTCGGCGTGTTCTATCTGGTGATGAAGCTTTTCGGCGCGGGACTGGGTGCATACCGCGAGCTTGTCTCCACAGCAGTTGCACGTGCCTGCTCGTCATTTGCAAACTTCAGCGCGAATAACGCTGTCGTGTTCGAGAACAGAAAGCACTACAAGCGTGCGCTTGTGCGGTATTACTGCCTCTGCATACCGCAGATGCTTGTCTCCGCGGGACTTGTGACGCTTATAAACCACCTGCTTGCAAACAGCGTGCCTATACTTGCCACGCTTGTCAAGTTCGCTGTTGATACATGCCTTTTCTTCATCAGCTACGGCATCCAGCGTGAGTGGGTGTTCACTCAAAAGGATTGATATCTACATAGAAAACCGGCCTCGGAAATTTTCCCGAGGCCGGTTTTCTATTATCGCTTTATTCAGCGTTTGCGCGGCTGCGTGATTTTGGCTCTGTGTCAATAGTTGGGGTAGAGCGAAACGAAAAAATAGCAGTAGAGGCGT
>CAVFGM010000190.1:0-7554 GCA_963621955.1 Bacteroidaceae bacterium
TTCTGCTGGTTCTGTGATATAATCTTGGCAGTCCATAGTGATTGCCCTCCCTTGGCAGATGTTGTGTGCAAACTTCATTCTACCATGCTGGGAAAATCACTATGGATTTTTTCTTAGGTGTCCAACTTCATTATGCAATCAACCATTAATTATAATAGTAGTCTTTTGTATGCAAATGGCAAAACGGAACTGCTACAAAGAAATTCTTTGCACCAGTTCCGTTTTCTATTACTTTATGAAGTCCGCAAGCTCTATCTGTGCAAAGCCGGGGACGTACTCAAGCTTTGTCTCATCGAGGACAGCCTCCATGCGCTCCGCATAATCGGCATTCGCCCAGTACTTTCTCGCGGTCATCGGGGTGTTCTGGGAAGTATAGTCGATAACGCTGTCAGGATCGTCCGGCAGGCGGAGAATGATGTGGTAGCCGTAGTCGGACTGCACGGGCTCAGAAACCTCGTAATCGCCCAGCGCCTTTACAGCGTTCTCAAACTCCGGCACCATTTTGCCCTCGGTAAAGGTATATCCGTCGGGGTAGGTGGTCTTGCCGGTGTCCTCGCAGTATTCCTCCTTGAGCTCAGCAAAGCGCTTCATAAGCTCGCTCTGGTCTGTTATCGCGGCAAGCTCCTTGTATATCTCGTCGGCCTTGGCCTTCTTGTCAGCCTTGTCCGAATCGCTCAGCTCCTCACCGGTGGACGGATCCTTCGTCATGATGAGGATATGGTTTGCGGACATGTAGCCGTTTTCCTTGAGGTAGCTGAGTGCGTCCTCATCGGAGACGAGCTCGGAATCCTCGCCGTAGAGTGACTTGAAGTTCTCCTGATACTTGATGTTCGAGAGCGTCATAAGCTCGTAGGCGTCCATAGACAGGTTCATCTCGCCGAGCTTCTCGACAAGATCATCCTCAGTCGCCCCCTCGCCGCAGATGCTCGCGGTATCGGTCTTCTTCTGCTCAGCAAGTCGATCCGCCAGCGCCGTCTCGTCAAGCTTTATCCCGTTCTTCTCCGTAAAGGCTTCTATCGCGGCAAACTGCTTGATCGTGTTTTCAGCGCTCTGTACGGCGTACTGCGCAAAGGTCGTGCCCGAATCATCCATGCTGTCGCTCCAGCCTGCGCTCATGCCGTAGTACATCGCCAGCTGGGAGAAATAGTTCTCGATCTGTCTTGCGTTCATGTAGAGCCAGCCGTAGTATTCGCCCCATGTGACCTCACGGCCGTTCACCGTAGCGACGACTTCATCGTCACCATGGATAGCGCGCAGCGCGTCATAGTCCAGCGCCGGGGCCGCCGCGGCGGTCTCCTGCGCGGGAGTCTCTGTTGCCTCGGCGGATGCCGCATCACCGGTGCTGTCAACGCTGCCGCAGCCGGCCGCAAACGCGAAGGCCAGGCACGCTATGATTATCAGTGCTATCAGTTTTTTCATATTATTCTCCGTATCATTAATTTTTGTCGCTGTTCTAATAATAAACCAGTCGCTTGTTTTGTCAAGAACTTTGTTCGGCGATTTTTCCGCACTCCGCCCAATCGGCGGCAAAGCTGCGCGCCTCGTCGATAACGCGGTTCTTGTTCTTTATCTTCAGGCTGATGCAGGGCTTCGACCCGGCCTCCACGCGCAGGCGGTTCTTGTACTCCTCCCTCGCGTAAAGCGCCGAGACCTTCTCCATGTCAAAGTCGCTCAAGGTAAAGCGCAGCGTCCCCTGCTTCTGGGAGATGTCGGTTATCCCGGCACGCCCCGCCTCGCCGCGCAGCAGCGCCACATGGATGAGCGCGTTGACGCCCGGCGGCGTCTCTCCGAAGC
This sequence comes from Bacteroidaceae bacterium, assembly GCA_963621955.1. Taxonomy (GTDB): domain Bacteria; phylum Bacillota; class Clostridia; order Oscillospirales; family Oscillospiraceae; genus Limivicinus. Next base: position 1,795 of record CAVFGM010000190.1, read on the forward strand.
GGTCGATGAGCTCGTCTGTCAGGTCGTCCGCCTCCTCCTCGGTGCGGATAAGCGCGATGCGCCGGTAGATATCCATGCGCTGCTCCGGTGAGGAGATATACCTGTCCGGGATATTCGCCGCGACAGCGAGGTCGGCGGAGCACTCCGCGCGCGCCGGCACCTCGATGCCGCGCGCCTCAAGCACCGCTTCGCTCAAGAGCTTCATGTACATATCGTAGCCGACGTCTATCATGTGCCCCGACTGCTCCGCGCCGAGGAGATTGCCCGCGCCGCGTATCTCAAGGTCGCGCATGGCGATCTTGATACCGGAGCCGAACTGCGCGAAATCGCGTATCGCGTTGAGGCGCTTCTCTGCGACCTCCGAAAGCACCTTGTCGCGCCGAAAGGTCAGGTATGCCGAGGCGCTGCGGGTCGAGCGGCCGACGCGGCCGCGGATCTGGTGCAGCTGTGCAAGGCCAAGCTTGTCGGCGTCCTCTATTATGAGCGTGTTCACGTTCGGGATATCTATGCCCGTCTCGATGATCGTCGTGCAGACAAGCACCTGCACCTCGCCGGAGACCACGCGCTCCATCACGTTCGAGAGCATCGCCTTGTCCATCTGCCCGTGGGCGACAGCTATTGTCACATCGTCGAGCAGCTCATGCAGCCTCTTCGTCGTGCGCTCGATATCCTCGACGCGGTTGTGCAGGTAATAGACCTGCCCGCCGCGCTGGATCTCGCGGCGTATCGCATCGGCGATAACGCCCCAGTCGTGCTCCATAACAAAGGTCTGCACCGGAAGCCTGTCCTCAGGCGGCTCCTCGATGGTGGACATGTCGCGTATGCCGCTCATCGCCATATTCAGCGTGCGCGGTATCGGCGTTGCGGAGAGCGTCAGCACGTCGACCCCGCGGCTCATCTCCTTGATGTGCTCCTTGTGCGTCACGCCGAAGCGCTGCTCCTCATCCACGACGAGCAGGCCGAGATCCTTGAACTTCACGTCCTTGCGCAGGAGCTTGTGTGTGCCGATAACAAGGTCGCACTTTCCCGAAGCGAGGTCCGATAGCAGCCGCGTCGTCTGCGCGGCAGTCTGGAAGCGGCTCAGTACGCCGATGTTCACCGGGAAGCCGAAGAACCTCTGCAGCGCCGTCTGATAATGCTGCTGGGCAAGCACGGTCGTCGGCACGAGTATCGCCGCCTGCTTGCCGTCGAGCACGCACTTCATCACCGCGCGCATTGCGACCTCGGTCTTGCCGAAGCCGACGTCTCCGCACAGCAGTCTGTCCATCGGCACAGAGGACTCCATGTCCCCCTTTATCTCCGCCGTGCAGCGCAGCTGATCGTCCGTCTCCGTGTAGCCGAAGTTCTCTTCGAACTCTCGCTGCCACTCGCTGTCAGGCGCGAAGGCGTGCCCCGGCAGGCGCTGGCGCTCGGCATAAAGGGCGATGAGCTTCTTCGCCATGTCCTTCGCAGCACTCTTTGCGCGGCTGCGGGTCTTCACCCAATCGCTGCCGCCCATCTTCGAGAGCTTGACGGGCTTCTCCTCGCCCCCGCCCGTGTACTTTGACACGAGGTCGAGCTGCGTCGCGGGGACATACAGCGTGTCTGTCCCCGCGTAGTTTATTTTTATATAGTCCTTTTCAAAGCCGTCCACCTGCATCTTTATGATGCCGGCAAACCTGCCGATACCGTGGTTTTCGTGTACAACATAGTCGCCTATCGAAAGGTCGGCGCAGGAATTGATGCGCTGCCGGTTCGGCGGCAGCTTCTTCACCGTGCCCGCCTTGCGCCCGTGGCCGCGCAGCAGCTGCGAATCCGTAAGTATCGTGAGCCGCAGCGCCGGGTACTCTATGCCCGCGGATATTGCGCCGATCGCGATGGAGCAGTGCCCCGGCTCCGGCAGCTTTTTAAGCTCCGTATATATGAGCGCGGGTATGTTTTTCTTCCCGAAGAGCTCCTGCAATACTTTTGCGCGGCGCTCATCGCCTGCAAGGACGACGACCCGGTACTCCTGCTTCAGATACGCCTCAACGTCGTCCGCCGCGGCCTGCGCATTGCCGCCGTATGACGGAAGCTGCTTTGCCGAGATGCTTGTGAGCGTTTTCGGCGCGACTGGGCAGCGGCCTGTCGTGAAGGAATCGGCCATGTATACCGGCCATTCGGGCAAGGTCTTGAAAAATTTATCCGTACCGAGCCTGAAGCTGTCCGCTCCCGCGGCGATAAGCCCGCGGCGCTGAAGCTCCGCGATGTCCGCGCCGAGCTGCTTTTCATAATCGCGCAGCTTTTCGGCGCAGTGGTTCGGCTGGTCGAGGAATACGAAAGCGTCTGGCGGGATGTAGTCCGCCGCGCAGGCCATCGGATATATCATCGGCAGGTACCTGTCCGCGTCCGATATCAGTATACCCTGGCTGAGCCTTTCCGCGTCCGCGCGCATATTTGCCGCGAGGGTAGACGCCGTCTCGCTGCTGCGGCGCTTTGAGTAGTTCAGCGCGAATTTTTCTATCTCCCCGCACAGCGCCGGTATGCCGCCCTCGGCAAGAGACGGCAGCGCCTCCGTCGCCGGAAGTATCACGCACTCGTCCATATGCTCCGTGCGGCGCTGGCTCGATATCTCGAAGTGCGCCATTGAGTCGATATCGTCGCCCCAGAACTCTATACGCACAGGCTCCGTATCGTGCGGCGAGAAGAAGTCAAGAATGCCGCCGCGCCGCGCGTACTGGCCGGGGCCTTCGACCTGTTCGGTGCGCGAATAGCCGCAGCTTATTAGCGCCGTCTCCACCTCATCGGGCGGGTATGTGCCGCCGTCCTTTATCTCAAACGCGGCTTTAAGCAGTGCCGACGGCGGCAGCGTCCTCTGCACGAAGCCCGAGACGGACGCGGCGCACACGCGGCTCTCGCCCTTGGCGAGCTTATAGAGCGTCGATATCCTCCGCTGCTCCGCCTGCCGCGACGCGGCCTCGGCAGGGTAGAATGTAAACTCGCGCATCAGGAGCGTGTCGGCTTCTATGCCCAGCATGGCATGCAGGTCGCGCGCGAAGCTCTCGGCCGCCGTATCGTCCTGACACAGGACGAAGAGCGGGCGGTCGAGCTTATTGTAAAGCGCCGCGGCGAGGTTTGCCCTGTGTACCGGCGAAAGCCCGGAAATGAGCGCAGGAAGCCCTCCGCTCTCCAGCAGCGAGGGGAGGGCGGCGGCTTCCTTGTGTTCAAGTATTTGGTTTATAAGAATATCCATATCGCCGGTATTATAGCATTCCGGTGCTGTAAATTCAACGGGAAAGCGGTAATGTTAAACTAAGTTAACATTTGGCATAATCCATCATTCCGCGTGCTTTACGTATATGCTCCGCCATTTTCCCCGGCGGTACTGGATGTAGGAGATCAGCCAGTTTGCAAACCAGCCCGCCGGCACCGCGTACCATACCAGAGCGATCCCAAAGCGCGGGGCGAACACATTTGCGACGAATACACGTATGAACAGGTTCACAAGGTTTGCTATCGTGAACATCCTCGTATCGCCCGCGCCGCGCAGCAGCCCGTCGACCACGAGCTTTGCACCGAGCACGCCGTACATCCAGCCTATGAAGGACAGATACGCGCAGCCCGTGCCGAGCGCCGTCGCCGTGCCGTCCGCGCCGAGGAACATTGAAATGATCTCCGTCGTGAACGTCTCCGTTATCGCCGCGGTTATGACTGCGCACACAGCGATGAAGAGATTCGCCGCATGGTAGCCCTCCTTCACGCGCTCGAGCTTTTCCGCCCCGATGTTCTGCGCGGTGTAGGAGCTCATCGCGTTTGCAACGCCCGCGAGCGGCACGCAGCATATTCCCTCTATCCTCATCGCCGCCGAGAAGCCCGCCAGCGCCTCGGAGCCGAAGCTGTTGACGACCGACTGCACCAGCATCATTCCTATCGACACTGTTGACTGCTGCAATATGGACGGCAGGGCGATGTTCGTCATTGCCGAGAAGCCCGCCGGGTCGAACAGCCGCACCCTCTCTTTGCCGAACTTCTTCATTTCCGCGACCAGCACGATGAATGACAGCGCTGCCGATATCCCCTGCGCGATAAGCGTCGCCCATGCCACGCCCGCGATGCCCATGTTATAGCGCCGCACCAGCAGCAGGTCGAGCCAGACATTGAACACCGAGGAGAAGATCAGAAAGCCGAGCGGGATGCGCGACTTTCCCAGCGCGTTGAACATCGAGGAAATGACGTTATACATAAACAGGAACGGCAGTCCGATGAAATATATCCTCAGGTATTCATCCGCCATGTCGAGCACGTTCTCCGGCGTATGGAGCGCGACCATAATGCTGCGGCTCAGAAGCAGCCCGAGGGCTCCGAGCAGTATGCTCACGCCGAGAAACGCGAGCAGCGCCGTGTTCACGGCCTCGCGCATTTTTACATATTCCTTTGAGCCGAAATCACGGCTGACAATGACAGACGCGCCTATACCGCCGCCTATCGCGATGCAGATAAAGATATTCGTCAGCGCGTCGCATGCGCCGATTGCTGCAAGCGCACCCTCGCTCACGAAGCGCCCGACGATGGCGGAGTCAGCCATTATGTATGTTTTCTGAAAAAAGTTGCCGATTATCATAGGCAGCGCGAAAAGCAGCAGCGCCTTTATCGGCTTTTTCTCTATCAAATAATCATTTACCACAGGACTTCTCCCCCGCGCTGTTTCTTCTGTTGCATTCACCCGCGTACTCGCAGGCAAAGCTCGCATCGCCATGCCGCGCCGTAAGCTGACCCATCTGCCTTGTGAACTCCTCCACGATCCGATTCACCGATTTTTCATCTATTATATAATGGACCTGATACCCCATCCGGACGCCGCTGACGAGCCCATATTTTTTCAGGACACTCATGTGCTGCGACACCGCGCTTTCGCTGATGCCGAGTTTCTTTGCAAGCGCTTTGACGCAGTATGGGTGTCTGCCTAGCAGCTGCATCAGCTGAAATCTTGTCGGGTGAGTCATCACCTGCACCGCTTCTATATTATCCATAGCCGCTCCTTGATTTAGCATTTACTTAATTAAGAAATTGCTTAATTAATATAGCATTGACTATGCGAGCTGTCAAGGGAAAAAAGAGCGCCGGGGAACAAAAATCGCACCGGTGATATCCGGTGCGGTTCTTTATCATTCTTCTTCAATATAGATTTCTTCGCAATCGCATTGTGCTTTTTTGAGAATTTCGTCTGATTTCTCTCTGTCCTTTTCTTCCAGTGCATCTGTGACCGCGTTAAACAGCTTCAAATACATCTTTTTGAATTTTGTTGACTCCTCCAACGCAAACCCCTCCTATGCAAAAGCAAAAATAATGTTTATTTATACTTGGACAAGTTCTTCCTCATAATTTTTCAGTGCGTATTCAATGCATTGGTTGACGATTTTGTTGAAGGATACGCCGGTTTTCATATTTATCTCATTGATTTTATCGAAAGTCTCGGCTTTTATTCTAATGGTTCTGCTGACGGAAGAAATTTTCTCGTCACTTGTATCTATCCTGAAGCCTTCCACACGCTCGCCTCCCTGTGCACATTATTTTAATCGTTCCATGATTCATTTATAATGTACATGTTTGCAATCAAATCATGTGTACAAAAGCGTGTGCAAGTACCCGCCGTCCGGCGGGTGTTCTTGATAGGCTTTTTCGCAGTGTATCACTGCTGGTCACTCCGTGGGGTGACTTTCTCGACGTGGAGAAAGTCACCAAAGACACGCACAGGGAGAGGGTGTTTCGACTCCCCCTCTCCCTGTGAACCCTCACCCGCAA
>CAVFGM010000191.1:0-18575 GCA_963621955.1 Bacteroidaceae bacterium
GCGACGCGATGGTCACGGTGCTCGACGGCACAGGCCGCTTCACCGTCGGCGGCGAGGTATTCATTCTCCATGAGGGTGAAACCCTTATCATGCCGAAGAACATCCCCCACGCCGTGTACGGTGAGGAGCGCTTCAAGATGCAGCTCATAGTTTCATTCTGAGACGCTTAACAAGATATACCGGGCGGCTTCCTTATCCGGAAGCTGCCCGGTATTTTTGTTTCATGGTATAAAAAACCGACAGGGCCGAAGCCCTGCCGGTTAGGGGGACATTTTGTTAAGGTCTTACTTGACCTCGAGGCGAATCTCGATTTCAGACACGCCTTCCTTTGTCACCTTGAAGTTAAAATCGCTGCAATTGCTTTCGGTAGCGGTCTTGACTTTGCTGGTGCTGGCATCGGTGATCGTGTACTTCGTGATCTTGTAGCCGCTGCCGGTAGAGGTAAGGCTAATGTTCACGTTGGTATCGAATACGACCTCTATTTCGGAGCCGTTCTTCACAGCCTTATACTTGCCGTCCGGGCCTTTGAACTGGACGAGATTCTCGTCGGTGATCGCTTTGCCGTCCTTATCGACGAGCTTGATCGTGGTCTTGTAAGTCCTGTTTACAAATTTTGCGGTAACGGTGAAGTCATCCATAACATCCGCCAGCTTTACATCAACAGTCTTGGCACTGCCCTCGGCAAGCTTGGTCTCTTCCTTGACCGTCACGTTGTCGGTATTGCGGACGATAGTGTAGCTGTCAAGCATATATCCGGCTGTGGGAGTGAACACGATGCTGACGGTGTCGACTTCAGTAGCAGTGTCGACCGGGTTCCCGCCGACGAAGAATCCGACGGTGCCCTTGTTGTATTCATAGCTGCTGCTGAGCTTGAAGTAGGTGGGCTCGGGAGCCTTGGTGGTCAGGGTAACAGTGATCTTCGCGGTCGTGTTCGGCATGTAGAAGCCGTAGTAGCTGCCGTTGTTGTAGCAGGTAACTCCATCCACGGTGACCTTGGTCAGATCGTAGAGGCTCTTGCCGAGGTCAGTCAGCGAGACGGCCACGGTGGTGCCATAAGGTACCTTGCCCAGATCGGCGCTGACGTCGGTAAAGCTGTTGCTGCCATACTGAACAGATACATAGCCGTTTCCGGTCAGTTCTGCGCCGTTCTCATCATAGACCTTGAGTTCGACCGCGTTGGCTTCGCTCTGCCTGAAGTCGATCTCGACCTTCACGCCGCCCTGAGGCATCTTGAACGTCCAGCCGGTCAGTACAGTGCTTTCGCCGTTCTTCTCGTATACAGGTACGAAGTTGCCGTCTTCGACGCTGGTTCCGCGGGTAAGCAGGCCGCCGTCAGCTCTGGTAATGTAAATGTCGTCCGGACCGTAGGTAAAACCTCCAGCCGCGGTCGCGCGGACCATAACAATGTCGCCGGCCTTGCAGGAGCCTATCGCTGTGCCGTTCATCTCGAAGTTTGCACTGCCGCGAGCCTTGTCATAGATGAGGCTGCCGTTGAGAGACACGTCGCTGGTGGTCTTTGCCTTGAGATATACGGTGCAGGTCGTATCCGCGTCAGGCATGGGGAAGTAGTACTCACTGCCGATGTACTCGATTCCGCCTGCGAATAAGCCGCCGCTGGTCTTGAGTTCGACCTTTTCGATCACATAGTTTGCAGCACCGGGTTCGGTGAGAGAGAGAACGATCGGGTCGTTGGCCTTGACATCAGCCTTTGTAGTGCCGCCATTAGGATCGTTTTCGACTATGGGCCAATCTTCTTCGATGGAGATCTGCCACAGGCTCTTGCCCTGGAGATCTGTGCTGTTGTTATCCGCATTTATGGTCTTGAGCGTGAGTTTGTGCGGGTCTCCGACCAGAGTTACAGAGACATTCACGCCCTGAGAAGGCATCTGGAATATGTAGCTGGTGTTATCGATCTTTGTAAGCTTAATGGACTTGCCGGTTGCCTTATCGGTCACCTGAATTGCGTCCTCGGGTACAATGAAGCCTGCATTGCTGGGCTTGACAATGATCTTGACCCAGTCGCCGACCTTGCTGCTGCAGGCGGTCTTGTACTCGCCGTCCTTGCCGGTAGTAGAGACCTGGTAGCTTACATTGCCGCTGCCCTTGATAGTTGCGGCCTCAAGAGGTATCGCGTCTGCCGCGAAGAATGCCTCGATAGAGACAGCACCGTTAGGCATGAGGATATAGCCCTGAGCGTTTGCAAGCTCGGTCTGCTCAACGCTGTACTCGCCGTCCACGGATACTTCGAACCTGTTGAATGCATAGCCGTCTCTTGCCAGCGTGCCAAGGATGACCTTGCTGCCGACTGCGGCTTTCACGGTTCCGGCCTCGGTGAAGCGTGCATCATTGATGATAACGGTATTGCCGTTGCTGCCGCCGTTGAATGTGACGCTGATCTCCTTATTGTCGCCGATGAACTGTCCGTCGACCGTGACACCGCCCGCAGGCATGGTGAAAGTGTACGACTCAGCAGGGCCATTTTCAGGAGTGATTGCAACGAGGTTGCCGTCAGCGTTGCGTGTAACGGTCAGATTGAACTTGCTGCCGTAGCCCGCTTCGCTCGAGCCGTCTTTCAGCTTGACGGTGATAAGATCGCCGGTCTTTGCCTCGGTGATGGAATTGCCCTTGATATCGAAAGCGTTGAGTATGCCGCCCTCGACAGCATTGATAACGATCGCGTTATCGGTCTTGCCAAAGGTCAGCTTGACTTCGACGTCACAGCCGGGCATGGTGAAGGAATTGTTAAGAACGCTGACAGACGTGCCAGTCTTCTTCTCGGTAACGGAGATGCCGGACAGAGTGTAGCCATCCATTGCCTTCCAGACGATGGTGACCTGAGTGCCCTTTGCGGCCTTGCTTGCGCTGAAGCCGTTTACCTGCAGGTCGAAGCTGCCGTTGACGCAGTCGGCTCTGTAGAAGTTATATGTAGGCACGGGCTTGAGAGTCGCCTTTACGGTGACGTTCTCAGCCGGCATGATGAAGCACATCGCGTCGTTCACGGTGACGAACTTCTTCAGTCCGAGCCAGCTCGAGTAGTACACAGTCGCGGAATCGACCATGTAGCCGGGGTCGGTGCTGACTATCTTGACATTCGCGCCCTGAGAAGCGGAGCTTACGGAAACGCCGCTTACAGTAGCCGCGGTGATGGTGGGATAGTTGCTCTCGATCTCGATATCGTAGCCGCTGTTGATCTCGGCATCGACACGGACGTTGCAGCCGGGCATGATGAAAGTGTTGCCCTCGAGCTTGACATCGGCGCTGCCGTCGGCATGCTTGACGATCAGGCTGCTTATCGCCTTGCCGTCAGTGGTGTTGACATCGACCGTGACCTTATCGCCTGCCGCTGCGGAGCTGACCGCAGTATTGTTGACGTAGAAAGTCATGGTGCCGTAAGCGGTGTTGATATTGGGAGTGATGCTGTACTTCTGGCTGCTGTTGTTGCCGCTGTTGCCAGTGTCGCCGGTATTACCGGTATTACCGGTGTTGCCGGTGTTGCCAGTATTACCGGTGTTGCCAGTATTGCTGGCAGTAATAGTGGTGGCAACGGGGATGTAGAAAGTGCTGCCGGCCTTGACCTTTGCAAGGTTGCTGGTGTTGTTCAGTGCCTGGAGCAGCTTGGTGTTCTGACCGTAGTCGACGCCGTAGCTTGCGACCATGTTGTAAGCGGTCTCGCCGGAGCCGACCTTATGCGCAACGATCTGATAGCAGGTAGTGCCGATCGCAGGAGCCTTGGGCGAAGGCAAAAGCAGAGTCTTGCCCGCGGCGACCTTGTTCCAGCTGGAGATGTTGTTGAGCCTCATGATCAGATCGGCATAGTTGGTGAAGCTGATGCCCAGAGAGTTGCAGATGCCCGCAACAGTCTCGCCGCGCTGGATCGTGTAAGGGATCAGATAATAAGCGACACTGTCGCTGCCCTTTGCGGCGCTGACGGTTCCCGTTGCGGTACCGGTAGAGCCGGTCGAACCGGTGCCGGTGCCGGTACTGCCGCTGGCAATGATGTTCAGAGCCGCAGCGTCAGTCGCAGGCAGCTTGATCACTCTGCCCACGGCCAGGAACCTGAAGTCGTTTTCACTCTTCAGCCCGTTGAGCTTTATAATAGCATCCTTGCAGGTGAAGTAGTTGATGCCCTGTGCCTGGCAGAGTTTAAGAACATAGTCGCCGGCCTTGAGGGTATACTCGACCACCTGAGGATTTTCGTCGTCTGCGTAAGCGCTTACGGACAGCCCCGTGAACAGGGACATGACCATGAGCACTGTCAGCAGAGCACTGATGATCCGTTTCTTCATATTTGCTCCCCCTAAACTACCCTTTCGGGTATAATGATTTACTGTGCTATGGGTCTTTGCGGGTTTATCACGAACAGTTTTTGAAATAAAGTAAAAAAACTGTTACGTTTCGGCTATAATATTACAACAAGTCTCTTCAAATTGCAAGCCCCAAAAACATAAAAATCTCAAAAAATTTCAAATTGTTACAGAAAACTATGCAGCATCTGTGCGCGCCGCGTGTATTTTCAAGGCTTCCAGCGTTTCACCGGCAATTCTTAATAATTCTTTGGCGTCAAAAAATTACAGATTTGCCTTATGTTTGCTCCGGGCGAGACTTGTCCCGATGCCTTTCTTTTTTATAGACGTACTTCCTCACCAAAAGTTCCCACTAAAAGATATTTACTTGTTATATTTTCTATAGCAAGTATATCCCGAGCCGTGTGTAATTGCCTGTCACATTTTGGCAGGCAAAAAATGGCTTCAGCAAAGGCTGTCCGGCCTTTGCTGAAGCCATCTGTATTAAATTCCGAACAGCCTGCGTCCGTTCTCATACGCGGCGCGTGCAATGTCTTCGGCAGTGCAGCCCTTGACCTCGGCTATCTTCTCCGCGATGTATTTCAGATTCCTCGAATCGTTCCGTTTCCCGCGCATCGGCACGGGGCTGAGATACGGGCTGTCTGTCTCAAGCAGCAGCCTGTCCATCGGGCACAGCTCCAGAACCTCAAGCGCCTTTCTCGCGTTCTTATAAGTCACGGGTCCGTCGAAGCCCAGGTACCAGCCGCGCCGCAGGAGCTCCTTCGCCATCTCCGCGGAACCGGAAAAGCAGTGGAACACGCCGCGCAGCTCCGGATAGCGGCTGACAAGCTCAAGGCTGTCGCCGTGCGCTTCGCGGTCGTGGACGATTATGGGCTTGCTGAGCTCAAGTGCCAACTCGATCTGCCGCCTGAAAAGCTCCTTCTGCTCGGCCTTATGCGTATCATCCCAGTAATAGTCAAGGCCGATCTCGCCGACGGCAGCGCACTTTCTATCCGCCGCCAAGTGCGCGATCTCATTAAGGTTCTCCTCAGTGAAGTCCCCCAGCTCCTCCGGGTGTATGCCGACTGCCGCGTATACATGCTCATAGCGCGCGGCAAGCTCTATCGCCGCCCGGCTGCTTTTAACGTCGCAGCCCGGGTCAATGACCAGCGTCACGCCGCTCTCCGGGAGCGCGGCAAGCAGGCTGTCTCTGTCCTCATCAAAGGCCTTATCGTCATAGTGCGCATGTGTGTCAAAAAACATTTGCTTTTCCTCCGTGATTTGGCTTGCATCTACTATATAATTATTCTTCGCATTTTACAAGCTCGGCGCTTGACGATTTCAAATGTTCAGTGTAAAATTTGTGCACCATAACTTGTGAACTGTTTTTGGAGAATACTCATGGCTAAACGAAAACTCGCGCTTATTATCACTGTCGTACTTATTATCGCGGCGCTTGCCGCCGCATTTCTTATTCTCAGACCGTCCTCCCCTCCCCGCCCTGCGCTTGAAGAGGCGCTCTCCGCCATCGAACAGCCCTCGGACAGCGGACTGATAAGCGGCGCGGCCTTTGAAAATTTCAGCGCCGTCATATCAGGCGATCCGCGGCAGAGCTTCCGCTCAGCGACTGCCGAGGTAGAGGTCACGTATCTGGACACCGCCGCGCTTATCGATGGCATTGAGCCTGAGATGCAGGCGGAGCTTGCCGGCCTTGTAGGCGCGGCAAAGCGACCGGCCGAGGTATACAGCGATGACGGCGAGTATCTGCCCGAGGTGCTCACAAACGCCTACGAGCTCGCCGTGAGCAAGCGCCTTGAGCACATCGGCGATTACCTGCGCGAGGAGACGCTTACCCTGAATATGAGTTACAGCGGCGATGCCTGGCAGGTCGATGATCTCTCCGCCCTCTATGCGCTTGCATACCCCGCCGATGATATGCCCGGCTTTGAAAAGGCCTGCTCCGCGATGGAGCACATTGATTTTCACTACACGCTGCCTGATCTGACAAGTCCCGGCCCCAAGCCCGATCAGAGCCGCTACGGTGAAACAACGGATCCCGCCGTTATCTCTGCGCTGCTGGAGACCGATGCGGCTAAGAAGCTCATTGACGGGCAGGAGCTTGACTGGAACCCCGACAAGGAGCTCATAAACGGCGGCGTCATCCGCTACTATCTTGACGAAACGATCCTTGCCATAGTCTGGCAGGAGAGCGAGCACGGCGCGGTCGGCACCTTTGCCGAGGTCTTCATCGCTGACGCAAGTCAGCTGCGCCGCAAGATCGCCGACGATAACTTCGGCGGGCAGACCTATTACTATCCGACGGATCTCGCCGCACAGGCAAACGCCGTGCTTGCCGTCAGCGGTGATTTCTACGATCTCCCCGACCGCTGCTTCGGTCTGTACGCGTACAACGGGACGCTCATGCGCAGCTGTCTCACCGCCGGCCAGGCCTGCCTCTTCACCGACAGCGGCGATATGCTCTTTACTTATGAGAATCAGTTCGGGACAGAAGCCGAGGCTCAGGCATATTTAGATGAAAACAATGTCATGTTCTCTCTCAGCTTCGGCCCGGTAATGGTCGATAATGGCGTTGACGTCACGCCTTACGACTATCCCCTCGGTGAGGTGCGGGACACCTACGCCCGCTGCGCGATAGGCCAGCTCGGCAAGCTCCACTATCTTGCCATGACGATCAACTGCCAGAGTCCAGATTATTACGTCTATGTCACGCTCCGCCAGGCCGCGGATTCGATGATCGCCCACGGCTGCTATAACGCCTACACGCTCGACGGCGGGCAGACCGGAAGCATCATCCTCGGAAACGAGCTCATAAATCCCGTGCAGTTCGGCGTTGAGCGCCTGATGAGCGACATCTTCTATTTCGCCACGGCGATACCGGATAACTAAACATAAAAAAACAGGAGCTGCAGCAGCTCCTGTTTTTTTACTCAATTGTTCACAACGTTCCATGTGTTGCCGCCGGTAAACTCGGTACGCAGCTCGACGCCGTCCTCCGTCATTCTGAGGAAGACACACTCTCTCGGGATATCGCGCACTCCGCCCGACTGCCATGTGTCTATAACGTCCTGGCACACCTGGCATATGCTGTCGATAAGCGGGGCGTTTTCATAGCCCTGCCACTGGTTGGCCTGTTCGCAGACTTCCTCGATCGTATCGGGATACAGCGCGCTGTCCACGCGGTTGAGCACGCACCATGCCACGGCTCGCTGAACGTTCTCGCTGTAATATGTAGCGCAGCCAGCGACGACCTTTGCTATGTACTCCGCGTCGGCCGAATACTGGGACTGCTGTGTCGACTGCGTTGTCGAGCCTGCGGTCTGCGCCGCGGCAAGCTCGCTCTGGTAACGCTGCTCTATCGCCGCGATCCTCTGCTCCGCCTGTTCGTTTATGCTCTTCGTCCTCGCGTTTATCACAAGCACGCTGACCAGTACCGAAAGCAGAACTATCGCCGCATCTCTCGACAGCGGGTTCTTAAAAATCTTTTTTATCCCATACCAAATGTACGCCAGAACATCAAGTATCATGTCCAGCACTTGCATAAGCTCTACCCTCCTCTGGGGATTTGACGGCGGCATTATAGCACGTTTTTTCATATTAGTCAAATCGTGGGGGATTATTATGTAACCCTTTTTCCGTCGAACCGTGTCAAAATTGCACAAAAGCGCACATTACCTCAACTTTTTTGTCGTATTTTTCTGTAATGTAGTTTTACAGCGCCCCACTTTGGTTACTTTTTACAGGCGTTTTTGCCGCTGTTTATAAGACGAAGCCCGAGCCGTACCGGCTCGGGCTTCGTTTTGCTTTTCAGTTGTCGCGGCGGGAGAGTATCACGGAACCGATCACCGTGAAAATGCAGAGATACGCCGCGCAGGTGATCATAAACCCGGCATAGCCGCTTTTCATCAGCTCCTGCGGAGAGTTGGAGTTCATGCCGTAGGCCATGAGCGAATACGGCCAGATATGTCCCATGTGCTTTGCGAGAAAGAGCAGCCCGGACAGACCGCCCGCAAGCGATATTGCGACCGGCATGGCAAAGCCGCGCAGGAAGAGCGACACCGTCAGCTGCATCGCCGCCATGACAAGGCCGCCGAGCGTCCCGAACAGGCACCAGACCGTAAGCTCGCCCAGCGGCACGGCGGCACTCAGGCCGACAAGCTTACCGGAGGCAACATAGAGTACGGCGATCCACAGCTCACTGAGGAGTATCATAAATCCGACGCAGACAAGCTTTGCGGCAAACACCATGCCTTTCGGCACAGGCGCGGTGAGCACACGATTCCAGTTATGGTTCTTCTGCTCGATATACATCGTGTATGAGCAGTAGATACCGATGAGCAGCGGAAGAAAAATATAGTCCGTAAAAATCGTGTGCTGCGTCCAGAGACTGTACCACTCGCTGCGCAGAAGCTCAAGGTTTTCGAGATAATTGAAAGTCCCCATGAGCGCGGGTATGACCGGCATGACAATAAACGCCAGCCAGACCGGCGAGCGGCGCAGCTTCATAAGCTCGGCGCGGATAAGTTTACATAACATTGCTCATATCTCCTTTCGGGAAAACAGAATCCTGCCCGCAGTGTAGAAGCACAGCGCTGCAAAGACCGATATAGCAAGGCACAGCCAGTCATAGCCCATGACGGCAAGGTATGCGTCGGCGTACCTCGTCTCATTCGTCCAGCCGAAGAGCCCGACGAACTGGAGAGCGCCATACCAGCTCCACGGAAAGTATCGGCGCAGCGCGCCGAGCTGCGGCAGGAACAAAGAAAACAGCCCCATAAATTCACCGAGGGCACCGACGCACAACGGCACGGCCTGATTCTCGATGAGCATGGACAGGGAGTGCTGAAGGATATACAGCGCCGCCGTCGGCACAAGGGTAAAGAGCAGGTGGATGAGGTACAGCTTCACCGGCAGCGGCTTTGTAAAGCCCGCGATCTGCCCCGAGACGGCGGCCGCGGCGCAGAAGAGCACAGCGCACAGCAGCACCGGAACAAGGCCGTAGATGAGCTTCGCATCATACACGCTCCCCCGCTCCGCGATAACGCACAGGCGGCGGAAGCCGCCTCCGCTGTGCTCTGTCTCGGCAAGGCGCGAGGCGATGAGCGTACACATGAGCGGGAAAAAGATAGTATTGATAAGCGGGAGCTGATAGAGATAGAGCATATAGCCGTTTTCCAGGGCGAAGCTCCCGCTCTCCCCGGTATAGCTGCCATAGAACGCCCATGCACCGGCAGCCGCGGTCAGGGCAAGCGCCGTCAGGAAAATATAACGGCGGCGGTTTTTGAGATATTCGGCTTTCAGCAAAGCGGTCACAGGCTCAGATCCTTTCCGGTCATATCGAGGAAGATCTCCTCCAGTGTCTTCCCCTCGTCTATCTCATGCAGACGCTCAAGCTCACCCTGATAGCGAAGCTCGCCGTTTGCAATGATGCCGATATCGTCGACGATGCGGTCGATCTCACTGAGGATATGGCTTGAGATGATGACGGTCATGCCGCAGCGCTCCGGCAGTGAGCGGATAAGCTCGCGCATCTCCTGTATACCGGACGGGTCAAGGCCGTTCGTCGGCTCATCGAGGATCAGCAGCTTCGGGAAGCCCAGCATCGCCGAGGCTATGCCGAAGCGCTGCTTCATGCCGAGAGAATAGGCCGAGAGCTTTTTGCCCTCCTGCCTGTCGAGCCTGACGATCTGGAGCACCTCGTCAATGTTCTTCTCGGGAAGTCCGAGGAGCGTCGTGTATATGCGCAGGTTCTCCCGCGCCGTCAGGTGCCCGTAAAATGACGGTGACTCGATGAGCGAGCCGGTATTGCGCAGCAGTTCTATTCTGTTCCTGCCGTTCATTGGCTTGCCCATGAGCTCTATGCTCCCGGTGCTGGGCTGCACAAGACCGAGCAGCATCTTGAGCGTGGTCGATTTCCCCGCGCCGTTCGGGCCGAGGAAGCCGTATATCCGTCCCTCGCGCACCGTCATGTCGAGCTGCGACACTGCGCGGAAGTCCTTATACTTTTTTGTCAGCCCGTATGTGGCGACTATCTGATCCATAATTATCATCCTTTCCGCGGCAGACTTCCCTGCCAACGCTCGGAATAATAGCACGCCGGGATTTCCCCACGCTTAAATGCAGCTTAACTCAGCCTTAAATTTGCTTAAAGCGCTGGATATGTGTTCAATATTGGGCAAAAAAGTGTTACTATACGATTTGGGCGGTGATCGCGATGAATGAACTTATCAACAAGAAAATACTTATAGTTGACGATGAGAAGGAGCTTCTCAGGACCGTGTCGGACGCGCTGTTCAAGGAAGGCTTCTTTAATATCTATACGGCAGCAAGCTGCGAGGAGGCGCTGTCCGTGGCGGCGATCCACCCCGTCGCGCTGATGCTGCTGGACGTAAGTCTCCCGGACGGCAGCGGCTTTGAGCTGTATGAGCAGCTGCGCGAGTATACGGACGCACCCGTCATTTTCCTCACGGCGCGCGGCAGCGGCGAGGATCGGATCACGGGGCTCCGGCTCGGCGCAGACGATTACATTGTCAAGCCTTTCCTGATGCGTGAGCTGGTGCTGCGTGTAAAGGCACTGCTGCGCAGGACCTACGCCATCGCCGCCGAGGAGCAGGGCGCAGAGATAGGCAGCTGCTATGTGGACTTCTCACGCGCATGCGTCAGGCGCGGTGACGCGGATACTCCGCTTACGGCAAAGGAGCTTATTCTAATAAAGAAGCTCTGGGAAAACCGCAGCAGGATCGTGAGCTTTGACAGTCTGTGCATGGCGGCGTGGGGCGAGGACTACTACGGCCACGAAAATACGCTGACGGTACACATCCGCCGTCTGCGCGAAAAGCTCGAGGACACGCCCTCCTCCCCGAAGTATCTGCTGACGGTGCGTGGGCTGGGCTACAGACTGGCGGTGCGGGATGAATAAAACAGCGCTGAAATTCTTCCTGAGCTGCGCCGCCGTCGCCGCCGTCACAGCGCTGATATTGCTGCTGGTAAACTTTGCGGGTCTTCTATATATAAGCTACGACAACGGTACCGCCGCGACGCGCTCCAGTAAGCGCGTTATCGACCTCATGCACAGCGCATACGAATCGGGTGAGGACGCTTCAGCGCTGCTACCCGATGGCTATTGGTGCATACTGCTGGACGACGGCGGGAATGTTATCTGGTCAGCGGACATGCCGGACGATATCCCCCGGCACTACACGCTGCGCGATGTTGCTGTCCTCTCCCGTTGGTTTTTGTGCGACTACCCGGTTTACACGCAGGCGGAGGACTGCGGACTGTTCATCCTCGGTCAGCCGAAAAACGCGGTAGGGAAATATCAGATAGTTCTTTCGATGAGCTGGTTTCACTCACTGCCCGCACGCATCGCGCTGGTGCTGGCGCTGAACGCCGCGCTGGCACTTTGCCTGTCGCTGCTCACCGGCCGTCGGCTGTATAAGGGCGTGCAGACGCTCACTGACGGCATCGACAGGCTGAGCCGCGAGGAGCCGCTCGATCTCCGCGGCGGCGGGATGTTCCGCCCGGCCTATCAGGAGCTGAACAAATGCTCTGCTGCCCTGCGCGAAAAAAGCCGCGCCCTTGAGGAACGCGACACGGCACGCCGCAACTGGGTAAACGGAATATCGCACGATATACGCACGCCGCTTGCGGTGATAATGGGAAACGCCGAAGCCATCGCCTCCGCCGACGCAGTACCGGAACAGGCGGTGGAGAGCGCCGGGCGCATAATCCTGCAGGCAGGCAGAGCCGGGCGGCTCGTGGACGACCTCAACCTTATCTCCACTCTTGAAAGCGATATGCAGCCGCAGCGCAGGAAGCCTATGCGGCTGTGCCCGATAATACGCGCAGCCGTGACGGACGTGATAAACAGCGGTCTTGCCGAGGGGCGGGAGATCAGACCTGAGCTGCGCGATGAGGCCGCTGTGATCCTCTGCGACAGCGAGCTTATCGTCCGTGCGGTGTTTAACCTCATCTCAAACGCCATGCAGCATAACGGCGAGGGCTGCACCGTGGAGATAGAGGAGTATACGACCGGCAGCAGCGCATGCATCCGTATAGCAGACAACGGCAGTGGGATCGACGAGGCGGTGCTCGAAAGTCTCGGCACTATCCCGGACAGCACGCACGGGCTGGGTCTGCCGCTTGCATACAGAATAATAAAAGCGCACAGCGGAACGATGGCCGTGCGCAATGAAAACGGACTGAGGATAGATATAGCTTTCCCACTGTATCTGCAATGAAAAACGGCTCCCCATGAAAAACACGGGGAGCCGTTTGTGCTGTCTTATTTACCTGCGTTCCATCCTCATTTCACAAGATCAAGCAGGGTCTGGGTGAAGCCGTATTTATCGCGCAGGGCTTCGGCCTTCGCGCGGCCTGAGCCGCGGCGCTTGCCGGTATACTCCGCACGTAACATGATGTTCTTCGGCGAATGCTCAAAGTCAATGAACTCTATCATATCCACCTTATAGCCCGCGTCTTCAAGGACAGCGGCGCGGATAGAATCCGTCAGCAGAGCGCAGACGCGCTCCTTGACGATGCCATATTCAAGCAGCAGGTCAAGCTCTCCCCCGCTGTGGATGCTGGAATTCACCTCATGCTGGCAGCATGGCACAGAGAAGATTCGCCCGACACGGCGGTTCACTGCATAGGCAAGGGCATAGTCCGTGGCGGTATCGCAGGCGTGGAGCGTCACGACCATGTCGATATGCGTATCGGCAAGCGTGTCCCGCGTCACGTCCGCGACCTGAAAACGCAGCCCGTCATAGCCATAGCGTGCGGCGATCTCATTGCAGCGCTCGACGACGTCGGCCTTGAGATCGTAGCCGATAATGCGGGTACGCATGCCTTTTTTGACGGAAAAGTAATAATAAAGGATAAAGGTCAGATACGACTTGCCGCAGCCGAAATCAAGGATGCTTATCTCTTCCCTGCCGTCGGCGGCAAAGGACTGATCGACAAGCTCGACAAAGCGGTTTATCTGCCTGTACTTGCTGTACTTGGCGCGGACGATCTTAAAGTCCTGAGTAAACACGCCGAGGTCGACAAGCGCAGGGATGTTCTCCCCCTCGCGCAGGAGATATTCCTTCTCGCGGTCATGCGCGGCAGCGCCGCCGGGCAGCGGGAGCGCCGCGGCCTTGCCGGTGCGCTTATACTCGCCGTTGGCCTTGAGGCAGAACTGCCCGCCCCCGCTCTGCGAGACTATCAGCACCTGACGGTACCGGCCCTCAAGCTCCTCCCCGGCATAGCGCAGAAGCGCGTCGGCGTTAAGGTTTCTGTGAAAGGCCTTATTGCTGCGGAAGCTCTCGGCCTGATAGGCTATGCCGGTCTTGGTGCTGATGGGACGGATGATGACCTTTTCATCCGAGAGCTTATCAATGCTCTGAGAGAAAACAGCCTTGGACAGACCGGGCAGCGCGTGCTCCAGCTCCTGTATTATCCTGCCCATATCAGCCTCCGAAAAGGCGCTTGAGGTTCAGCGCGGCGGCCTTGAGTTCGTTCTTGCTGTAGGAATTGTTTTCATCCGCGAGCACTGCGGCAACGGCGTCCTTTGCGGACAGGCTGCCGGAGACCATCGCGTCGACAAGCATCGCTTCGGCACTGACGGTATGCTCGACCTTATTGAAAATATAATCCTCGTCTATCTCGACGACGACGGCGTACTCGCCCTTATCATAACTGCCCTTGGCAAGGAGCTGATCCTTGACTTCGCTGGGCGTGCCGCGAAAGCTCATTTCATGCAGCTTCGTGAGATCGTTGCACAGGCACATACGGCAGTGCGCTCCGCTCTCGATAAAGAAATCGACAAGCTCCATAATGCGCTTGGGCGACTCATAGAGCGCGTAGGTGCGCGTATCGCCGCGGCGCATCTTTTCGAGCAGGCGGCGGCGCTCCACGTTCTCGCGCGGGAAGAAGCCATAGAACATGAAGCTCGACAGATCAAAGCCCGAGACGGACAGCGCCGTGACGGCAGCGCAGCAGCCGGGCACGCCGATGACCGGGATACCGGCCTCGACCGCGGCCTTGATAAGCTCATTGCCGGGGTCGGAGATGCAGGGGGTGCCTGCATCGCTTATAACAGCGACGTTCTTGCCCGATAGCAGTTCATTTATAAAATACTTCGCCTTGCCGTACTCATTGAACTTATGGTTCGAGACAAGCTTATTGCGTATCTCAAGCTTATTGAGCAGCACCATAGAGCGGCGCGTATCCTCGGCAGCGATCATATCGGCGTCCGCAAGGATCTGCCTGCCGCGCGGAGACATATCCTTTGAATTGCCGATAGGCGTCGCGACAATATAAAGCTTGCCGACGCTTCTGTTTTCGTCCATTGTTTCACCGTATCCTGTCTTTTTTGATAAATGATATTATAAACCAGCCGCATGCAATTGGCAACAGAAAACCGCTCCGACTTATCAGCCGGAGCGGTTTTCGTATCAGATCAATTTATCAGCAAGTATGAGTCAGCCACTCGGAAAGCTTATTGGCGCTGCAGCCAAGGCCGTCTCCGACAAACGCAACGAACTCATTGAAGTTCAGCTTCTTGAGATGCTCAAAATTCGTCGTCCCGGACAGCGCCTTAGCGGGGTGGGAATTCCCTCTGCTTTCCGTATACCCACAGTTATAGCACATATCGATGGGATACTTGCGATGATCATCACGAGTCATTTCTCCACCACAGCGAGGGCACTTCATATCTAATACCTCCCAAATAAATTGAGTAATAATTAACGATAAATTTTTAACGTTCCTCGTTGTCTATAATATACACCATCTCTTCGGAAATTGCAAGACTTTTTTTTAACAATTCCAAATATTTTTTTCTGTGTGTATGGACAATGGCTGCCATATCGTCATTGGACACATAAAATATACCCCTCCGCTAAAGCGGAGAGGTATATAAATCTATATCAGGTCTTTGTCGATGAAGGAGCGTGTCTCAATCGTCCATGCCGTCGTCGCAGATGAGGCCGTAGCCGCCCTGCTTGCGCTTATAGACCACGGAGACCGCGTCATCAGAGTCCATATTCTTGAACACAAAGAACTCGTGCCCAAGCAGGTTCATCTGAAGTATCGCCTCCTCCGGTGACATGGGCTTTATGGAGAAGCGCTTGCTGCGGACGATCTTGAACTCCTCGTCCGGCTCGTCCGGAACTGCGGCGAACGCCGCACCGGCATCCCTCTCCAGCGCGCCCTCTCTGAGACGCTTTTCAAGACGGGTCTTGTTTCTGCGGATCTGGCGCTCTATTGCGGCGACGCCGGAATCCACAGATGCGTACATGTCGCTCGTAAGTTCGCTCGCCCTGTAATACATGCCGTTGTTGTGGATGGTGATCTCGGCGAGGAAGCGGCCGCGCTCAATGCTGAAAGTAACATAAGCATCGGCCTCGGTCTTGAAGAACCTGTCGAGCTTACCTATCTTTCTTATCGAATAGGCTCTCAGATCCTCAGAGGACTCCATCTTTTTTTCGGTAAAAGTGAACTTCATTTGTGACAACTCCTTTCGACTGTGCTGTATTGGCCAAAGAAGCATCCCTGCTTCTTGTGGATATTATATCACGGTCACGCAAGAAAAAGAAGTCTTTTTTGTGAATAATGCAATAATCGTCACAAGTCACCGACTTTGATGGAAAATTTTGTACAGCTATACAAAAAACACGGTACAGACCATTTGCTGTGTCTGTACCGTGTTTGGGCTGCAATTCAGAAAATCACATCGCAGTTCGGCAGGTTCTTGCGGATAAGCTCTACCTGCTCTTCCGTCATTGGATTGCCCGTGAGGTTCAGCGACTCAAGGTTGTACATCGCCATAAACGGCAGCTCGGAGCTAATATCGTTATAGGACAGATCGAGCCGCTGAATGTTCTGGAGATACGACAGCGGAGTGATGTCCTCAAGGCGGTTGCCGCTGAGGTTCAGGTCGGTTATCGTGAAGCGGCAGTCGGCGTACTGCAGGGAATAGAGATTGCTGATGCAGTTGCCGCTGAGGTCGACTGATACGAGTTTCGGCAGCTGCGTGATGTTCTCGATATTTATGATGCCGCAGGATGGCAGCGAAAGCGTATCTGAATCCGTCGTCACGATATGGCCGTCTATGGATACGGAATACACAAGTCCGGAATGCTCTATGGTGCAATTGCCGAGAGCCGCGCTCAGCTCGTCCACAGCTTCACCGGTCAGGGAGGGGTTATCCTCAACATAAAGCGTGCGCAGGAGCACAAGGCCGCTGAGGCTGTCAAGCCCCTCATCTGTAAGGCCTGTTCCGCTGAGCCCGAGTACGGTAAGGCTCCGCAGCTTGCTCAGGCCGGTGAAGCTCCTGAGCGGGTTATTGTCAAGATAAAGCTCGGTAAGCCCGGTCATCATGCTGAAAGGCGCAGTGCTCGTGATGCTGTTGTTCGCGGCGTTGAGGAAAGTGAGCGTGCTGATGCCCATGAGCGGGCGCAGGTCGCTCAGCTGATTATCGGACACGTCGAGCCACACAAGCCCCGGGATGTTCATAAGCGGGCTGAGGTCGCTTATCTCGTTATTGCTGAGATTGAGCCGCTTAAGCTCTTTGCAGCTGGAGAGCGCGGAGATATCGCGCAGACCCATGCCGCTGAGGTCAAGCTCCGTAACGTCCGACTTGAAGGTAGCGCCGCCGAAGCTTATATCCTGCACCTCTTCCTGCGCGGCTTCGCTGTGGATGGCGCAGTTGGGCAGCGCTTTTGAGAGCGTCTCAAGCTGGCTGGCGGTGATGGCGATGCCCTTGATGCTCAGGCTCGTCAGATTCGTGAGGCTGCACAGCGGCGTAAGATCGGTGATGGGGTTATTGTCAAGATACAGGGTACGCAGATTTGTCAGCTGCGTAAGCGGCTGGATATTGCTGATATTGTTGCCGCTGAGGTTCAGCGTCGTGAGCCCGCCGAGAGCGGTGAGCTTTGAGATATCATACAGTGAGTTTCCCGACACGGACAGGCTCTCGAGCGCATAGAGCTGCACGATCTCATCGAGCGCAGCGTCCGTCAGCCCCTGGTTATCAAGGACAAGGCTCGTCGTACTCAATGAATACTGCCGGCCTGAGACAGTCACCTTTTCCGCCTGGCTGAGAGTCTGGCGGTATTTCTCGATAGCTGAGATGCGCGCGGCGACCGTAGGATTCTGGAGATTCATCCTGCGCAGCACCTCGAGTGCCTTGGTATAGTTTCCCTGCGTCTCGTAGCAGTCGGCCATGAGCATGAGGCAGTCGTCCGTCTCGTCTATGGCGGCGGCCTTGCGCAGCGCAGAGAGCGCGCTGTCAAAGTCATTCGATGAATAGCTCTGCTGCGCCTGCTGCATATAGTTATTGTACACACGCTTATCCGAAACGCCGCGCAGTACCACCGCGACGGCAATGATGAACACCGCCGCTAAAACTGCGCAGACGATATATATCGTGCGTTTCTCATTGCGCACAGCAGTTGTGCCGCGCGCTTTTTTCTTCTCAGGCTTCATTACTGTTCTCCTGAACGGGTTCGGCCTCCGCCGCTGTCGAAGCGGCTTCGGTCTGCTCCGGTGCGGCAGACTCGGCAGCTGCCGTCTCCTCCGCGGGAGCCTGCGGCGCGTCTGCCGCGGGCGCGCTCTGCGGCGGGATCACGACCGGGTCGGCGATCTTGGGAAGCTCGGGCTCTGCGGGCTGGCGCTTCTTCAGCCCCATGCCGGTGCAGAACAGCGCCGCCATGATGCACAGCACGGACATCTCCTGCATGCCGGCCGAGAAAGTCACGGGCTGGGCAGTGTTCGACAGCGCGGGGAGATCCTCAACAAAAACATGGTAGATAAACGGCAGGCCGAAGAGCGGCGGCAGGAGCCACTTTGTCCCGATGCTGCCGGTGACGGTACCGGTATAGAGCACTGCAACGACGAGATACAGCAGGATGCAGAGCACCATGTGTATCTTGCTCTCAAAGGTCAGGGACTTGATTATAAAGAACACAACTCCGAGGAGCACGGGCAGCGCCGACACGAAAAAGCCTTTCTTACCGAACAGGCAGACGCACAGCGCGAAGAGTACATTGCACGCAATGGGCAGAACTATCTGCGTCCATGCAAAAGACGCGTCGCTCCACATCCCCCAGCAGCCGATGATACGGAAGACCACCGCGATGAGCATGAGCATCACCGCGCCCTGCCCCCAGATGCTCTTGCTGTCGATATAATACCGGACTCTTCCGTTTCCTTTTGCTTCGTTTTTCATATATACCCTCCTTTTCGGAGTACCAAACAATATTATAATTCACTATAGTATAGCACATATCC
>CAVFGM010000192.1:0-23838 GCA_963621955.1 Bacteroidaceae bacterium
TTTTTAAGCTGCGGCGTGACCTTCTGCACGGCGGCGAAGGCGTCCTTGCATTTAAGCTGCTCCAGCGACGCCATGAGCACTTCAAGCTCGGAAACCTCCTCCTCGGAGGTAAGCAGCGTCTTTGTCTTGATATAGAGCAGGTGCGCGGCCATCTGGACGAATTCGCTTGCGATCTCAAGATCCATGCTCTGCATTTTGTCAAGATATTCAAGGTACTGATCAAGGATATCCGAAATGCTGATATCGCGGATCTCTATTTTATTTTTCGACAGGAGGAGCAGGATCAGGCTCAACGGGCCTTCAAAATTCTGAAGCTCGTCCTTATCCCGGACAACGCCCTCCAGAAAGAAACTGGGATTATCCATTATCGCTCACTTATAAAACAGTTTTACAACCAGATCGCAGGCAAACTGAGCGACCGGAATCAGATTTGAATATATCGAGGAAACGATCGTGGAGACAGGCTTCCCGAGGACACCAGTCATCATAAGCACCATGAGGACGAACCCGCCGTAGCGCTCATAGCGCATGAGCTTATAATAGCTCTCATCGCTCATAAGAGCAAAGAGCACCTTTGAACCATCCAGCGGGGGCAGCGGTATAAGGTTGAACACCGCAAGGCCAAGGCTCATATACGCCGTAAGCTCGATCATCTCGAGAAAGTACCCGCCGGCGGAGCTGCCGCGCAGCGGGACATACAGCGCCCCATAGAGCAGCAGAAACACAAGCGTTATCAGCACATTGCTGACAGGTCCGGCAAGCGCCGTGATGGCCATACCGCGCTTCGGGTTCTTGAAGCGGTACATATTCACCGGGACGGGCTTTGCCCAGCCGACGCGGAACACCAGCATCATAAGAAGCCCGACGGGGTCAAGATGCTTAATGGGGTTCAGCGTAAGGCGGCCAGCCTGCTTTGCCGTATCGTCCCCAAGGCGATAGGCAACATAGCCGTGGCTCAGCTCATGCAGGGTGATACAGATAAGCGAGGGGATGACGCCGAGGAGAATACTCAGGAGATAGCTGAAGTCCCAGCCGTCCCATACAGAGCTTAATCCGCTTATTTGAGTCACCCCCAAGATATTGTCATTTTAGCAAAATGCTCTACAAAATACAAGAGCATGCGAGAAAATATGTGAAAGTTTTTACAGAAGTGCGGTGATCTCCGCCAGAAGCACTTCCCTGCCCTGTCCCTTTTCAGCGGAAAACGGGATAAGCTTCACATCCTCCGGCAGTTCGAGCGTCTCACGGATGAGCGCAAGGTTCGGCTCGATCTCGCTCTTCTTGAGCTTATCGAGCTTATTGGCAACGACGACGAGAGGATGCCCGGTGCTCTTGAACCAATCGGCCATGGTCACGTCATCCTCCGTCGGCTTATGGCGCGCGTCGACGATCATCACGCCGAGCTTAAAAAGACCCGCGGCGAAGAAATCTTCCATCAGCTTGCCCCAGCGCTCGCGCTCGGACTGCGAGACCTTGGCAAAGCCATAGCCCGGCAGGTCTATGAGATAGAGCCTGCCGTCTATGAGAAAGTAATTGACGTGTATGGTCTTGCCGGGTGCGGAGCCGACACGGGCAAAGTTCTTGCGGTTGAGGAGCCGGTTTATGACCGACGACTTGCCGACATTTGACTTGCCGGCAAACGCAACAGCCGGGATGCTGCTGTTTATGAACTGCTTCGGCTGCGCGGCGGATTTTATGAACTCCGCCTTATTGACGTTTAATGCAGGCATGCTGACCTCACTGACGTACCGTGCCGCACAGCTCCTGAGACTGGAGCGGAATGGACGGCTGGAGCGGCGTTTCTTTTTTGGCAGGGCGGACAAGGACGAAATCGAGTATCGAATCGACATTCTCGGCAGTCAGGAAGCTGAGCTTACCGCGGACGGTCTGGTCGATATTCTCAAGGTCGCTCTCGTTGTCTGCCGGGATGATGACGGTCTTGACCCCGGCGCGCAGCGCGCCCATGGTCTTTTCACGCAGCCCGCCTATCGGCAGGACACGGCCGCGCAGGGTGATCTCGCCGGTCATGGCAACGTCGCGGCGCACGGGCAGACCCGACAGCGCGGAGATGAGCGCGACGGTCACGGTGATACCGGCGGACGGCCCATCCTTCGGGACAGCGCCCTCCGGGAAGTGGATATGGATATCCTTGTTTTTATAGAAATCCGGATCGATGCCGAGCGCTCTCGCGCGGCTGCGGATATAGGTAACGGCGGCCTTGGCCGATTCTTTCATCACATCGCCGAGATTGCCGGTAAGCTCAAGGCGGCCGGTGCCGTCAACTACGGCGGCTTCAACATCCAGAACTTCGCCGCCGACGGAGGTATAGGCAAGGCCGCGGACAAGGCCGACCTCGTCACGGCGGCGCATGGCCTCGGGCTTGAACTTGGCGGGGCCGAGCAGCTCCGCCACACCGCCAGCACGCAGGGAAACGGACTTGAACTTTTCCTCGGCAATACCGCCTGCCGTCTTGCGGCAGATGTTCGCGATCTCGCGTTCAAGGTTCCTGACGCCGGATTCTCTGGTGTAGGAGGCGATGATCTCTCTGACCGCACCGTCGTCAAGCTTGAGCTGGCTTGCTTTCAGGCCGTGCTTGCGGCGCTGCTTCGGGATAAGGTGCTGCTTTGCGATCTGGAGCTTTTCCTCATCGGTATAGCTCGGCAGCTCAATGACCTCCATACGGTCGAGCAGCGCTCTGGGTATGGTATCGGTCGTGTTGGCAGTGGTGATGAAGAACACGCCGGACAGGTCAAAGGGTATCTCGAGGAAGTTATCGCGGAAGCTGCCGTTCTGCTCGCCGTCAAATGCCTCGAGCAGCGCAGCTGACGGGTCGCCCCGATAATTGGAGGCGAGCTTGTCTATCTCATCGAGGACCATAAGGGGGTTGCAGGAGCCTGCCTGGATTATTCCGCTGATGATACGCCCCGGCATAGAGCCTATGTATGTACGGCGGTGGCCGCGTATCTCGGCCTCGTCATGCACGCCGCCGAGAGAGATGCGCACGAGCTTACGGTTCGTCGCCGCGGCGATGCTCTGGGCGATACTGGTCTTGCCGGTGCCCGGAGGGCCGACAAGGCAGATGAGCCCGCCCTTGATATCGGGGCTGAGCTGCTTTACGGCGAGGTACTCGAGCACGCGCTCCTTGACCTTATCAAGGCCGAAGTGATCTTCGTCAAGCTTCTTGCGTGCCTTGGCGATATTCACCGTTTCCTTAGTGGTCTTGCCCCAGGGTATCTCAAGGCAGACGTCAAGGTAATTCCTCAGGACCGCGGCCTCGGAGGAGCCGAAAGGCTGCTTCTGCAGGCGGCCAAGCTCCTTGAGGAGCTTTTCGCGTATCTCATCGCTCACCGGGAGCGCCTGGATCTTCGCGCGGTACTGCTCGATATCGTCATCCTCGCCGAGTTCGGACTGGATGGCTTTCATCTCCTCGCGCAGATAATACTCGCGCTGGTTGCGCGCCATTGACTCAAGTGCGCTGTCGTTCAGTTCCTTCTCGATGCTGAGGATATCCAGCTCATGGTTAAGGAGCTTGTTGATGAGCGCAAGGCGGCGCGTGGGATAAAGCTCTTCAAGAATGGCCTGCTTATCTTCTATCGAGAAGTGCACATTCTGCGCGATATAATTTGAAACATATGTCGGCTCGGGATTTGCAAGCAGGTTGAGAATCTGCTCATTGGGCATATCGGGCTCATACTTGATATATTCATCAAACTGGGCAAGGCAGCTTCTCAGCAGCGCTTCGCGGCGCGCGGGGCTGACGCGCTCCTTCTTGTCCTCAAGAGGCGTAACTATCGCGGTATAGCCCTTGGGATCGGTATTGAGGCTGCCGGCGACGGCGCGGAAAACGCCCTCGACCATGACGCGGCAGACATTGCCCCTCGGCTGGCGCAGCTGCTGTCTGATGCGGCAGACCGTGCCGATACGGTACAGCTCATCCTCCTGCGGCATATCCGCGGTGAGGTCTTTCTGTGCGGTCAGAAAGATGACCTGATTATTCTTGACCGCTCTCTCAAGTGCCGTGATAGAAGCCGGGCGCTCAACATCAAAGGTCAGCATCATGCCCGGGAAAACGTGCAGCCCGCGCAGAGGCAGCATGGGCAGGGCAACATAGCCTTGTGCAAGTAATTCTGAATCTGTCATGTTTTTCTCCTTTCCGGAGTTCTGTATGTGCTTATTTTTCGCTGTGGATGACCTCGGGGCTGGTGCCGTCCTTGACGCACTTTTCGGTGATGAGGACTTTCTTTGCCGACTTATCCGAGGGGACGGAGTACATGATATCGGTCATGACTCCCTCCATGACGCTGCGCAGGCCACGCGCGCCGATCTTCATCTCTATCGCCCTATCGGCGATCGCTTCAAGCGCCGCGGGCTCATACTCAAGGTCGACCCCGTCATAGGACATGAGTGCCTTGTACTGGCGGGTCATGGCGTTCTTCGGCTCGGTGAGAATGCGCACGAGATCGTCGCGCTTGAGGCTCTGGAGCGTTGCGACGACCGGCAGGCGGCCGATAAGCTCAGGGATAATGCCGAACTGGAGCAGATCATGCTGCTGCACCTGCGCCATGATCTCACCGACGTCACGCTCGGTGCTGCTGGTGATGTCCGCGCCGAAGCCCATAGTCTTCTTATTGGTGCGCTTCTCGATGATCTTATCGAGACCGTCGAACGCACCGCCGCAGATGAAGAGGATATTGGTGGTGTCCACCTGTATGAACTCCTGATGCGGATGCTTGCGCCCGCCCTGAGGGGGAACGTTCGCGATAGTGCCTTCAAGCAGCTTGAGCAGCGCCTGCTGCACGCCCTCGCCGGAAACGTCTCTGGTTATAGAGGTGTTCTCGCTCTTGCGGGCGATCTTGTCTATCTCGTCGATATAGATAATGCCTTTCTCGGCGCGCGCAACGTCAAAGTCCGCTGCCTGAAGCAGCTTGAGGATGACGTTCTCGACGTCCTCGCCGACGTAGCCGGCTTCGGTAAGGGTCGTGGCATCGGCTATCGCAAAGGGCACATCGAGCATCTTTGCCATCGTCTGGGCAAAAAGAGTCTTGCCGCTGCCGGTAGGCCCGATGAGGAGGATGTTGCTCTTCTGAAGCTCAACATCGCTCTTTGCGGAGTGGAGGATACGCTTATAGTGGTTATATACTGCAACGGCCAGAACTATCTTTGCGCGTTCCTGACCGATAACATACTGATCCAGATTTTCCTTGATCTCTTTCGGCTTCGGCAGCTTTTCGAGAGCAAGGGGAAGCCCGTCATAACCGGGCACAGTTTCGGGTTCTTCATATTCGCCGACTATGTTCATGCACATACGCACACAGTCATCGCAGATATAGCAGTTGTTATTGCCGGCAATCAGGCGATTGACCAGCGACTGCGGCTTGCCGCAAAAGGAGCAGCGAATGCTCCGTCTGTCTTCATTCTTTGCCATAAAAACTCCTGTCCCTGCATCCGTATGCACAGCATACGGCGCAGTATAAAGTATGGGGGAACGGCTACCCTCGATGGGCAGGTCCCCCCATAACGGTAAAATCAGCGCTTGTAGATTACCTGATCGATAAGGCCGTATTCCTTTGCTTCCTCGGCGGTCATAAAATGATCGCGCTCGCAGTCGGCTTCGATGGTCTCAACGCTCTTGCCGGTGTTCTCGGCAAGGATCTTATTGAGGCGCTTCTTGATCTTCAGTATCTGCTCTGCCTGAATCTGTATATCAGTGCACTGACCCTGGCTGCCGCCAGAGGGCTGGTGGATCATGATCTCCGCATTCGGCAGAGCAATACGCTTGCCCTTTGCACCGGACGAGAGGAGGAACGCGCCCATTGAGGCCGCAAGGCCAACACATATCGTGGACACGTCGGGCTTGATATACTGCATAGTGTCATATATCGCGAGACCTGCGGTAACGCTGCCGCCGGGGCTGTTGATATAAAACTGTATGTCCTTATCGGGATCCTGCGCTTCAAGATACAGAAGCTGTGCTACGATCAGGCTGGCGGTAGTGTCGTTCACTTCCTCGGAAAGCATAATGATGCGGTCATTAAGCAGTCTGGAAAAGATGTCATACGAGCGCTCACCGCGGCTGGTCTGCTCTACAACATAAGGTACTAAACTCATTGTATTAAACTCTCCTTTAAAATATCAGCATCCAAGAGAGCATATCCTTATTCCCTGAGAATTATTCTGCCTCGGGCTCTTCAGCAGCGGCTTCGGTCTCCTCAGCCTTCTCTTCTGCCTTGGGAGCCTTGGACTTTCTTGCCTTCTTGGGCTTTTCTTCTGCATCGGCAACCTTGACCTTGGCGTTATCGACGATGAGGTTGGTTGCCATTTCCTTGAGCTGCTCGGCCTTTATGAAAGCTTCGCCGAAGTAGTTCTTGAGCTGGTCGGCAGTGGCCTTGACGTCCTCGGCGACCTTGTTGAGATACTCATTGAAGGCTTCCTCGGTGACTTCGAGCTTCTCCTCGTCCTTGATCTTGTCAAGCAGCAGGTCGGTCTTGACCTGGAATTCGGCTGCGGGACGGATGTTGTTCTCGACGACCTCGTCGGACAGACCCATCATTTCCTTGAGGTTCTCGAGGGGAACGCTGCGGTCGGTCATGCCGAAGTTGGAGGCATAGTCACGGATGGTCTGCTCGACCTTCTCGAGGATCATGCACTCGGGGATCTCAGCCTGGAGGTTGTTGACGGCCTGCTTGAGAATGTTTGCGCGGAAATCGTTCTCAGCCTCGTCCTTTCTGCGCTTCTCAAGATTCTCACGCAGACTGGTCTTGTACTCGTCAAGGGTATCGAACTCGGAAACATCCTTTGCGAACTCATCGTCCAGCTCAGGAAGCTCGGGAGTGGTGATGCCGTTGAGCTTTATCTTGAAAACGACAGCCTTGCCGGCAAGCTCAGGAGTGTAGTTCTCGGGGAAAGTGATGTCGATATCCTTCTCCTCGCCGATTTTCATGCCGACGATCTGATCCTCAAAGCCGGGAACGAAGGAGTTGGAGCCAAGCTCAAGAGAGTAGCCCTCGGCCTTGCCGCCGTCGAAACGCTCACCGTCAAGGTAACCGTCAAAGTCTATATCGACAGTGTCGCCCATCTCGGCGGCGCGGTCGTCAATGTCGATCATGCGGGCGTTGCGCTTGCGGACGGAGTTGAGCTCATTGTCAACATCCTCATCGGAAACGCTCTCATCCTTGCGCTCTGCTTCGAGACCCTTGTACTGGCCGAGAGTGACCTCGGGGTAAAGAGTAACTTCAAAGGTGTAGGAAGCGGTGCGGTCATCGGTCACGTTCACATCGACGATGGACGGGGTGCCGACCATGCGCAGCTTGGACTCATCAAGGCCGAACTCAAAAGCCTTGGGGGCGAGCTCGTCCATAGCGTCCTGATAAAAGACCTCTGCGCCGTACATGCCCTCAACGACAGCGCGCGGAGCCTTGCCCTTGCGGAAGCCGGGAATATTTATCGAAGCCTTGTTCTTGAGGTATGCGCCGTTGACTGCGGATTCAAACTCGGCAGCGTCGGACTCTACCTGAAAAGTGGCGGTCTTATTTTCTTTGTTTTCTACGTTCTTCAGAATCATGGTTGATTTCCTCCTCTTTATGTGTCTGCACGCACTTGTCTATGATAGCAGAAACTTACAGTAAAATCAATGACAAATTATTTAATAAAGCCTAATATGGCAGCTTCACGGGGGTAAAATCCACAAAATCTGCCGACACGAGCCTGAATTCCGTTCCGTCACGCCAGCCATTGAAAGCATATGCGCAGCCCTTGCCGTGGATATGGCCGTAGCAGCACAGGCGGACCTCATAGCTTTTGAGCAGTTCGAGGATCTCCTCGCAGCGATAGCTCTGAAACAGCGGCGGATAATGCAGGAACACGAGCTTCTTCTTATCGCCCGCCGCCTTGAGCGATGCTTCAAGACGCATTATCTCGCGGCGCATGATCTTCGCGTCATGCGTGTCGCCCTTTTCCTCCTCATAAAACCAGCCGCGGGTGCCGCAGATCGCGTATTCACCATAGTCAAAGCTGTTATTATAAAGGATGTCTATGGTAGTTATCCCGTTCTGCGCGAAAAACTTCTTCGCCTTTGCGGCAGTGCTCCACCAATAGTCGTGGTTGCCTTTCAGAATTATCTTTTTCCCGGGCAGAGCATCGATAAAAAGGAAGTCCTCCTTTGTCTCCTCAATACCCATGCCCCAGCTGATATCGCCGCAGATGACAGTGAGGTCGTCCTCCCCGACTATTGAAAAACCGTCCTTTAATTTTTGCGCGTGGTTCTTCCACTTTTCGCCAAAGATGTCCATAGGCTTGTCCTTGGCAAGGGAAAGATGTGTGTCTCCTATTGTATAGAGCGCCATAGGCAGAAAATGTCCTCCGAATAAACAGGGCTTGGGTGCAGATAATAATACCGTTTCCAACAAGGAACGGAGGTTATGAACATGAGCGATAAGAAAACCAAGAACGTCATTCCCGGCGTCGGCTGCGACGTCACAGGCTGCAAGTACAACACCGTTGACTGCAGATGCAGCGCAGAAAAGATCAGCGTCCAGAACGAGAAGGCAAGCACCAAGGGCGAGACCTATTGCTCCACCTTCTGCCCGCGCGGCTGCTGCTGAGCAGTGTCAGGCCTGCGCTCCGCAAACCGGAAAGCTCCGGTTTGCGGCTTGGCCGCGTACATAATTTTCTTATTGGAAAGCGTCCTCAAGATGATTTATCTTCGGGAAGAGCGTCCTCTCCCCATAAGGCGCGTATATCTCGACCACATCAAAGCGCAGCTGAAGCTCCGTCGGGTGTGAGACGAGCCAATATTCGGCGGTCAGGATCACACGCCGCTGCTTCGCAGGGGTCACAAACTCGCGTGCTTCGGCAAAGTCCGCATCCCGGCGCAGCTTCACCTCAACAAAGGCAATGACTCCGCCGCGCCGGGCGATAATGTCTATCTCTCCCGAGCGGCAGCGGAAGTTGCGTTCAAGGATAGTATACCCTTTGCCGCGCAGATATTTCGCCGCGCGCTCCTCTCCCCACGCGCCAAGCTCTCGTCTTTCCATCAGTGCATTTTCCTCAGGAAGCTCGGGCGATGCTCAGGTGACGGTCCGTATTCTCTGAGCGCTTCATAGTGCAGCTTTGTGCCGTAGCCCTTGTGCTGCTCAAGATGATACTGCGGGTACTTCTCCGCAAGGGTGAGCATATACCTGTCACGACTGACCTTTGCGAGGATCGACGCTGCGGCAATATCCGCACAGCGCGAGTCGCCCTTTACAACGCAGCGGCTCGGCATAGCTATGCCTGTGTTCCGGTTGCCGTCGATAAATGCAAGCTCAGGCACAGGGTCGAGCTTTTCAATTGCACGGTTCATTGCAAGAAAGGTCGCGTTCAGGATGTTGAGTTCTTCTATCTCTTGGACCGAGGCCGAGGCAATGCCGTAGGCCAGCGCCCGCTCGGTGATAACGTTAAAAAGCGCTTCGCGTTTCTTCTCGGTCAGCTTCTTGGAATCGTTCAATCCATCAATGACAATATCCCGCGGAAGGATAACGGCGGCAGCGTACACCGGCCCGGCCAGCGGCCCGCGTCCGGCCTCATCTACGCCGCAGATAAGGCTGAAGCCCTCGGCATAAATTTCGCTTTCCAGTTCCCAGAGCTCAGTCATTCGGAGCCTCCAAAGTCAGACGGCCAAGCTTGCCCTCATGGTATTCCTTGAGCAGCGTATTTGCCATTCTCTCAATGTCATACTCGCCGCGTGAAACAAGAAACCCGCGCTTCTTAGCCGCCTGCTCCAGCAGTTCATAGCCGTTGAGCTCCGGGTCAGGCTCTATCTTATAGCGCTCGCGCAGAGCGTCCGGGTACATATCGCGCAGGCGGAGCATGAAGTTTGCGCCGAGAGTCTCCTTATCGAGCACGTCCGCCTTGATGGCGTTCGTGATGGCCAGCATTTCTCCGACCTCCTGACTGTCAAACTTCGGCCAGAGTATGCCCGGAGTATCAAGCAGGTCAAGCCCGGTGTCAATGCTTATCCACTGGTGGCCGCGCGTGACGCCCGGCTTGTCCCCGGCTATCGCGGCCTTGCGCTTTGCGACCTTATTGATAAATGTCGACTTGCCGACGTTCGGTATGCCGAGGATCATCACTCTCAGCGGGCGGCCGACCTGCCCTTTAGCCTCGTACTCCTTCAGCTTGTCGCGGAGGAGCTCCCGTATCGCCGGGACAAAGCCGTTCACTCCCCTGCCGCTCTTCGCGTCGGTCTCAAGTATCGCAAGCCCCTGCTTCTGGAAGCTTCGCTTCCAGCGTGCGGTCAGCTCCGGGTCCGCAAGGTCGCTGCGGTTGAGGATGACAAGGCGCGGCTTGCCTGCGGTGAGCCGATCTATATCAGGGTTTCGGCTGGAGAACGGAATGCGCGCGTCAAGTATCTCGCATACGGCGTCAACAAGCTTAACGTTGTCCTCGATCATCCGCTGCGCCTTCGTCATGTGGCCGGGGAACCACTGAATATTCATTTTTTCGTAGCCGTTTTCCATCATTTTATAACTTTGAACTCGGAGAGCGGATATATGACCATATACGCCTTGCCGAGGATCAACCGTGTGTCGACCATGCCTATTTCGTTTTTTCTGCTGTCGGTGGACATGTTGCGGTTATCGCCCATCACGAATACGCAGCCCTCCGGTACAGTCTTGGGTCCGATGAAGTCTTCCTTGGTCTTTGTAAGCTCCGCGATATAGTCCTCCTGAATAGGCTGGCCATCAATGTAGACGATGCCCTTATCAAAATCTATATTGATCTCCTGCCCCTCGACGGCGATCACGCGCTTCACAAGAGCCTTATCGGGGTTATATTCGTCCTTTTTGAACACGACCACATCCCCGACCTGCGGCTTATAGAACAGCCCTGATACAAGCATCTTATCGCTGTTATTGAGCGTCGGGTTCATAGACGTGCCGACAACGTCGATAATACGCACGAAGAATGCGAAAAAAACAACGCATATTATAAGCGCCACTATAAGGCACTGTACCCAGTCATACATATCCTTGCCGGAGGCTTCGATATCAGGCACCTCGACAGCCTGTGCTTTTCTTTTCTTTCTGCTCATAGCGATCTCCATTTCCATAAAGATTCATTATATTATACACCAGAAAGCACAAACGGGCAACAGTTTTTATCCGCTGCGCGCCGGCGCAAACAAGCCGTGTATCAAATACTGTCTGATACACGGCTCTGTGCTATTTCCCGCTCTCGTCCTCCAATGCCTCGCGCAGCTTTTCAAGCGCTTTCTTTTCAATGCGCGATACATATGAGCGCGATATCCCGCATTGCTGCGCCGTCTCGCGCTGGGTCTTGGGCGTTCCTCCGCCTATGCCGTAGCGCAGGCGTATGATCTCCGCCTCGCGCTCGTCGAGCACCTTATCTATATATTCCCTGAGGCTCCGGCACAATTCCATGCTCCCGACGCGCTCGGCCATGTCATCGTCCTGTGCCACGACGTCCATGAGATACAGGCCGTTGCCCTCGCCGTCAACGTCCAGCGCTTCCGACAAGCTGACATCTGCCGCAGTTTTCTTCTGGCTCCGGAAGTGCATCAGAATCTCATTTTCAATGCATCTGCTGGCATATGTCGCAAGACGGACGCCCTTATCCGGTTTATAGGTATTGATGCCCTTTATCAGACCGATCGTGCCAATGGAGATAAGATCGTCAATATCCTCATTCTGATAGTACTTCTTGATTATGTGCGCAACAAGACGCAGGTTGTGTTCAACGAGCGTGTTCCTCGCCTCTATGTCCCCCGCCTGCCAGCGTTCAAGATACTTGCGCTCCTCTTCCTTGCTCAGCGGCTTCGGGAAAGAGTCCGCCGGTGACAGGCGCAGCATCAGCAAAAGCGTTTTCATCAGAAGCACAAACGCGCATTCAAGCATTTCATCACCCCTGATAAGCTTATTCCGATACTGAATGTCCTAATTCTATACAGCCTGACCTTAATAACTCGGCTTTCCGTCTTGCACTATTTCTTTTTCCTGCTATAATACTGGCACGTTGAAATCGGAGGTGCAGCATGAATAACTTCATTCCTTATGAAAAGCTCTCAAAAAAGAAAAAGCGGGAGCTTGACAATTCCCGCCGCGGTACTTGGGGTGAGCTGAACCCGGTCACGCGCAGGCCCATCCCCGCAAAAGCGTATAACAGAAGCAAAGCACGAAAGTGGAACTATGATGATCCATCTTCCGTGCTTTGTGTTTTATATTCCGCTTTAAGCTTTATCGTCAGCAGCCGTCGATCACTTCATTGCGGCTTCGACCTCGCCGCGCTCCGGTACGCTTGAAATGCCGCCGGCCTTAGTGGTCGAGAGCCCCGCCGACGCGCACGCGAATGAAACGATATTTTCAAGCTCCTCCGCAGTCAGCTTCTCCGGTACGCCGCCCGCTTTCAGCAGCCCATACATAGCGGAGCCGCCGAAGATATCGCCCGCTCCGGTCGTGTCCTTCACGGCTATGCCGCTGAGCGCCTTGACAAAACCGGAGGCCGTCTTCGTCCTGTAAAAGCAGCCGTCTGCCCCACAGGTGACGTAGACGAGTCTGACGCCGAAGCTGTCTATGATATGCTTTGCCGCCTCTTCCGGGGCAAGGCCGAACAGAAACTCCGTCTCTTCATCGCTGATCTTGACCACGTCCGCGTGTTGGAGCCCCCACAGCATCTGCCGCTTCGCTTCATCCAGATCGTCCCACAGGGGCTTTCTGAGGTTCGGATCAAAGCTGATGAGCTTTCCATGCCCGGCGGCGTACTCAACGGCTCTGTAGGTTGCGCCCCTCGCAGGTTCGTTCGTCATGGACAGAGTGCCGAAGTGCAGCACCTTTGAAGCGTCTATCACGCCGAGGTCGATCTCATCAAAGCGGAGCTGCGTATCGGCTCCGGGCTTGCGCGCGAAGGAAAACTCCCGGTCGCCGCTGTCGTCCAGCGTCACGAATGCAAGCGTCGTGAACACATCGTCCGACACAAGCATGCCGCGCGTGTCTATCCCCGCACCTTTCAAGGTCTTGATAAGCAGTCTGCCGAAAGCGTCATTGCCGACCTTGCCGATCATGGCAGTCTTTGCGCCGAACTTCGTCAGCGCGGCAAGATAATTTGCCGGCGCGCCGCCGGGGTGCGCTGCCATAGTCGGGTAGCCGTCCGGATCCGTCGACAGGCAGGTAAAATCAATAAGCAGCTCGCCGAGCGCCGCAACATCATACATAGCTCATTCTTCCCCTATCGTGATATACCATGTGTTCTCATAGCGGCCGTGTCCGTGGAGATGTATAAGGTCGCTCTTGCAGGCAAAGTCCTCGATCACTCCGTCGCGCGCGGGCAGCGATACCCACGGTTCAACGCAGACATACGGTGCATCCTTATGTTCTGCGTGCCAGAAGCCGACGTATGGCATCTGCGGGTAACTGACGGTCACATAGCGTTTGGTCTTGTCCGAGGCGATGGTGACGCTCTTCGCCATGTTTTTAAGGACTATGGCGTCATGGTCGAACAGGTCATGGTGAAGTCTGATGATCTGCCCGTCCTCAAGCTCATAGCGCTTGTCGACGCCGCTCACCAGAAGTTCCGATGAGAAACCGACTCTGTCAGGCTCGCAGGGCTGGGAGAAGCGCAGATAGTAATCCTCAAAGACAGTCCCCTCCTTGAGCGGGACATTGAAGCCGGGGTGTCCGCCGAGGCCGAAATGCAGCATTTCATCCGCCGGATTATCTACGGTATAGGTCACCTCAACAGCGTTTTCCTTAAGAGTGTATCTCACCTTGAACAGGAATGCAAAGGGAAACTGTGCGCGTGTGACTTCATTATCGCGCAGGGCAAAGGTAACGCTGCTCTCTGTCTGCTCGGCAGCTTCAAACTCGCAGGCCGAGGCGAAGCCGTGTATCTTCATCTGATACGTGCTGCCGTTCACGGTATAGGTCTTGTCCTTGAGCCTTGCCACAAACGGGAAGAGCACCGGGGCGCGCCCTTTCCAGTATCTTTCGTCGCCGTTCCAGAGGTACTCCGTGCCTTTATATGAGGTGATGCTCTGCATCTGAGCACCGAGGGTATCAGCAGTCAGCGTCAACCGATCGTTACGTATCGTGACTATCATTTACTCAGCCTCCGGGTATTCATTGCACAGCAGCCTGTACGGCGGCTCGTCCTCCTCGATCTCGGGGAAGCGGCCGACCGGCGGATTGAAGCGGTTATCGGTATTATCGTCATTGCACTGGCTGACCTCGCCGAGGAGTACAGGGCCGGTACCGGGCTCGACGGTGAAATCATGATACAGATACTGCTGGATATGGATGCTCTCGCCCGGAGTAAGACGGATCTGCGTCCCGGCAGGGACGGTGTAAGTCCTCCCGTCGGTGTGTACTGTCACGTCCGATTCATAGTCGATCTCCTCATCCGGCAGGGAGTTATACACGCGGATCAGCACGTTGCCGCCGCCGCGGTTGATTATGTCCTCGGTCTTATACCAGTGGAAATGGTTCGGGGAATACTGGCTCTCCCGCAGATACAGCAGCTTCTCGGCGTACACCTTGGGGTACTTGTCCGCCATCTTGCGGTTGCCGTTCCTGATGGTGATAAGCGAAAAGCCGACCTTATCAAAATCACCGAGGCCGTAGTCGGTAATGTCCCAGCCGAGCATGCAGTCGCGCACCTCGTCATACTCATGGCCGATGTGCTTCCACTGCTCCGGGGTGAAGCCGCAGAACGGCGGCAGATAGCACTTGTACTCTGCGCACATTGCCTCCAGCTCTTTCAGCGCCTTGTTTATCTCACTGCGTTTCATATATGCACCTCCGCAATTGTTGTCGTGTTTGTTATTGGTGTATATGATGATATCGCAATGTGCAGCATCTGTCAAGAAAACGCGCCTGCCATTTTGAGCATTCTGCATATAGAGCTTCTGTCTAAAAGAGCATTACGCCAAAGCGAAGCAAATCGCTCTGGCGTAACATTATGTTGTTCAAATTATGTTAACTTACTTTTTACCTTCGGCAAGCAGCTTGAGTATCTGCACGGCATTTGCAGCAGCGCCCTTGCGTATCTGGTCGCCGCAGCACCAAAGTGTTATCGCATCCTCATCTACGAGGTCGCGGCGCACTCTGCCGACCCAGACGAGATCCTGATCACTGGTGTCGAGCGGCGTCGGGTAATTGCGTCCCTGATAATCGTCGATAAGGCGCACACCGGGATATGCCGCGATGGCGGCTCTGGCCTCATCCAGCTCTATGCGGCGCTCAGTCTTGACGGTGACGGATATCGAGTGCGAGCGCATGACCGGCACGCGCACACAGGTGCAGGTGACTTTGAGCTCCGGACGGTGGAAGATCCTGCGCCCCTCGTTCTGCATCTTCATCTCCTCATCGGTATAGCCGTTTTCAAGTTCGTCACCGATGTGCGGAATTACATTCAGGCATATCTGCGTCGGGAAAGTGGAGTGCTCAGTCGGCTTGCCGGCAACAATGGCTTCCATCTGTCCCTGAAGCTCGGAGAAGCCTGCCTGACCCGCACCGGAGACGGCCTGATAGGTGCTTGCGACCATGGCCTTGATTGGCGAGAGCCTTGCAAGCCCCGCAACAGCCATAAGGGTGATGATGGTGGAGCAGTTCGGGTTTGCGATGATGCCCTTATTTTCGAAAGCATCCGCGCCGTTTATCTCAGGGACGACCAGAGGCACATTTTCATCGAGCCTGAAAGCGGAGCTGTTATCGATATACACTGCGCCGCTCTTGACTATCGCCGGGGCAAAGCGCTTGGACATACCGTTCTTCACCGCGCCGAGAACATAGTCCATGCCCGCAAAGCTCTCGTCTGTCGCTTCTTCGATAAGAACATCCTCACCGTGGAACTTCACATAGCCGCCCGCGCTGCGCGCGCTTGCGAGCGGGAGGAGCTTTGCAACGGGGATATCATACTCCTCAAGAATTTTCAGCATCTCTCTGCCGACGGCGCCGCTTGCGCCGAGTATCGCTACATTAACTTTTTTCATTTTATTTCCTCCTTAACCGGCAAATCCGTCATACAGCACGCGGATTGCCGTCTCATAGTCCTTATTATCTATACCAACGATTATTGAAAGCTCATCCGTCCCCTGAGCGATGGTGCGGATGTTGACGCCCGCATCGCCGAGCGCCTTGAACAGCTTGCCGGATGTGCCGGGTCTGAACGGCATCTTGCGGCCGACCGCCGCGACAAGCGCGATATCGTCCTGCTGGCTGATATCGTCCGGGTGGCAGGCCTTCTGAAGGTCGCCCATGAGCTGATATATGCTCTCGCCAAGCCCGGCGCTCGAA
The DNA here is from genome assembly GCA_963621955.1 of Bacteroidaceae bacterium. Lineage (GTDB taxonomy): Bacteria > Bacillota > Clostridia > Oscillospirales > Oscillospiraceae > Limivicinus. Next base: position 16,287 of record CAVFGM010000192.1, read on the forward strand.
GTCACGAGCGCAAAGGAGTCGAGCCCCAGCGCAATGTGCTCTATCGGCGCGTGGTAGCGTTCAAAGACCTCCAGCGCCTGACGGAGAGAATGGCTGGTGTGCATATCGTGCTTCTGGAGCGTGATTATCGTGAAGTTCTTCCTGCCGGCGATGCCGGTTATAAAACGGTCGTCACTGTTCTCACGGTCGATGTTCCCGACTATCATCGTTCCGGGATCCTGCGGGCGGTTGGTGTTCCTGATATTAAGGGGTATCCCCTTTTCGCGCACCGGCTGCACAGACTCCTCATGCAGCACTGTCGCGCCCATGAAAGCAAGCTCGCGAAGCTCGGCATAGGTTATCTTTTTGATAGGCTCGGGGTTGTCGACAATGCGTGGGTCTGCCATGAGGATACCGGAGACGTCCGTCCAGTTCTCGTACACATCGGCATTGACGGCCACTGCCGCAAGGGAGCCGGTTATGTCGCTGCCGCCGCGGGTCATTACCTTTATCTTGCCCGTGCTCACACGTCCGTAAAAGCCGGGGATGACTATCCTGCCGTACTTTTCCGCGGCTTCGGCGATAAGTGCATAGCTGCGTTCATAGTCTATGCTGCCGTCGAAAGAAAAAATCACGCAGTCGGCCGCGTCGACAAAGGTGTAGCCCAGATATTCGGCCATTAGCCTTGAGGTGAAATACTCACCGCGCGACACAAGCAGGTCAACGGGCGTGTCCTTGCTCAGCGTGCGCTCAAGCTCCTTGAGTTCGGCCTCGACATCATAGCTCAAGCCAAGCTCATCGCGTATCTCGGTAAGGCGCTGCTCGATGGTGTTGAAGATATCGCTGCATGAGACGCCGTAATTGAGGTGCGCATGGCACAGGTACAGCAGGTCTGTCAGCTTATGGTCATCGGCATTTCTCTTGCCTGCCGCCGAGACAACGACTACCCGGCGCTCCGGGTCGGCTTCGACTATCGCCTTGACCTTTTTGAACTGCTCGGCTCCCGCGACAGACGAGCCGCCGAATTTCGCAACTTTCATTTCTATTCCTCCACGGCAGCGAAGAATATCTCCGCGCCGTTCTCTCTCTGCTCTGCTGCAAACGCATGCATGGATGCGACGCTGACCGGCTCCGTGATAACTCTCGCGACGCCGTTTTCAGCGTTGGCCGACTTGACCGGAAGCTCAGATACAAGCTTCTCGGGCAGGCGCACATAGTACGAATGCACGCAGCCCTCGTTGTCCGCCGCGCAGCGGACGCAGCCCGCGCCGAGCATCTCGCGCTCGCCGCGCAGGACGCAGCTCAGATCGCGCAGCACAGCCGAAGCCGTAGGCCAACGGCCTGCGCCCTGACCGATCATGACTATATCGCCGGAATCCTCGCCGTGGTACCTTGCGAGGTTGAAGTTATCAAGCACGGAGCACTCGGGCGCTGCCGCGGTAAAGAGCACAGGCTCGACATAGGCATACACGCCGCCGTCCGTTCTGCCGCCGCGGGCGACAAGACGGCAGGTAAGGCCGCGTTTCTTAAGATCAGCAACATCCTCCGCGGTGAAGCTCTCGATACCCTCGCGGTCAAGCCCCTCATCGGGGAGCGCATCGAACCCGACCGCGCAGCCGAGCATGATCTTTCTCAGTGCGTCAAGCCCGGAAACGTCCGCCGTCGGATCAGCTTCGGCATAACCGAGCTTCTGTGCATCCGCGAGCGCGGCGCCGTAATCAAGGCTGCGGCGCTGCATGGCGTCGAGCATATAATTCGTCGTACCGTTGAGGATGCCTCCGAGGCTCTCTATCCTGTCGCTGAGTACCGCGAGCGAGAGGTTATGCAGGAACGGCACACCGCCGCCGCAGGCCGCGCTGAACAAGAACGCCGCGCCGTGCTCCCTCGCGATCTCCGCAAGCTCTATGCCTTTGGCCGCGACGAGTGCCTTGTTAGAGGTGACAACATGCTTGCCGGCCTTGAGCGCCATAGCGCAGTAGCTGAACGCGGGCTCTACCCCGCCCATGACCTCCGCGACCGCGCCGACGGATGCGTCAGACACTATCGCGTTCATATCCGCGACCTTCCAAGGCTCGTTATCCTTGCCGGGTCTGACAAGCACAGGCCCCTGCTCAAGTCCCTTGCTGTGGGCGAGCATACCATAAACGCCCTGCCCGACAGTACCAAATCCTAAAACTGCAACTTTCATTTCTTTATCCTCCATGTCCGTTTTTCGCAGACACATGTTTTTCTAACAGCGACAGTGTAGCACAAGTCGACAGGAAATACAAGCCCCGCCGCCTATGCCAATTACATAAACTTTCTCCCCCGCGGCAGCAAAATTCTATGCTCTTTTACCACGCAGCGGATGTCTGTCGCCATTTTTAGATTATGTAAATAATATTATGTAAATCTCATTGAGTAACCGCAGCGGTGGCAAAGCTCCTCCGCCGCCTGCCTTTGCGAGAATCCGTCGTAGATCCTGCGCGCTCTTTCGGTTGACATAATACAAGAAAGTTCATCCTCAAACAGATTACCTAACGCTATATCGCCCTCGTGGTCAAGGCAGCATGGCACAACAGTCCCGTCGCACAGCACGCCTATCTGATCCCGCAGGCCACGGCAGAAACGGCGCGCGCCCGTGTCCTCCGCACTCATATCCGGCCAGTCGAAGCGCTCTCCCGGCTGGAGCAGCACGCGCTCCGCAATATACCTGCTGCCGCGGCTGTCTCTCCACGGCTTCGGAAAGCGCACTTCAAGCGCCGCCTCGATCTGTGGGTTTAGGCTGTCAAGCCCGTTTTTGTTCCAGAGACGCAGCACACACTGCTTCCCTGCTGCTGACATATCTGCCGCGAAGTCCGCGCACAGCCCGACATAGCCGTCCGGTTCAGCGGCTCCGTTACCCTCAAACGACTGGAGCGAAACATTCACCTTGTACACCGCCGGTGCGGAAACGAGCAGTTCACCGCGCCTGTCGAGCAGCGTGCCGTTCGTCGTGATTATGACGCGGAAACCCTGCTGCGCGGCTATGCCGAGTATCTCCTCAAGCTGCGGGTGCAGCAGCGGCTCACCCATCAAGTGCAGATAGAGATACTCCACGTGTCCGCGCAGCTTCCGTGAGAGCGTTTCGAATTCCTCAGACGTCATAAAGCGCTTTTCGCGGCGCGTGCCGGGGCAGAAGCTGCACGAGAGATTGCAGACATTTGTAATTTCAAGATAGGCTTTATTCAGCATATACTCACCTAAAAGCTTGCGCGTCCGTATCCGGCATAGCCGAACACGGACGCGGTGTTTATTTACCAACATTTATTATCTTGCGCATCGGTTCGGGCGCGATCTTTACGACCTTTCTGTCATACGTCAGCAGGCCGTTGAGTTCGTCCTCAACGTCGCTCAGCTGCGTATACACTGCCGCCGAAAGCCCCTGAAGCTTTGCCGGGCCGATCTCCGTCTGATAAAGATCCTCAAGTGCCGCCTCAAGCTGGAACGGCATCTCGAACTTCTTATAGCCAAAGTACTTATTATTGTAGCAGTGCCCCGGCACTTGGTGGCTGTACCCGCCGAACTCGCTCAGCAGCACCGCGCGGCCTTTCTTATCGGGCTTGAAGCGGTACTTCCTGAAGTACACGTGCAGGCTCTGTACATTGCCGATGCCCTGATCGTGCCAGCCGGAGGCATGGTCGATAACGCGGGTCTTGTCCATGGAGCGGACAAAGTCGTACATCTTCTTTGCGTCGAACTGACCCCAGCCCTCATTGAAGATGACCCACATACAAATGCACGGGCAGTTGTACAGATGGTTAACCAATTCGCCGAGTTCCGACTTGAACTGTGCGCGCCCCTCGCTGTCGATCCGGGCAAAGAGGGCGTGCGCCGAGTCGTTCAGATGAATGCCCGTCACGAGCGGTGCAGAAATGATAACGGGGTTATAGTGTCGGCCGCCGTTTGGCATATCCTGCCAGACGAGCATGCCGAGCCTGTCGCAATGGTAGTACCAGCGCAGCGGCTCGACCTTGATATGCTTGCGCAGCATATTGAAGCCCATCGCCTTGGCGGTGCTGATATCGTAGATCAGCGCCTCATCCGTCGGTGCGGTATAGAGCCCGTCAGGCCAGTAGCCCTGATCGAGCAATCCGTTCTGGAAGTGCGGTTCGTTATTCAGAAACAGCCGCGGCACTCCGTTTTTGTCCTTTGCAACGGCTATCTTGCGCATGGCAAAATAGCTGAACACCTCGTCCTCGCCGCAGCTTACGCTGAAGCCATAGAGCTTAGGATTCTCCGGGCACCATGGCTCAAAGCCCGGTACGGGGATCTCCGCCGGGAGCGGATAGTCCTGCCCGTCAAAATGCGCATAAGCCTGCTCGTCTCCATTGATGTCGGCCTCGACCGTGACCACTGCCTTGTCAATATCCGGGGTGATGCGCAGTGAGCGTACATACGTCTCCGGTACGGCCTCGAGCCACACCGTCTGCCATATACCGCTCTGCGGAGTGTACCATATTCCGCCGCGCTTCGAGCTCTGCTTGCCGCGAGACTGGAAGCTTCCGTCGGTATCATCGGTCACTCTGACGGTGATCTGGGCATAGCCGTCCTCAATGGTGTCGGTGATATCCGCCTCAAACGGCAGATAACCGCCGGTATGCCGTGCGACCTGCGTGGAGTTCACCCACACCGCCGCGCACTGATCCACCGCGCCGAAGTGCAGCAGCAGGCGCTTGCCGGAAAACTCCGCCGGTATCTCGACCTCTCTGCAATACCACAGATACTCCCCGCTCCTGAGCGCCCTGCCGACGCCGGACAGCTCTGTCTCCGGCGAGAAAGGTACGGTTATCTCACCGTCGTACTCGGCCGGTCTTCTGCTGCTGTCCGTAAAGGCATAGAGCCACTGGCCGTTCAGGTTCAGCCAGCTGCGTCTCGCCATCTGCGGGCGCGGGTATTCAGGAAGCGGAGCGTTGATATCAACGCTGTCTGTCCAAGGGGTCTTCATCTCAGAACAGGCCGGGGAAGCCGCCCATGCCGCCCTGAAGCTTGCTCATGGCCTTGTTGGTCTCATCATCGGCAAGCTTGATAGCGCCGTTGACTGCCGCAAGGATCAGATCCTGGAGCATCTCGACATCGTCGCTGTCGACAACATCGGGGCTTATTTCTATGCTGTGGAGCTGACGGGTGCCGATCATCGTTGCCTTTACTGCGCCGCCGCCTGCCGTGAATTCAAATTCCTTGGTCTCAAGCTCCTGCTGCATCTTCAGGAAATCCTGCTGCATTTTCTGAGCCTGTCTCATCATGTTCATCTGGTTGCCGCCGCCGGGATATCCGCCGCGAAATCCGCCTTTTGCCATTTTTATATCCTCCGTTTTTATTATTTACTATTTATAGTCTTATATGAATTTTACTTCTTTAAACTGCTTCAGCTCGTCAAGACTGCGCTGAGGGCGCGGCTTGTCGTGAAGCTCCGAGAGCAGAGCGTGTATCTCTTTCCCCGCAAGCGCCGTTGCCGCTTCCGAAAACTTTGCAAGCACATCCTGCCTGTTGAAGCGCCCGTAAAGGAAGCCGGGAACAACTTCTATACGCAATGTGCCGTTTTCTATCTTCCCTCTTACGGAAGCGCTGTCATCCAGTCTCAGCTTTATATCCATCGGGAGAGAACCTGCCGCCTTTGCGCAGATATCTTTCCATGTCGGCTCCCCTGCCGGCGCATCCGCTTTGGGCTGAACTTCCGGTTCGGGCTGAGGCTCGGGCTCGACTCTGCCGCCGCGCTGAACAAAGCTGTCCTCTGGCTGCTCCTCCGCAAACATCTCAGGGTCGAGGTCGTCCTCCTCCGGGATGTATGCTTCCTCTCTCCGCCGCGGGGGCTCCGGTTCATAACGCTCCGGTTCCTCTTCGGTTGGTGTGGTTGCCGAGCGTGTATCCTCCCGCACGGGGGTGAAGCTCCCACTGCTCATCTGCAGCTCCAGCCGCGATATTCTCGCCCGAAGCTCCGCTATGCTTTCGCCCATAGTGTTGTCGCACAGGGAGACAAGACACAATTCCGCGGTCGTCTTTGGGCTGGTGCTCTCGCGCATGGACGCGGTGTACTTCTGCACGGTCTCCATCGCGCAGATTATCTCCTCGGTCGTCATGCGGCCCGAGAGTTCGCCGAGTGTCGCATCGTCATAGCCGCCGGATATAAGGCTGCGCGCGCCCTTGGGGGCAACGTGCGTCATAAGCGTGTCACGCAGCAGACCGGACAGCTCCGTCAGGAGCGTGGCCGGGTCCTTGCCGTCCATCCACATGGAGTTGAAGTCCCGCAGCGTTTTGTCTGTATCGTGGTCAAGTATGCCGCTCATAAGCTGCGCCGTGCGCCGGTTGCCGGCAAGCCCCATCGCGCCGTAAACGGCTTCAAGGTCGATCGTCTCGCTGGCAGAACACTGGTCGAGCAGGCTCAGCGCGTCTCTTACGCCGCCGTCGGCAAGCCGGGCGATAAGCTCCGCCGCCTCGTGGCTGAGCTTGAAGTTCTCCTGTTTTGCGATATATTCAAGGTACTCGGCAATGTCCGGAGTGTCGATGCGGCGGAAGCTGTGCCGCTGGCAGCGCGAAAGTATTGTCGCCGGGACTTTCTGCAGTTCCGTCGTCGCGAGGATGAACATCAGATGCTCCGGCGGTTCCTCGAGGATCTTCAGCAACGCATTGAACGCCGAGGCCGACAGCATGTGGACTTCGTCGATAATATACACTCTCTTGCGCACTGAGGCCGGGGTGAACACCGCTTCCTCCCTGAGCGCGCGCACATTGTCAACGCCGTTGTTGGACGCCGCGTCAAGCTCCACCACATCGAGCACCGAGCCGTCACTTATCCCGCGACAGGCGGGGCACACTCCGCAGGGGTTGCCGTCCACCGAATGCTCGCAGTTGACGGCCTTGGCGAGGATCCTCGCACAGGTCGTCTTGCCGGTGCCGCGCGTGCCGATAAAGAGATAGGCATGGGAAAGCCTGCCCGTCCTGACCTGATTTTTCAGCGTCTCGGTAATATGCTGCTGCCCGACGACCTGATCGAAGGTCTGCGGACGCCACTTGCGATACAGAGCCTGATACATGCTCCCCCACCTCTCCGGCACATAATACAGTTGTGGCTCTTGACAAGACTGCACACCCGACATCGAACAATGAACTATGTCCGTTACCCCGGCAGCCGGCTCAGACCCGGCAAACTCACGGCACACGAAAAGCACCGCTTAATGCTGCTCGGTTCCCCGCCTGACATGGTTCGCGGGTTTCCGTTGCGCGAGACCGGATCGTCAACGCTGCTTACCGGAGTCAGACGACACAGAACATATCCTCAATCGGGAATTCGCCCCTGCTGTAGCGGATTGCAGGTTACAGGGCACCGCTGGCTCCCCGACTAGTGCAGCCTTGTCAAAAGCCACGGTCATACTATACTACAAAACTGGAATTTAATCAATCAAAATTTTTCGGTTGATTGCATAATGAAGTTGGACACCTAAGAAAAAATCCATAGTGATTTTCCCAGCATGGTAGAATGAAGTTTGCACACAACATCTGCCAAGGGAGGGCAATCACTATGGACTGCCAAGATTATATCACAGAACCAGCAGAA
>CAVFGM010000193.1:0-3355 GCA_963621955.1 Bacteroidaceae bacterium
CCCACGCCTCTACTGCTATTTTTTCGTTTCGCTCTACCCCAACTATTGACACAGAGCCTGTAAAGATAGAAAACAGAAATAATATGAAAAACGGCGAAAAATGCTTTGCCAACACACAACGCTTGTGTTATAATAATAACCAGAGAAGGATGGGGAGGGCGTTACTATGGCTACGTCTACAAAAAAGGCGCTTGCGGCAGCGCTGAAAAAGATGATGGAAGTCAAGCCGATAGATAAGATCACGGTCAAGGATCTTGTCGAGATATGCGGGGTGAACAGGCAGACTTTCTATTACCACTTTGACGATGTGTATGATCTGCTCGAGTGGGTGTTCGAGGAGGACGCGAACGCGAATCTTCCGAAGGAGGTCGTGTATGACCGCTGGAAGACCGACGTTATCATGTGGATCAAGTATCTGCAGGAGAACTCTACCTTTGCGCTGAATGTATATAACTCCAACAGCAGACTGTATATGCTCCGCTATATCAAAGGGCGGCTTCAGGAGTGCATACGCAGCTTTGCGGATATCGTCGCCGAGGGGCGAAATATCGAAAAGCAGGATTTTGAATTTGTCGTTGAGTTCTACTCCGAGTGCGCGATAGGCTTTATCTCATACTGGCTCGATATGGGTATGCAGTTCCCGAGAGAGATAGTCGAGGAAAAGATCCTGCGCGTTATGGATAACAGCGTTGAAAATCTCATAGAGCGCTTCCAGACGAAGTGAACCTGATCAAAAAAGCCAGCGGGTATAAGCCCGCTGGCTTTTTTGCGGCTGAATGCGGAATAATAATTGACATTGGAGGGTACGGGGATTATTATTTCTTATATTTATTAGAGCCGGAGGTGCATTGATATGAAGTTCGGGTTTATTAAAGTGATGGCGGCAAGCCCAAAGCTCAAGGTGGGCGACACGGCCTATAATCTTGAGAGCGCCCGTGAGTGCTTTGACGAGGCGGAGCGTGTGGGGGCAAACCTCCTTGTGTTCCCGGAACTGCACCTGACGGCCTACACCTGCGGAGATCTGTTCTATTCCGACACGCTGCTTGACGGCGCGCTCGAAGCCCTGGAGACACTGCGGGACTACACGTCCGGAAAACGCTGCATGGCGGTGATCGGTGTGCCGGTAAGGATGGGAGGAAAGCTCTATAACTGCGCCGCCGTTATCCAGAACGGCGCGGTGCTTGGCGTCGTGCCGAAGACGGTGCTGCCGAATTACGGCGAGTTTTATGAGAAGCGCCAGTTCAGCTCCGGTGCGGACTACCGCGGAGAGAACACGATAAGGCTTGCGGGACGGGATGTCCCGTTCGGGCGCGACCTGCTGTTCTGCTGCCGGGAGATGCCGGATTTCGTGCTCGGTGTTGAGATATGCGAGGATCTCTGGGCGCCTGTCACGCCGTCGACCGGGCTGTGCCTTGCCGGAGCAACGGTGATAGCGAACCTCTCGGCCTCAAACGAGCTGATAGGAAAAGACGATTACAGGCGGCTGCTGGTGTCCTCTGCATCGTCGCGGCTCATATGCGGCTACGTGTACGCGAACGCGGGGCATGGAGAATCCACGCAGGACATGGTGTTCTCAGGACACAGCCTTATATTTGAGAACGGACAGCTGCTTGCGGAGAAAAAGCCATTTGCAAAAAACGGGCTTATTGCGACAGAGATAGACCTCTTCAGGCTGCGCTTTGAGCGGCACAGGAACACGAGCTTTGACGAGAGCGGCGCGCCCGTATGCCGGCGCGTATACTTCAGCCAGAAGCTGAGAGACACGGAGCTTACGCGCCATATCGCGCGCCGGCCTTTCGTGCCTGCGGACGGGGAGATACTTGCAGAGCGCGCCGAGGCGATACTTAGCATACAGTCGGACGGACTGATGCGCCGCATAGAGCACACCGGCTGCCGCAAGGCGGTGATCGGGATATCCGGCGGGCTCGACAGCACGCTTGCGCTGCTGGTCATGGTCAGGGCAATGGACATGCTCGGCAGGCCGAGGGAGGATATCATCGCGGTCACGATGCCATGCTTCGGGACGACGGAGCGCACGCGCAGCAACGCCGAAAAGCTCTGTGAGGAACTGTGCGTCAGCTTTATGACGGTGGATATAGGCGCGGCGGTCAGGCAGCATTTCGCGGATATCGGACACGATGAGGACTGCACCGACGTGACATACGAGAACTGTCAGGCGCGTGAGCGCACGCAGGTGCTCATGGATATAGCGAACCAGAACGGCGGCATAGTGGTCGGCACGGGCGATCTGTCTGAGCTCGCGCTCGGCTGGGCGACATACAACGGCGACCATATGTCGATGTACGGCGTCAACGCATCTGTACCAAAGACGCTCGTGCGGTATATCATAGAATACGAAATGGGACGCTGCTCTGAGGGCGCTGCCGCAGTGCTGAAAGATATCCTCGACACGCCCATTTCGCCCGAGCTGCTGCCCGCGGACAACGGGAGCATTTCGCAGAAAACGGAGGACATCGTAGGCCCATACGAGCTGCACGACTTCTTCCTGTACCATATGCTGCGCAGCGGCGCATCCCCGGCGCGGATATTCCGTCTGGCATGCTATGCCTTCGACGGAGAATACGATAGGGATGTGATACTGCACTGGCTGCGCACTTTCCTGCGCAGGTTCTTTGCGCAGCAATTCAAGCGCTCCTGCCTGCCTGACGGACCGAAGGTCGGCACTGTCACGCTCTCGCCGCGCGGAGACTGGCGCATGCCGTCCGATGCATCGGCGCGGCTGTGGCTGGAGGAAGCGGAGAGACTGGGATAACAAATTAGTACGGAGGTAAGAAAGATGGACAGCCTTGAAAGATTCGTTTCCGCACAGGCGCGGGATTACGGCACGGCGCTTGCGGAGATACGCAGCGGCCATAAGCGCAGTCATTGGATGTGGTACATTTTTCCGCAGATCCAGGGGCTCGGAATGAGCTCGACGGCGCAGTATTACGGCATCCGCGGCATTGAGGAGGCGAAGCGCTTCATTGCTCATCCAGTGCTGGGCAGGAACCTGCGCGAGATATCGGGCGCGCTGCTTGCGCTTGACACCAACGACCCGGCGGAGGTTATGGGCTGGCCGGATAACCTCAAGCTGTGCTCATGCATGACGCTGTTTGAAGCGGCAGCTCCGGATGAGCCGGTATTCGGCGCGGTGCTGGATAAGTTCTACGGCGGCGAAAGAGACAGCCTCACGCTCGAGAAGCTCAGGTAAACATATAGGCAACCAATATAAAAAGTGGTTGTAAACTAAAAGTTGGGGTACCTGGGTAAACCCGGGTACTCCAACTTTTAGCATGTTGAAAAAAATAAGAGTAGAGCATAACAGAAAAATCCTTTAAAATGAAGCTGCTAGACA
>CAVFGM010000194.1:0-8652 GCA_963621955.1 Bacteroidaceae bacterium
TTCTTGGGCTTGCGCGCCTCGAACAGCTCTTCGACACGGGGAAGACCCTGAGTGATATCGTCGCCGGCTACGCCGCCGGTGTGGAAGGTACGCATGGTAAGCTGAGTACCGGGCTCGCCGATGGACTGCGCCGCGATAACACCGACGGCTTCGCCCGCGCTGACGGGCTGGCCGATGGCGAGGTTTATGCCGTAGCAGCGTGCGCACACGCCGGTGCGGGCCTCGCAGGACAGGACGCTGCGGATGAGAACGCGCTCGATGCCGTGGGCCTCGAGAACGTCGGCATCTGCGGGCATGAGCATGTGGTCGGTGTCAAACAGCACCTCGCCGGTCTGCGGATCGCAGATGGGCACTGCCGGAAATCTGCCGTGTATGCTCACGCCGAAGGACTGGACGAGCTGACCCTTTTCGTAGACAGCCGCCGCCCACACGCCGTCGTGCGTGCCGCAGTCGGGCTCGCGGATGATGACATCCTGGCAGACATCGACCATTCGGCGGGTAAGGTAACCGGAGTCGGCCGTACGAAGCGCGGTATCGGCAAGACCCTTGCGCGCGCCTCGGGAGGAGATGAAGTATTCCAGAACGCTCAGGCCTTCACGGAAGTTTGCCTTGATGGGGATCTCGATGGTCTTACCGGCGGTGTTCGCCATCAGGCCACGCATACCGGCGAGCTGACGGATCTGGTTCATGGAGCCGCGGGCACCGGAGTTTGCCATCATGTAGATGGGGTTGTACTCATCGAGCGCGCTGCTCAGTGCGTCGGTGACTTCCTTGGTGGTCTTCTCCCACTCGGAAACGACCAGACGGTAGCGCTCATCGTCAGTGATAAAGCCGCGCTTGTACTGGCGCTCGATATTGACGACTTCCTTCTCAGTGGCCTTGATCATCTCGTACTTCGCGCTCGGGACGGTCATATCCGCGACGGATATGGTGATGGCGCCCTTGGTGGAGTACTTATAGCCAAGAGCCTTGATGCTGTCAAGGACTTCGGCAGAAATTGTGAAGCCGTACTTCTGGATGCAGCGGTCAATGATATCGCCCAGCTGCTTCTTGCCAACCTGGAAGCCGATCTCATGGTCAAAGGCATGGTCGGGATCGGTGCGGTCAACATAGCCGAGATCCTGCGGGATAGGCTCGTTGAAGATGATGCGGCCAACGGTGGTGATGATGGTCTTCTGAACCTCGACTCCGTCAACAGTCTTGGTGACTCTGAGGCGGATAGGTGCATGCAGGCCGACGACGCCCTCGTTATAGGCCATGATGGCCTCGGCAGAGTCACGGTACATGAGGGTGGGCTTATAGGTCGCGGGTGCGGTGCCCTCTTTCTTGGCCTTGACGTTTGCCTGGTACAGCTCGTCGCCGTCGACGATCGCGCCGGCCTCGAAGCCGGTATCGCCGGGGTTATCGATTATCATGCGCTCGGCGCCCTTCTCGGCGGAGCCTATGCGGACCATGGTCAGATAGTAGGAGCCGAGAATCATGTCCTGAGTAGGAACGGTGACGGGGTGGCCGTCCTGCGGGCGCAGGAGGTTGTTCGCGGAGAGCATGAGTATACGCGCTTCAGCTTGAGCCTCGGCGGACAGCGGCAGGTGGATAGCCATCTGGTCGCCGTCAAAGTCGGCATTGTAAGCGGTGCAGACCAGCGGATGCAGACGCAGCGCGCGGCCCTCAACGAGGATAGGCTCGAAAGCCTGGATGCCGAGACGGTGCAGAGTAGGCGCACGGTTGAGGAGGACGGGGTGCTCCTTGATAACGTCCTCAAGGGCGTCCCACACCTCGGTGCGCTGCTTGTCGACCATCTTCTTGGCAGACTTGATGTTATTGGCAACGCCGTCCTCGACCAGCTTCTTCATAACGAAAGGGCGGAAGAGCTCGATGGCCATTTCCTTAGGAACGCCGCACTGGTAGATCTTGAGATCAGGGCCGACAACGATAACGGAACGGCCGGAATAGTCGACACGCTTGCCGAGCAGGTTCTGACGGAAGCGTCCCTGCTTGCCCTTGAGCATATCGCTCAGGGACTTGAGAGCACGGGAGTTCGCGCCGGTGACGGCTCTGCCGCGGCGGCCGTTGTCTATCAGAGCGTCGACCGCTTCCTGAAGCATACGCTTCTCATTGCGCACGATGATGTCGGGCGCGTTGAGCTGCTGAAGTCTCTTCAGGCGGTTGTTGCGGTTGATGACGCGGCGGTACAGATCGTTCAGGTCAGAGGTCGCGAAGCGGCCGCCGTCGAGCTGGACCATGGGGCGGATCTCAGGCGGGATGACAGGCAGAACGTCGATGATCATCCACTCAGGGCGGTTGCCGCTCGCGCGGAATGCCTCGACGACCTCGAGACGCTTGACGAGCTTGGCCTTCTTCTGGCCGCCGGCGGTCTTGAGCTCCTCGCGCAGCTGCTTTGCGAGCTCGTCGCAGTCGATCTGGGAGAGCAGCTCCTTGATGGCTTCTGCACCGATACCGGCCTTGAAATCGTCCTCATACTTCTCGCGCATGTCGCGGTACTCACGCTCGGTGAGGATCTGGCAGCGCTCGAGCGGAGTGAAGCCGGGGTCGATGACTATATAGTTTGCAAAGTACAGGACCTTCTCGAGCATTCTCGGAGTAAGGTCGAGCATAAGACCCATGCGGCTGGGTATGCCCTTGAAGTACCAGATGTGTGAGACGGGGGCAGCAAGGTCGATGTGACCCATACGCTCGCGCCTGACCTTGCTCTTGGTGACCTCGACGCCGCAGCGGTCGCAGATCTTGCCCTTATAGCGGATCTTCTTATACTTACCGCAGTGGCACTCCCAGTCCTTGGTCGGTCCGAAGATGCGTTCGCAGAACAGACCGTCACGTTCGGGCTTGAGGGTACGGTAGTTGATGGTCTCCGGCTTCTTGACCTCGCCGTAGGACCAGCTGCGGATCATATCAGGGGAGGCAATGCCTATCTGTATAGCGTCAAACGGTGTGTAGCTCATTACATATCCTCCTCGCTGTTGTAGTCATTGGAGCTGTAGTCGTCCTCCAGCTCGTCTTCGGGGATATCCTCGATGCTGAAGCCCTCGGCCTCGATCTCGCTGTCGTCGGCAGAGTAAAGCTCGTCCTTCATGTCGGGGATGAAATCGTCGTCATCGTCGTCCTTGAGTTCGATCTCGTTGCCGTCCTTATCCAGAACGCGGATATCCAGACACAGGGACTGGAGCTCCTTGACGAGGACCTTGAAGGATTCGGGCACGCCGGGCTGCGGGATGTTGTTGCCCTTGACAATGGCCTCATAGGTCTTGACACGGCCGGTGACATCGTCGGACTTGACGGTGAGTATCTCCTGCAGAGTATACGCGGCGCCGTAGGCTTCGAGAGCCCAGACTTCCATTTCGCCGAAGCGCTGGCCGCCGAACTGGGCCTTGCCGCCCAGAGGCTGCTGAGTAACAAGGCTGTAGGGGCCGGTGGAACGGGCGTGGATCTTATCATCGACCAGATGGTGGAGCTTGAGGAAGTAGACCCAGCCGACGGTGACATCGTTATCGAACTTCTCACCGGTACGGCCGTCGTACATGGTGCTCTTGCCGTCCTCGCGCAGACCTGCCTGACGCAGGGTCTCGCGGATGGTGGTCTCGTTCGCGCCGTTGAAGGTAGGCGTTGCGACCTTCCAGCCGAGTGCCTGTGCGGCGTAGCCAAGGTGGACCTCAAGAACCTGACCGATGTTCATACGGGACGGAACGCCCAGAGGATTCAGAACGATATCCAGCGGGGTGCCGTCGGGCAGGTAAGGCATATCCTCACGCGGGAGTATGCGGGAAACGACGCCCTTGTTGCCGTGGCGGCCGGCCATCTTATCGCCGACGGAGATCTTGCGCTTCTGGGCGATATAGACGCGGACGACCTGATTGACGCCGGGGTTCATCTCGTCGCCGGCTTCACGGGTGAAGACCTTGACGTCGACGATTATGCCGCTCTCGCCGTGGGGGACTTTGAGCGAGGTGTCACGCACTTCGCGTGCCTTCTCACCGAAGATGGCGCGCAGCAGGCGCTCTTCAGCGGTCAGGTCGGTCTCGCCCTTCGGGGTGACCTTACCGACAAGGATATCGCCGGCGGTGACTTCCGCGCCGACCATGATGATGCCGCGCTCGTCAAGGTACTTGAGAGCATCGTCACCGACGCCGGGAATATCGCGGGTGATCTCCTCGGGTCCGAGCTTGGTGTCGCGTGCGTCGCACTCGTACTCCTCGACATGGATGGAGGTGAACACGTCCTCCATGACAAGGCGCTCGTTGAGCAGGATAGCGTCCTCGTAGTTGTAGCCTTCCCAGTTCATGTAGCCGACAAGGATGTTCTTGCCGAGGGAAATTTCGCCGTTGGAGGTGCTGGGGCCGTCAGCCATGACGTCGCCCTTCTCCACGCGCTGACCGGCGGAGACGATGGGACGTTGGTTGATGCAGGTGCCCTGGTTGGAGCGGGCGAACTTGATGAGCTTATAGTCCTTGGTCTCGCCGCCGTCATACCGGACGGTGATATATTTTGCGTCGACTCTCGTGACAGTGCCGCTGCCCTCGGCGAGGATGCAGACACCGGAGTCAACAGCGCACTTATGCTCGATGCCGGTGGCAACGATAGGCGCCTGAGTGGTCATAAGAGGAACGGCCTGACGCTGCATGTTCGCGCCCATCAGAGCACGGTTCGCGTCGTCGTTCTCAAGGAACGGGATCATCGCGGTCGCGATCGAGATCATCATCTTGGGGCTGATATCGACATAGTCGACATCCTCGCGGTTGACTTCAACCGTATCGTTGCGGTGACGGCAGGTTACACGCTTATTGAGCAGGCAGCCGTTTTCATCCACGGGCTCGGAGGCCTGAGCGACAACGTACTGATCCTCAACGTCGGCAGTCATATAGTCGACCTGATCGGTGAGGCGGCAGGTGCCCTTTTCCACCTTGCGGTAGGGGGCGACGAGGAAGCCGTACTCATTGGCTCTCGCATAGGAGGCGAGGTAGTTTATAAGGCCGATGTTCGGGCCTTCAGGAGTCTCTATCGGGCAGAGACGGCCATAATGGCTGTAGTGAACGTCTCGGACATCGAAGCTCGCACGCTCTCTGGAGAGGCCGCCGGGGCCGAGAGCGGACATACGGCGCTTGTGGGTCAGTTCGGCCAGAGGGTTGGTCTGGTCCATGAACTGGCTCAGCGGCGAGGAGCCGAAGAACTCCTTGATAGCCGCGGTCACGGGACGGATATTGATAAGGCTCTGGGGAGTGACGATGTCCAGATCCTGCAGGGTCATGCGTTCGCGGATGACGCGCTCCATACGGCTGAAGCCGATGCGGAACTGGTTCTGGAGCAGCTCGCCCACGCAGCGGACGCGGCGGTTGCCGAGATGGTCGATATCGTCCGCTTCACCAATGCCGTGAGCAAGGCAGTCAAGGTAATTGACGGAGGCGAAGATATCGTCGTTGACGATGTGCTTGGGGATAAGCACATCGATATTCTCACGGATAGCATCCTTGAGGGCGTCGCCCTGGAACTTCTCGCAGAGCTCCTTCATAACGATGCCGCGGACCTTTTCCTTGATGCCGAGCTCTGACGGGTCAAAGTCCACATAGCGGGAAATGTCCACCATGCCGTTGGAGAACACGCGCACGGTCTTGCCGTCGACATTCAGGAGAACATCGATAACACCGGCGTCGGAAATTTCGCGTGCCTTGTCGCGGCTGATGATATCGCCGGCGTCGGCAAGGATCTCGCCGGTGAACGGGTCAGCCACGGGCGCTGCCAGCTCAAAGCCCGCGATACGCGGGAAGAGGGAAAGCTTCTTGTTGAACTTATAGCGGCCGACGTCGGATATCTCATAGCGGCGGCGGTCAAAGAACAGGCCGTCAAGCAGGGTCTCGGCGGACTCGACCGTGGGAGGATCGCCCGGGCGCAGCTTGCGGTAAATCTCAAGCAGGCACTCGTCGCGGGTATCGCAGGTGTCCTTGTCGAGGGTGGAGATGATACGCTCGTCCTCACCGAAGACTTCCTTGATACGCTCATTGGTGGTGACGCCGACAAAGGGATCCTTCACGCAGCTGAGCCAGGTGGAGGGACGGTTCTCGTCGTAAGCGCCCATGGCCTTGATGAACCAGGTGATGGGGAGCTTGCGGTTCTTGTCTATACGGACGTAGAATACGTCGTTTGCGTCGGTCTCATACTCCAGCCAGGCGCCGTGGTACGGGATGACCGTTGCGGCGTAGGTGTTGATCATGGCCTTATCGGTGGTCTTGTCAAAGTACACGCCGGGGGAACGGACGATCTGGGAAACGATAACGCGCTCGGCGCCGTTGATGATGAAGGTGCCGCCGTCAGTCATGAGCGGGAAGTCGCCCATGAAGATCTCCTGCTCCTTGATCTCCTCCGTCTCCTTATTGCGCAGGCGGACCCTGACCTTGAGGGGGGCGGCGTACGTGGCATCTCTTGCCTTGCACTCCTCCTCGTCGTACTTCGGCTTCTCGTTCATGGAGTAGTCAATAAAGCTCAGCTCCAGATTGCCGGAGTAGTCAGTTACGGAATCAACATCCTTAAAGACCTCTCTCAGACCCGTTTCCAAAAACCACTTGTAGGAACTCTTCTGGATTTCCAGCAGATTGGGCATCTCCCTGATCTCCTGGGTGCGGGCAAAGCTTTTTCTCAAAGTCTTGCCGTAGAGGACATCTTTTGGCATTGGCGCACTCTCCTTATAAGTAATTGCAAACGCCCGGCTGTGTTGTCAGACTCTTTGCAGCCGGTGTTGATTTAACACCTCGGCGATGGTATACTTGCTTTGTAAGCGGAAAAGGGCATAGATACCCCTCCCAATACACATAGCACTCTATTTTACCATCGCAGGTGCTGCAAAGTCAAGGATTATTTTGTAAAATCGTGTTTTTTGTCAAGGTGATATGCCTTGACTTTTTTGTTTTTGTCCGCCGTCTGTTTGTTTTAGTGTTATGTAATTTTAATTATGTAAACTGTCTGCATGTTTTCAAATGTTTTACACGATGCGCGTTGATTTAACAGGCGGCTTATGGTAAATATAAACTGTATTTTTGTTATGTAAGAGGTTTGTATGGACTTCAGAGTTATATTGATACTGATTGCCGAGGCGCTGTTCGCTTTTCTGCTCCTGCTGCGTGCGGGAGTTTTGAAAAGCAGGCGTGCTGTGCTCGTTTCGGTGCTGCTGATTGCCGCCGCATTCACCGTGCGCGGGCTGTGCCTTGACTATATGACGCTTGACTATAAGGACTTCCTCAGCAAGTGGGTGGATTTCTACCGGCAGAACGGCGGCTTCAAGGCGCTGCATTATCCGCTGGGAAATTACAACATTCCCTACCTCTATTTTCTGTGTCTGTTCTCCTATTCGTCGATAAACGACCTTTATCTGATAAAGCTGCTGAGCATCTTCTTTGATGTGCTGCTTGCCTACGGCGCGATGATGCTGCTCGGTAAGGTCAGGGAGAGCACTCCGGCGCGCATCGCCTGCTTCTTCACCGTTCTTTTCCTGCCGACAGTAATCCTCAACGGCTCGCTCTGGGGACAGTGCGACAGCATCTATGTCGCGCTCGCGGTGCTTGCGATATATTTTGCACTTGACGACAGGCCGGTCCTGTCGGTGCTATTCTTCACTCTGTCCTTCGGCTTCAAGCTTCAGGCGGTGTTCCTGCTCCCGGTCATGGCCGTTCTGTGGCTGAAAGGCAAATATAAGCTCTGGCACTTCCTGCTCTTCCCTGTTTTTTATGTTCTGCTGGTGCTCCCCGCCGTTGCGCTCGGCAAGCCCTTTATTGAGACGCTCACGCTGTACGCGAGCCAGACCGGCAGCATCGGCGACGGGCTCAACTACAACTCCCCTTCCGTGTACGCTTTCTTCGAGTACGATCCGAACGTGACCGATATCGCCGCAGCCTCGCGCGTGGGCATCATCGCCGCGTTTGTGTTCATGATCGCGATCCTTATTGTCTGTGTCATAAAGCGCCGCAGTCTCACAAACGGCGTGATCATCGCGGTGGCTGTGCTTTTCGCCGTCGGCATCCCGTTTTTGCTGCCGCACATGCATGATCGCTACTTCTTAGCTGCCGATGTGCTGACGGTCGTTATGGCATATGCCTATGTCAAGTACGC
Organism: Bacteroidaceae bacterium; assembly: GCA_963621955.1. GTDB lineage: Bacteria > Bacillota > Clostridia > Oscillospirales > Oscillospiraceae > Limivicinus. The sequence continues at coordinate 8,110 of CAVFGM010000194.1, forward strand.
CGCTGCCGCGCCGCTCACGCAGTTCGCGTCCCTGCTCGGCTACCATGCCTATCTGAAGATGCGCTACCTCCTGCTTATGGATCACGGCGCGCGGGCGCTTATCGTCGCGCTCATGCTCGGTATAGTGCTGTTTGCGCAGCTGCTCTCCGCCCGCGGGGATGCGCACGGCGCCGGTATGCCGGCAGATACCGAGTGATCGGTTTTCTTTTCGGAGCGGCCGTTAAACCGCTCCGAAAAAGAAAAATTTCAAAAAGTCAAAATTCACCCTTGACAAATCCAAATAATCTGCTATAATTCTCCATGCCTTAGATGTGGCGCGCCGAGCAATGCGGACGGCTTTAAATGGAGTCAACGCATCGGCCAAATATGCGAGAGTGCTGGAATAGGTAGACAGGCACGTTTGAGGGGCGTGTGTCAGCCGACGTGGGAGTTCAAGTCTCCTCTCTCGCACCAAAAAATAACAGTTCATCCGTTTGGATGGACTGTTATTTTTGGCTCTGTGTCAATAGTTGGGGTAGAGCGAAACGAAAAAATAGCAGTAGA
>CAVFGM010000195.1:0-4369 GCA_963621955.1 Bacteroidaceae bacterium
CCGGAGCAAGGCTCCGCGAAACCGGGCCGCATCGCAAAGAAAGCGGCGAATATAACCGTAGATATGGTCTCGACCACCGTCAGCACGGTGCTCAAGGCAGTGGGGACGGTGCTGCTCATCCTCCTTGTGACGGGGATGATGTTCGCCTGCGTCTTCGCCTACTATGTCAAGACCTGCCTCACCCCGAACCTCGACCTTTCGCTTGAGGACTTCAAGCTCAACGAGTCGAGCACCATCTGGTATCAGGACTCCGTCGGTGAGTGGCGCGAGCTCGCCACGCTCTCCGGCAAGGAGAACCGCATCTGGGTCGACTATGACCAGATCCCGTGGTACATGGAAAAGGCGTTGGTCTCTATCGAGGACAAGCGCTTCTATGAGCATAAGGGCGTTGACTGGTACCGCACTGCCGGCGCGTTCGTCACGATCTTCACCCGCGGTGAGAGCGGCTATGGCGGCTCGACCATCACCCAGCAGCTCATAAAGAACCTGACCGGTGAGAAAGAGGTCACGATCCAGCGCAAGCTCACCGAGATATTCTCCGCATTGGAGCTTGAAAAGAAGTACGATAAGCAGGAAATCATGGAGTGGTACCTCAACGCCGTGTACTTCGGCGAGGGCTGCTTCGGCGTGCAGACCGCGGCGCAGACCTATTTCGGCAAGGACGTTTCTGAGCTGTCGCTTGCCGAGTGCGCCTCGATCGTCGGCATCACGAACCTGCCCACGTATTATGACCCGTTCTATAACCGGCAGAACAACAAGGAGCGTCAGGAGACGATCCTGCGCGAAATGTACGAGCAGGGCTATATCGACTATGACCAGTACCGTCAGGCCGTGGACGAGGAGCTTGTCTTCACCCACACCCCCGACGAGGGCTATACTCAGGAGATAATGTCCTACTATACCGAAACGGTCATTGACGATGTCACGCAGGACCTCATGGCGCAGAAAGGCATCAGCGAGGACACCGCGCGTACCCTGCTCTATAACGGCGGCTACCAGATATACAGCTGCCTTGATGCGGACATTCAGGCCAGTGTCGATGCGGTCTACAGTGACCTCTCGGCAATACCCCAGACGGCGTACAGCGATCAGCAGCTGCAAAGCGCGATAGTCATAATGGATCCGTTCGAGGGCAAGATACTTGCGCTCTGCGGCGGCGTCGGTGAGAAGACGATAAACCTCGGCCTCAACCGCGCCACCGGGACCTACCGCTCCCCCGGCTCCTCTATAAAGCCGATCGCGTCCTATGGCCCGGCGGTCGACCTCGGGCTCATCACGCCCGATACGCTCGTGAGCGACTCGCCGAACATCACCCTCAAGGGCACGAGCTGGTACCCGAATAACGACAGCTACACGAACTATGGCCTCATCACCATATACACCGCGCTTCAGTACTCGCTCAACACCGTCGCCGCACAGATAGTCGATAAGCTCCCCATGGGGCCGCAGACCTCGTATGACTATCTGACCACTCACCTCGGCGTAACGAGCCTTGTGCCTGAGGACTGCGACTATGCGCCCATGGCGCTGGGTGAGCTGACCTACGGCATCACGGTGCGCGAGATGGCTCAGGCCTACTGCCCGTTCGTGAACGACGGCATCTTCACCTACAGCCGCACCTACTCCCTTGTCACCGACAAGGAAGGCAACGTCGTCATTGATAACGCGCCGAGCACCATTCAGGCTTTCAAGCCGAACACTGCCTACACCATGACCTACATGATGCAGAACGGCGTTGAGAACGGTACCGGCGGCGAGGCCGCGCTCTGGACGATGCCCGTCGCCGGCAAGACCGGCAGCTCCAGCAACTATCAGGATCGCTGGTTTGTCGGCTGCACGCCGTATTACGTCGCGGCAGTCTGGACGGGCTACGATATGCCCGAGCGCATCCACGCCAGCGGCAACCCCGCGGCTCAGCTCTGGAAAAAGGTTATGACCCCCGTGCATGACGGCCTGCCCTGGGAAGCTTTCACCTACCCCTATCTCGGTGAGAACACCGGCATTTTCGGATATGATGACAGCACTCTCACCGACGATGATTACCTTGACAGTACCGACAGCGAGGATAACTACGGCGACGGAACAAGCTCCAGCCGCGACAACTATATCCCCGGCGGCAATTCGAACGGAAATTCAAACTCCGGCACGGTCAATGATCCGTATTCCGACAATTTTCTCAGCGGCGGGGGCGGCAGAATGAGCTGGTAAGCCCCCATATGCCCGCAAAAAAGCACGTTTTTCGAGCGTTTTCGCGATTTACCATTATTTTACGTTGACAAATTTATTAATTTGAGTTACAATTTGATTACATTACTGGAGGTGCTTATATTGGCTAAGACATTGGAGTACAAGGGACATCCCCTCCAACGGAAGGACAATATCATTTATTACGGCAGCTTTGCTGATAAGTATATCATCATGCTGCAGGTCTTGGATACCAAGAAGGTCGGCGACCTTGACGTTGCCACCAGGGTATCTATCCAGCTTCAGCTCACGGATGCGAGCATCAAATCACGGGATCGCGTTGTGAAGAAGTCCGAGAAGGACGGCCTTTACGCCGCGATAGACGTCGCAGCCGTTTGGCTGGAAAGGGCCCTTTCCTCCAGATAAAATAAAAAAAGGATCTGGTTCTTATGCGCAAAAAAGCTTTGAGGATCTCCGTCGCTGCGGCGCTGATAGCCTCGATGATGAGTGTTCCGGCCTATGCCGAGAGCGCCGTCGTCACCGGCAACGGCGTCAACATGCGCTCCGGCCCCGGCACGAACTATCGTGTGATAGACTCCCTGCCGAGAGGGGCAACTGTCAATGTCAGCGACAGATCCAACGGCTCATGGTACGCGGTGGATTATAACGGCAGCAGCGGTTTCATGTCCGCCTCATATCTGAGCATAACCGAAGAGGACTACAGCAGCGTCACCACCCCCAGCGGTGAGGGCAATGCGTACATCAATGCGATGTACGTCCGCTTCCGCAGCGGCCCCGGTTCGGACACGTCGATCCTCGGCGAGTATAACCGCGGCAAGCCCGTTACCGTCACCGGTACTTCCGGCGGCTGGACGGCCTGTATTATTGACGGCCAGTCCGGGTACGTGTACTCCGACTATATCAGCTCCGGAGACAGCTATACTCCCTCCCCCGGCGTGGACTACGGCAACGGCCCCGAGGGCGGGCTTGAGTTCGGCGGCGTTGACAACAGCGGCGGATATACCGAGCCCGAGCAGCCGGACTATAGCGATGATACCGAGGTAACTCCCGAGCCCACTCCCGATGTGGCCGCGGATCAGGCTCAGGGCTATATCTGCGGTGACTTTGTCCGTTTCCGCACCGGCCCCTCAAGCAGCTATTCCATCATCGATTCCTACAACTGGGGCACGCAGCTTTCCATCACCGGCGTTTCCGGTGACTGGACTAAATGTGTGATCGACGGGCGCGAGGGCTTTGTCTACTCGCAGTACGTTACCCGCACCGACGGCAGCAGCTCTTCCGGTGACGGCGGGGTCGAGATCGATCCCGATAACGGCGATCAGCCCGAGGAGCCGCAGCAGCCCGAAGTCCCCGATGAGTCCACCGGAAGCGAGGGCTACGTGAGCGCCAACAATGTGCGTATGCGCAGCGGCGCGTCGATGAGCTCCGGGATACTGCATGAGCTCTTCTACGGCAACAAGGTCACCATTGTCGGCACCGAGGGCGAGTGGACCGCCGTGTATTATAACGGCGAGTACGGCTACATATATTCCAGCTACGTAAAGCAGGGCAGCCTCAATTATTCGGACATCATCAATTCCGGTGACAGCAGCGAGCTCGGACGGCAGATCGCGGACTACGCGCTCCAGTTCGTCGGCTACAATTACTCCTGGGGCGGCACCTCGCCGAGCACCGGTTTTGACTGCTCCGGTCTCGTCTACTATGTGTACAGCCAGTTCGGCTACACGCTCAACCGTGTCGCCTGCGATCAGGCCAATAACGGTGTCTCCGTAACAGACCTGCAGCCCGGCGATATCCTCTGCTTCTACTCCGGCGGCAGCTACATCGGCCATGTCGGCATCTACATTGGCGATAACAAGTTCGTCCATGCACAGAACTCTGCAACCGGCGTCGTCGTGACTGAGCTTGCCGGCTACTATGCGAGCCGCGGCTACGAAGCCCGCCGCATAGTGTGACGCAATTGAATAGTCACCCAATAAGGCCGCCCAAATGGGCGGCCTTCAGTATGTCAAGAATCGAGAGATTCAAACTAATGGCTGTGCTCAAAAGGCTTCCCCTTGAGGGGAAGCTGTCGCCGCCGGCGACTGATGAGACGGGAAAAAAGACCTTCGTATATCTCCGAAGGTCTTTTCTGTTAATTAAGGCTCTGTGTCAATAGTTGGGG
>CAVFGM010000196.1:0-2978 GCA_963621955.1 Bacteroidaceae bacterium
ACACCGTATACACCAGCACCGCCGCGGCGATATACCGTATCCCCCACTCCAGTCCGCCGCCGAGGAGATATCCGAGCGCCGCGCCCGTGAGCGCAAATACCCCGCTTATCCCCGGCCCGGAGCAGGCGACCATCGCCATGCCGAACGGCGCACCGTCCCCGAGCACGCGCGAGCAGGACATCACCCCGCCGAGGAGCATATATATCCCGCAGCGCGCCGCGACAAGAAGGCGCACGTCTGCTCCGCCACCCGCAGCCTTCAGGGCAGAAAGCCTGCCCTGACTCCCAACATTCATAGTTCTCTTCCTCCTGAGTTTACATAAGATATGATTATTATAGTTATGTAATGTGCAGAAGGACGTCACTCTGCGCTGTTGCATATAATTTTATGTTCAGGAAAAATAAAAGGAAAAGAAAAAATTCGTTCATCAGGGGGCAAATCTTATCCTTGTAATAAATTTTTCGGCGTGTTAGAATAAAGGACACGGTCAATTACAAGATAAATTAAAGGAGCGTCGCTATGAGCCAGATAAAAGACATCGCCCTCGCCCCCTCGGGCGAAATGAAAATAGACTGGGTGGAGCGCAACATGCCTGTGCTGCGCGGCATCGGTGAGGACTTTAAGAAGACGCAGCCTTTCTCCGGGCTGAAGATAGCGCTGTCTGTACACCTTGAGGCAAAGACGGCGTATCTCTGCCGCGTGCTCGAGATGGGCGGCACGGAGATGTATGTCACCGGCTCAAACCCGCTCTCGACGCAGGACGATGTCGCTGCCGCGCTCGCCGCGGGCGGCATGGAGGTCTTCGCAAGCTACGGCTGCTCGATGGAGGAGTATGAAGACTGCCTCTGCCGCGTGCTCGAGGTCGGCCCCAACATCATAATCGACGACGGCGGCGACCTTGTCCACCTCATGCACACGAAGTACACCGGGCTCATCCCCGGCGTCATCGGCGGCTGCGAGGAGACGACCACCGGCATACACAGGCTCAGGATCATGGCGAAGAACCACGAGCTGCGCTTCCCGATGGTCATGGTCAATGAGGCCGACTGCAAGCATATGTTCGATAACCGCTACGGCACGGGTCAGTCCGTGTGGGACGGTATAAACCGCACGACGAACCTCATCGTCGCGGGCAAATACGTCGTCGTCTCCGGCTACGGCTGGTGCGGCAAGGGCGTTGCGCTGCGCGCAAAGGGTCTGGGCGCAAAGGTAATCGTCACCGAGGTCGACCCGATCCGCGCGCTCGAAGCCGTCATGGACGGGTACGAGGTCATGCCGATGAAGGATGCGGCGCGCGTGGGCGACATGTTCGTCACCGTCACAGGCTGCAGCGGCATCATCACAAAAGAGCACTTCGAGACGATGAAGGACGGCGCAATACTCACAAACGCCGGGCACTTCGACGTTGAGGTCGACATGGCGGGGCTTGAAAAGCTCGCCGTCAGGAAATATGACGCGCGGCACAATATACAGGGCTATGTCCTGCCGAACGGCAAGACGCTCTTCACCATCGCCGAGGGCAGGCTCGTGAACCTTGCCGCGGGCGACGGGCACCCGGCAGAGATCATGGACATGAGCTTTGCCGTGCAGGCACTCTCGGCGGAATACCTCGCGAAACACCGCGGGGAGCTTATGCCGGATGTTATCTCTTTCCCGCATGAGCTTGACCTCGCCGTCGCGCGCCGCAAGCTCAGGGCGATGGGCGTCGAGACCGACTCTCTCAGCGGAGAGCAGGCGGAGTATCTTGGAGTGTAATCTTTTATTTGGAGTGTAATCTTTTATATAAAAATAAAAACCAAGGTCGGAGGTGAGTTTGTTGGAAGAGAATAAGGAAATGGAAGCAATGGACTATGAAGCCATTCTCGACAAAAAGACCGACGAGCTGACCGAGCTTCTGGATAAGCGCGACATGAAGGCGCTCCAGAAACGCATGGAGGAGCTCAACGAATTTGACGTTGCCGAATTTCTCTCCGAGATCGATGACACCAGAATGCCCATGGTGTTCCGATTGCTTTCCAAGGAGACCGCCGCCGAGGTTTTCGCGAACTTTGAAGCGCCCGAGCAGGAGCGCATCATAAACTCCATCACCGACTCCGAGCTTGCAGGCATAGTAGAAGAGCTGTATGTCGACGACGCTGTCGACATGATGGAGGAAATGCCGGCAAACGTCGTAAAGCGTGTCATGCGCACGGCAAAGCCCGCGACGCGCAACCTGATAAACCAATACCTCAACTATCCCGAAAACTCCGCAGGAAGCATAATGACCTCGGAGTACGTCGATTTGAAGAAGTACATGAACGTCAAGGAGTCCATCGCACGCATCCGCCGCATCGGCGAGGACAAGGAGACGATATACGTCTGCTTCGTCATCTCGGCCGACCGCAAGCTCGAGGGCATCGTCACGGTCAAGGACCTCCTCCTGTCGGATGACGACACGATAATAGAAGACCTCATGGACACGAACGTCATCTTCGCGTCCACCACCGAGGACCAGGAGAGCGTCTCGGAAAAGTTCTCCGACTACGACCTTATGGCTCTGCCGGTCGTGGACAAGGAAGGCCGCCTCGTCGGCATCGTGACCGTCGACGACGTCATCGACGTCATGGAGCAGGAGACGACCGAGGACTTCGAGATCATGGCCGGTATGACGCCGTCCGACAAGCCGTATTCAAGGTCGGGCATTATTGAGATGTGGAAAAACCGCATCCCGTGGCTGATGTTCCTCATGCTCTCGGCGACGTTCACGAGCATGATCCTCACGAACTTTGAAAACCGCCTTGCTGTGCAGGCCGGGCTTATCGCGTTCATCCCGATGCTCATGGGCACCGGCGGCAACTCCGGCGCTCAGGCCTCGACCGCCGTCATACGAAGCCTCTCCCTCGGCGACACCGAGCCGCGCGACGCACTGCGCGTCGTGTGGAAGGAGCTGCGCGTGGCGCTGCTGTGCGGCGTGACACTCGCGGCGGTGAACTTTGTAA
>CAVFGM010000197.1:0-8978 GCA_963621955.1 Bacteroidaceae bacterium
ACGGGACATGGAACGTGCCGGAGGTCACGTGGATGAGGTCGACCTTGCCGTCCAAAAGCTTTGCGAATTCTATCTGATCCTCGAGCGTCAGTCCGCCCTCGACTATCTCAGTGCCGCTCATGCGCACCTCAATGGGGAAATCGTTCCCGCATTTTTTGCGGATGTTCGCAATGACCTCCATCGTGATACGTGCGCGGTTTTCAAGGCAGCCGCCGTATTTGTCCGTTCTGCGGTTATTGAGCGGCGAGAGGAACTGGTGCAGCAGCCACCCGTGCCCGGCGTGGATCATCACGATGTCCACCCCGCCGAGCTTTGCCATCTCCGCGGCGTCGCCGAAGCGTTCAACAATATAGTCTATAGTCTCCTGGTCAAGCTCGCTGTAATCCTTGCCGAGGTGCCCCGGCCCCGCGCTCGGTCCCCAGATAGGCCCGTCGTAGTATTCGGGGTTTGCGCGCGTGCCCGGATGTATCAGCTCTACTGCCGCAAAGGCGTTGTGTTTTTTTATCGCGTCCGTTGCCGCGTGGAGGTAGGGGAGCACCTCCGGATCGTCCAGCGCGATGCAGAGCTTGTGTGAAATGCCCGTCTTCATGTCGATGCGGCATTCACCCATGTGAACTATCGCCGCTCCGCCTTTCGCTTTCCCCTCAAAGATCGCAATGTTTTCCGCCGTCGGGTACCCGCTTATCGGCAGGTTCGAGATGTTGACGGGCGCGGCCTCAATGCGGTTCTTGAGCGTCAGCCGCCCGACCTTTATGGGGCTGAACAGATGCGGATACTTGTACTCCATGCGTGTTTTCCCTCCTGCCATGCCGTCACTTCACTTCGGCGTTCTTGGGCTGCGTCGCAAGGCTTACGACGATGTAAGCTATCAGCGCCGGGATGAGCGAGGTAAAGGCAATGTACGGGATCTGCACGCCGCACTTGTTCAGAATTATCATGGCCATGCCGCACAGTGCGCTGGCGATAGCGCCTTCCTTGGTGCCTTTCTTCCAGAAAACGCCGCCGAGAACCATGACGAGCGCACCGGCGTTCATTATCGAGTAGGTGGAGGACAGCAGCGAGAGGATGCTCGAAGAGCTGATAGCCAGCACCAGTGCTGTCACACCGGATACGAGCGTGACTATGGCCGACAGGCGGCCGAGCTTCTTTTCATCTGCCTTGGGGTTGAGAGTCTTGAAGTAAATGTCGTTGACGGCGTTTGCCGTGACGTTGAGCAGGCCTATGTCCATCGTGGACATGACTGCCGAGAGGACCGCCGCGATCATCAGCCCGGAAACGATCGGGGGCATATCCTGCAGGACGACCGTGAAGAGGATCGAAGCTGTCGGTGCATCCGGGAAAAGCGCTTTCCCGTACATGCCGATAACGACCGGCATTATAACAAACGGGATCAGCGCCGCCGCCGCGATTATCGGCGACCAGAATGCGACCTTTTCATCCTTGCAGGAGGCCGTGCGCTGGTAGGCCGCGCCGGAGATCAGCCCGTTGAGCGCGCCGGGAACGAGCATCATCACAAGGCGCTCCCCGCTGAACGGGACAGGATCGAAAGCGCTTGCGGGCAGCGCTGCCGATATGGTGTCAAACCCGCCTTGCATCGCAACGATAACGATGCAGAAAACCGTAGAGAAGAATATCACGAGAGTCTGCACGGAGTCCGTTATCATAACTCCCCACATACCGGAGATCGAGCAGTAGATAAATACGACCACCGCCATCACGATCCCGCCGAGTGTCGAGTTAAGGCCGAGCGCTTCGAACAGCGCGCAGCCGGCCATTATCTGGGCTGCCATGATGCCGAGCGATGCGCAGATATTGAGCACCGCCATCAGCACGGAAGCGAATCTGCTCTTATAGCGGTCGCGGATGAGATCAGGAATGGTGATATATCCGCGGCTATACAGCAGTCTGGACATTACCAGCGCGAAGAGCACATAGGACAGGCACGCGCCGAGACCGTACCACATACCGCCTATGCCGTATTCCGCGCCGTACTGTGCGCCGCCGACGACAATGCCGTTGCCGACGTGTGCGCCGATGTATGTGCATACCATTACGAACATCCCGCCGGACTTGCCCGCCGTGAGAAAGTCCGTCATGGTCGAGCTCTTTTTCTTCCCGGCAAATCCTATTGCCAACATACCGGCCATGTATATGACCAGGATAACTATAATAACTGCCATCTTGTTTCTCCTTATCTCCTCATTGACTGCATTTAACTAATTACCACATTAGCGCTGTAGCGACGTAAAGAATTATAAACCGCCTTCCGGAAAATGTCAACGGGGAAAAGAGAATTTTATAAAAAATCTGCTTCCGGATAATACCGGAAGCAGATAAATCCGTATGAAAGAAAATTCTACGCCAGCTGTCCCGCCATGCACTGCTTATATACCTTGCGGAAGTAGAGCGTCTCGGCAGCGCCGGTTATCGCCCATGAGAAGATGTACAGCAGATAGAGCGCCGGTATCGTTTTATAGAACGCGAACACCGTGTATATCCACACCACGCGGAAAACGCAGGAGCCGAGCACCACTATTATCATCGGCACTATGCTCTTCCCAAGCCCGCGCGCCGCGGCTATCGCGCAGTCCATGAACGCACTGAAACCGTAAGAGAAGCCCATGATCTTTATGCGCTGCATCCCCGCGTCTATGACCGCCTGCTCGTTTGCGAATATCGACAGGAACGCTTTCCCGAAGCCGAGCAGCAGCACGCCGCATACCGCTCCCGCCGCGAAAGCGTATGTAAGGCTCACGAGGTAGCTTTTCAGTATGCGCTCCTTGCGCCCAGCGCCCCAGTTGCGGCTTATGAAGCTTGAACAGGCTGTGTAGAATGCCGACTGCGTGTTGAATATCAGCGCGTCCGCGTTGACCGCCGCGGAGTTTCCGGAGACCGTGACCGCGTCGAAGGTGTTCACGCCCGTCTGCACGAACATGTTTGCCACTGCGAATATCGCATGCTGCATACCTGTCGGCAGCCCGATCATCAGCACGCGCTTTGCGCTCTGGCTGTTGAAGCGGAGCTTTGAGAGTGACAGGCGGCAGTCGTCGTCCCGCCGGCAGAGGTGCACCGTTATCATCACTGCCGACAGTACCTGCGCTATGACGCTCGCGATAGCGACGCCGTCGGCCGCCATGTGGCATTTTATGACGAAGAACAGGTTCAGTATCACATTCAGTATGCCCGATACCGTCAGGTACAGCAGCGGCCTTTTCGTGTCCCCGGCGGCACTCAGCACGCCGTTGCCGAAGTTATATACCGCCATCGCCGGCATACCCAGCGCGTATATGCTGAAGTACAGCACCGCGCCCTCAAGCAGCTCATCCTTCGTGCGCAGCAGCACCAGTATGTCCCTTGCAAAGACACGGCAGATAAGGCACAGCAGCACGCCGGCTGCCGCGCAGATGATGAAAGAGGTGTGGATGTTCTTCTCCGTTCTTTCCTTGTCCTCAGCGCCGAGTGAGCGTGCGACCTCGACATTTACGCCGCTGCCCAGACCTATCAGAAAGCCCGTGAAAAGCGACACCAGCTGCGTCGTTGAACCCACCGCGCCGAGCGCCCGGTAATCTGCAAACTTTCCCGCCACTGCAACGTCGCTGAGATTGAACAGAACCTCCAGCAGCTGCGTCAGTACGAGCGGTATGCTGAAGAGAAGTATATTTTTCCAGAGTGACCCCGAGGTCATCTCTATTGCCCGGCTGTGATGGTAATGAACCTTGTGTGTGCGCTGCATATTTACCTCACGCATCCTGTTATGGCTTTTTCAGCCTCGATGCAGGAGCAGAGTATAGCACTGCCGAATGCCGATTTCAAGCCCCGGAATGTAGATTTTTTGCCCGTTTAGTGTTATATTATGGGGCATAAAGCTCAACACGGAGAAAAACGGAATGGATTATTATAATATAGAAGCGGTTGATGCGACGGGCCTTGTGAAAACCGTCTTCACCTCTAAGGGGCACGGCTGCTGGCTCAGCAACTCCGAGGAGGGGCACCGCGGCTACCGCGAGGTGCTCAGCCACCTCGGCCTGACGGAGCGGGATATCGTCTCTACCTTCCAGCGGCATACGGATATTGTCCGTGCCGTCACCCATGCCGACGCCGGGATGAACACCTTCTGGCGCAGCGACCCCGTCGAGCCCGCCGACGGCATCGTCACGAATGAGCGCGGCCTGCTGCTGACCTCCATGGAGTCGGACTGCACCCCGGTCTATTTGCTCGACCCGGTGAACAAGGCCGTCGGCATAGTTCACAGCGGCTGGAAAGGGACGGCCGCTCTCATCGCCGTCAAGGCCGTGGAGAAAATGCAGCAGGAGTACGGCACGGAGCCGGGAAATGTCATGGCTGCTTTCGGCCCATGCATCTGCCGCCGCTGCTATGAGGTCGGCGGGGAACTGATGGAGCCGTTTTTGGTCAATTATAGTCAAAGTGATATCACCCGGCTCTTCCTGCCGAAGCCCGGCGGGAAGTATACCCTGGACGTGAATCTGGCCATACGCCTCTCGCTCGAGCGCTGCGGCGTGCGCTCGGACAGAATATATGACTGCGGCCTTTGCACCTACCATGACGGCCGGTTTTATTCGCACCGGCGTCAGCTGCATGACGGCGAACCAGGCGCGGATCATATGCTCACCGCGATAATGCTTGTATGATCAAGGAGTTGAAGATATGTCAATAAAGCTTGTTGAAAACACCGGATATAAATACGACCCCGTTTACCGCTTCTGCGGCTGGGAGCATGCGGAGGACATCCGCCCCGTCAAGCCCTGCGGCGCTGAGACGATAGGTGAGTTCTATCTCGCCTGCCTCAAGGCGTGGAACACCGCGACCTGCTCCGAGCGCTTCCGTCCCGAGTGGTCGGCGGCCAACCCCAGTATCGGCCAGTGTACGATCACCGCGGCGCTTGTGCATGAGTTCTTCGGCGGCGAGGTATATTCTCTGCCGCTTGACGGCGGCGGGCGGCACAGCTTCAATTATATCGGCGGCGTGTTCGTCGATCTGGCAAGCGAGCAGTTCGGCAGGGATGCCCTTCCCGAGTTCTCCCTCGCAAAGCCTGCCGATGCGGCGTCTCTCCTTTCAGGCGGGGACAAGGCGGAGCGCTGCGCCCTGCTGCGAGAGCGCCTGCTGGAAGAACTCGCAAAGCATTGAAAACACTGCGCCCATGCGCTTTTTGCGCATGGGCGCAGCCCTTTATTCCTCATGTATCCCGGCCGGATCTGCTATGAGTTGTATCAATTTCCCTCAAGCCGAGGTGAGCTTCAGCCCGACTATGCCGACGAGCAGCAGCGACGCGAAGAATATCCTCCCCGCCGTCGCAGGCTCCTTGAAAACAACGATCCCGACTATCACCGCGCCGAGTGCACCGATGCCCGTCCATATGCCGTAGGCTGTGCCGATCGGCAGCACTTTCGCCGCTTTCGCGAGAAAGAACATGCTTGCCGCAAGCCCTGCAAGGGTTATAACTGTCGGCATGGGCTTTGTGAAGCCCTCCGAGAATTTCAGAAACGTCGACCACAGCACCTCCATCGCTCCCGCAATGCCAAGATATAACCATTCCATTTTGCTTTCCTCCTAAAAATAAAAACGCGCCTGCATTCGTATCTTCAAAGGCCTATCGATACGAAGCAAACGCTCATTTCCTCCCACCCGGCGGCGGGAGCATTGACAGAATAACACGCCATGAGACCTTTGTCAACGGTCTCATGGCGTGCTGTTTCTTATGTCAGTTGGCTCTTGTGCAGCCGCTCTATTCTTCTCTCGTCCGCCGACGCGAAGCCCAGCTCCGTTATCGCGTCGAGCGATATGTACGATATACCGTTCCGCATCCGAATATAACAAAACCCCGCCGCGGCTGCTATTACAGTCACAGCGGGGTTTTATCATCTCAGTCCATGATCTCGACCGAAACTTTTTTGCCCTTTCTCTGGGCGACGGCCCGCATAAGGATGCGGATCTGTTTTACGATCCTGCCCTGCCGGCCGATAACCTTGCCCATATCGCCGTCGGCTACGCGAACCTCGTAGACCGTCTCACCGTCGGCTTTGCGCTCGGTCACAGATACCTGATCGGGATTATCGACCAGGCTCTGCACAATATAGGTCAAAAGCTCTTTCATGTGCCGGGAACTCCTTTTCAGGCCTCAATCTTCTTGAGAAGACCGCGGACGGTATCAGTGGGCTGTGCGCCGTTTGCGATCCAGTACTTTGCACGCTCCATGTTGACCGTGAGCTTATCGCTCTCAGCCATCGGGTCGTAGGTGCCGAGCTCTTCGATGAAGCGGCCGTCACGCGGGCAGCGGGAATCAGCAACGACTATGCGGTAGTAAGGAGCCTTCTTTGCGCCCATTCTGCGAAGTCTGATTTTAACCATGTATATTCACCTCCATGTAATTTCGTTTAATATATTACAAACGCTTCTGCGTCTGTAAGCAAATTTGTTTTCCCCCGTTTTCAGAAGCCGAGGCCGGGGAAGCCTCCGCCCATGCGCCCCATCTTCTTCTGGAGCTTTTTCATGTTCTTGCCGGAGAACTGCTTTGTGAGCTGCTGCACCGCCTCAAACTGCTTGAGCAGACGGTTGACATCGACCACCGAAGTGCCGGAGCCCGCTGCGATGCGCTTCTTGCGGCTCGAATTGAGGATCGAGGGGTTGTTGCGCTCGGCCTGCGTCATCGACAGGATTATTGCCTCCTGCCTTGCCATGGCCTTCTCGTCGATCTTCGCGCCCTTGAGCGCTTTAGAGTCCATCCCGGGGATCATCCCCATGATGCTCTCAAGGTCGCCCATGTTCTTGAGCTGCGCCATCTGGTCGAGGTAGTCGCTCAGGGTGAAGCGGTTGCTCTTGAGCCGCTCCGCGGCTTCAAGCGCCTTTTTCTGGTCGAAGCTCTGCTCCGCCTTTTCTATGAGCGTGAGCATATCGCCCATGCCGAGTATGCGCGAGGCCATGCGGTCGGGGTGGAAAGGCTCTATCATGTCGAGCTTTTCGCCCGTGCCAATGAACTTTATGGGCTTGCCCGTCGCCGCTCTTATCGAGAGCGCCGCGCCGCCTCTCGCGTCGCCGTCAAGCTTGGAGAGCATGACGCCCGTGATGCCGAGCGCCTCGTCAAAGGCGTTCGCGGCGTTCACCGCGTCCTGACCGGTCATTGCGTCCACCACCAGCAGGATCTCCGCCGGTTCGACTGCTGCCTTGATGTTCTTGAGCTCGTCCATGAGCTCCGCATCAATGTGCAGGCGGCCTGCCGTGTCGAGAAAGACGATGTCGTTGCCGTGCTTCTTCGCGTGCTCAATGGCGGCCTTGGCTATATCCACGGGGTTTGTCTGCCCCATTTGGAACACCGGTACGTCAAGCTGCGCGCCGACAGTTTCGAGCTGCTTTATAGCGGCGGGACGGTATATATCGCAGGCGGCGAGCAGCGGGCGCTTGCCCTGCTTCTTCATATAGCCCGCGAGCTTTGCGCCGTTCGTGGTCTTGCCCGCGCCCTGCAGGCCGACGAGCATCACGACGCTCGGCAGCTTCGAGGAGATGTTGAGCTTCTGGTTCTGTCCGCCCATAAGCTCGCACAGCTCCTGATTGACGATCTTGACGATCATCTGCGCCGGGGAGAGAGCTTCGAGCACGTCTGCGCCGGTGGCCTTCTCCGTGACGTTCTTTACAAAGTCCTTGACGACCTTGTAGCTGACGTCCGCCTCCAGCAGCGCCATGCGCACCTCGCGCATCGCATCCTTCACATCGGCGGGGGACAGGCGGCCTTTGCCGCGCAGCTTTTTGAAAGCCGCATTCAGTTTTTCGGATAAGCTTTCAAACGCCATGTTTTACCCTCTCGCAATGATCGCTCTGACTTCTTCCGCCGCGGCCCTTGCCGCGTCCTCCGCCTCGCCCTGTGTCATCCCTGTCAGAGCTTCGAGCCTTGTCAGCAGGCTCTCAAGCTCGCGGCGGTTCTCTTCAAAGCGGCGCAGCAGTCCGGTCTTTGCTTCGATATCCTCCATCGCGGTCTCGGCGCGCCTGATATTATCCCACACGCCCTGCCGCGAAACGCCGAGCTGTTCGGCGATCTCCGCAAGCGAAAGATCCTCGTTATAGTGCAGGTCGAAGCATTCCCTCTGCTTGTCCGTCAGAAGCTCCCCGTAAAAATCCAGCAGCATACTTCTTGTAAATCTGCTGTTTTCCACGCAAAGCCCCCCTGTCAAGCTTTTTGACTTAACGGATTATACTACCGTTAAAGCACACTGTCAAGCATTTTTTCTTTACAGCGGCAGGTCTGTTTTAATGCGAACGATTTTCGCATCCTCAGTCTCTTCAAAATACGCTGTTGTCTTTATATAGATGTCCTCGGCTTCTCTCATTGCCTCGTGCAGCTTCCTTACCTGAGGCGCCGCAAGAGGAATTTTTTCCAGCGGGTCGATTACCTCATCTACCGCGGCGCAGAGCACCGCGTACATCTTTCTGTAATTTGCCATATCTTTGATCTCCCAACAGTCTATGTATAGCCTATATAGTAGCACGCATAGCCTATGTTGTCCACTGCTTTTGGTTATCATTTTGAGTACAAAAACAGTGTGGAGGTCAGGCTATATGGATACAGTTACCGCGGTAAAATTCAGAATAATGCAGCTGTGCGATGAGCGCAATATAAGCATAAACCGGCTTGCTACTATCTGTGCACTGCCGCCGTCGAGCATTAAGAACATTCTTTACGGCAAGAGCCAGAATCCAAAGCTGCTAACTATTAAGATGATATGCGACGGGTTGGACATCACCCTCGGCGAGTTCTTTTCAACACCCGAGTTTGACAGTCTTGAGCAGGAAATCAAGTAAGAAACTGATTTTTCACTGCGGGTCACTCCGTGGGCATACTTTCTGTATGAACAGAAAGTATGCAAAGAATCACAAAAGGGGCGGGGATTGCGATTTCCCCGCCCCTTTTGAAACCCCACCCTTGAACCGCCAAAGAGGAACCGTGCGCGGTTCCCCTCGTATAATGAAGT
>CAVFGM010000198.1:0-2493 GCA_963621955.1 Bacteroidaceae bacterium
TCATGCCCGCTGGAAAAATACTCATGGGCTTTTCAAACTACGCCTATGACTGGCTCCTCCCATGGCGGCAGGGACAGGCGGCGCGCATACTCTCAAACGCGGCGGCGGTGGAGCTTGCCATATCCCGCGGTGCGGAGATAAAGTACGACTATACCGCGCAGGCGCCGTGGTTCAATTACACCGACGCCGCGGGTCGTACACACGTCGTATGGTTCGAGGACGCGCGCAGCGTCACCGCACGTCTCCAGCTCGTCGGCGAATATGCCCTTGCGGGGATAAGCATCTGGACAGCGGATAAGGTCTACCGCCCGGGGCTATATGCGCTGCAAAGCATGTACAGCGTGGAAAAGCTGCTCTGATATAAATGACTCCTAAATAGCCCCGCCTGTTTCCGTTTCCCCGTTTTTGTGTTATACTGATTTTATAGAGTACACATTGCAAAGATGGAGGAAAATATGAAAAGACGCATCATTCATATAGACGAGGACAAATGCACCGGCTGCGGCCTGTGCGTCAGCGCCTGTCAGGAGGGCGCGCTCGCGCTGGTGGACGGCAAGGCAAAGCTCGTGCGCGATGATTACTGCGACGGGCTCGGCAACTGCCTGCCGAACTGCCCGGTGAACGCCATCAGCTTCATAGAGCGCGAGGCCGCCGTCCTCAGCGCCCAACGCGATAAGCTGCGCGCGCAGGCCGCCGCGCATGTCTTCACCGGCTGTCCCGGCTCAAGGGTCAAGGCAATAGCGCATACAGCGGACTCTGCCGAGTCCGTGCCCGCCGCAAAGCAGCAGAGCCGGCTTTCGCAGTGGCCGGTGCAGATAAAGCTCGTGCCGGTGAACGCGGCATTCTTTAAGGGCGCAAAGCTCCTCATCGCAGCAGACTGCACAGCTTACGCCTACGCGGGCTTCCATGAGGATTTCATCCGCGGGCGTGTCACGCTCATCGGCTGCCCTAAGCTCGACGGCGTGAATTATACCGATAAGCTCACCGACATCATCGCCTCGAACGATATCCGCGAGGTGCTGATAGTGCGCATGGAAGTCCCCTGCTGCGGCGGTCTGGAGCTTGCGGCCAAGAACGCCATTAAAGCCAGCGGCAAGTTCATTCCTTGGAACGTCGTGACGATAAGCTCCGACGGCCGGATATTGGATTAACAGCAGCTAAATTGAAATACGCCGTCCGATTCGGACGGCGTATTTCATTATCAGCAAAAAAACTCCTCCGGGTTTCCCCGGAGGAGCACCCCCGCAAATGCCGTGCTGGCTCAATTATAACCTGCACAATAGGGCAGGTGGGTCGCCTAAGTTCTGTTTCGCTGCTTCCAACTTCCGACGTAAGCCGGGAGGCCTGCAATCCGCAGATTCAAATCGGCATCCCTTATTAGAGATGTGGGTTTAACGAGCCACAAGGTCTAAAACAGACGACACGCACACAGCAGGAATTTATTTTTCTCTGTACCGCCGGGGGCAGTAAATCATATTCCGCGCCCGGCAAAAAAATGCCGCGATGGAAACTTATTCCTCGTCCTCGTCGTCAAACAGGAGGACGGAGAAATGCTCATACACATCCTGCAGCTCGTCCTCATCGTCGATGGACTCGAACAGCTCGTCCCCGTTCTCATCGATAACGGAGCGCAGGATCACAAGACCGTAGTCCGGATCGTTCTCATCCATGTCCGCGGGGAGAAAAGCAACAAAGGTCTGTCCTTTATAATCCATGGTATCCAGAAGCTCAAGCTCGAACTCCGTACCGTCATCGTCAACTATAGTGATAAAATCGCTGCCGAAATCTTCGCTCATAAATATAACCTCCGTAATGGTATCTGATAGTATTGTATACCATTACGGAGAATAAATCAACAGTTTCTGCCCGCGATGCGCTATTTCTTTGCGCGCTCCTGTCACGAGCCGAGATCCTCCAGCAGCATGAGCAGCTCGTCCTCGCTCTCCACCGGGATGCCGCCGCGCAGCATCGCGCGGTCAGCCGTGCGCAGGCAGGCCGTCTCGATCGGCGTGACAGTCATCGGCGTCTTATCCCGCCGGGAGGAGAACACGGCGACGTGCCCGCCGCTGTCGCGCAGGTAGTATTCCGCAAGGGGCGCGCTGTCCATGAACTGCGCGTATATCTCTTCCGGAACAGCGGAAGAGGAAGAGTGCATGCTCCGGTAGGCCGCAAGGCAGGAGCAGACCGCCGCGGACATCAGGCACAGCAGAAGCCCGGTTTTTATTTTAAGCCCCATGTCGAAGGCTCCCTTCATCTGTATTTGCAGGTTCTGTCATATGAAGTATCTGCCGGTGATGGTAAAATATACATAGCTTTTTGCTTATGCCAAAACCGGTTATAATTGCCGCAGGCGCGTTGTGCGCGGAACGGGCAGCCGCGAATAATGAGGCTGCCCTAACAGAAAAATTTACAATTACTCTACCGGAAATTGACAGCCTGTGTTATAATGCTATTTCAGTATATAATAGGTAATAATGCACAGCCATGCGGGAC
>CAVFGM010000199.1:0-4476 GCA_963621955.1 Bacteroidaceae bacterium
TGTCTAGCAGCTTCATTTTAAAGGATTTTTCTGTTATGCTCTACTCTTATTTTTTTCAACATGCTAAAAGTTGGAGTACCCGGGTTTACCCAGGTACCCCAACTTTTAGTTTACAACCTTAATTAAGCTTTCTGAGCTCAGATTCCGCCCTCGGCGCCGTAGATCAGATCGGGGACGATATTGATCAGAGTCGGGCAGAAAGTGAGCAGAAGCAGGACGAGTATCAAGCAGACGATAAACGGCCAGACTTCCTTCAGGAAATCGCTTATCGGGCACTTGGTGATGCCGCAGGTGGTGAACATCATGGAGCCGAACGGAGGAGTGATACCGCCGATCATGATGTTGACGATCGCAACAAGGCCGAAGTGGTACACGCCGATGCCGAGGCTTCTTGCCACGGGCAGCAGCAGCGGGGTGACAATCATCAGAGCCGCGCCGCCCTCAGACGGGGTGAACATGCCCATGATGAGCAGTATGACGTTCGTGAGCATCAGGAACACATACTTGTTCGAGGTGAGGTTCAGAACGGCGGTGGTGACGATCCTCGGGAGGTTGATCCAGGTCATGTACTGTCCGAAGACGGAAGCGGAAACCATGATCAGAACGACGCTCGAAGTACCTGCAATAGTATCGAGGACGATGGGGATAAAGTGTTTGCGGAAGGACAGGCGCTTATAGACGAGCTTGCCTATGACGAAGCAGTACAGAACTGCGACCGCGCCGCCCTCAGACGGGGTGAACATGCCGAAACGCATACCCAGGATGATGCCGAACGGGAAGAACAGCCCCCAGAAAGAATCGAGTGCCTGCTTGGCAATGACCTTTGCGGGAGGGAACTTATCTCTCGTGGTGGGGTAGTTGCGCTTCTTTGCAATGATCGCAACGGTGATCATCATCGAAGCTGACATCAGTATGCCAGGGACATAGCCGGCCGCGAAAGTGCGTCCGAGAGACGCCTGAGCGATGAGGCAGAAGACGATGAGGTTGACTCCGGGAGGAATAACGGGCGTGGCAGCCGATGAGGCCGCGGTGATGGCCGCAGAGAATGCCTTGGAGTAGCCGCGCTTTTCCATCTCGGGGACAAGCATCTTGGACTGCATTGCGCAGTCAGCGTTTGCGGAACCGGAGCAGCCGCCCATCAGCATGGACAGCAGTACGTTGACCTGTGCAAGGCCGCCGCGCATATGACCGGTGACGCATTCGCAGAAGTCCATCATCTTGTCGCTTATGCCGCCGAAGTTCATAACGGAGCCGGACATGATAAAGAACGGGATAGCCAACATGGAGAAGGACTGTGTGGAGTTCATGACCTTCTGCAGCAGCAGCCAGCACTGGGTGCTGGGGTCAAGAACGAGGAAATAGAAGAACGTGGAACCGTTTTCTGTGTCTTGCCGTGCAGCAGGTTGACGACGATGTCAACGCCGAGATGGGCATGCTTGCGGTAAGCGTAGGCGCTGCCGATGAAAACCGTCCATACAAACAGGCTCGTGACGACCTCCTCGCTCCACTGGAGCGGAGAACTGAGCAGGTAGCGCATGACGACGTTCAGGTTAACGATGATGACACAGGCCACAAGGGTCGTGCCGGTAATGACAGCGTCGAGGTTTTTCAGTATGTGCTTAAAGGTGATTTTTTTCTTCATTAACAGGATCCTTTAGTAGCAGATTTTGAATAACTTCAACTTATTTGGGCATTTTTCGTGTTTTGCATAAACATTTTGTTAAAAACTTTCACGCAGGTGTAAAGTTTTTTAACGAGTCTCTAAATATCCGACACGGACTGCCTGAAAGGCTTCAGGCAGTCCTGTCGTAAGCAGTTATTGTGCTGATGCTGAAATAATAACTTATGCGTTGTTTGCGCGGTACTCGGCGACGAGACCCTTCAGCTGGTCATATGCCTCGTAGGTGGAGCCGTACTCTTCAACGATCCAGTCGATGACCGGCTCGCAGGCCTTGGAGAAAGCGTCGAGGTCGACTTCGTTCCAGGTAACGCCCTGGCTCTTCAGGAACTCGATCTGGGTAGCTTCATCGTCCTCGCAGGAGGTCTGCTCCCACATGCCGCACTCATAAGCGCAGTCCTCAATGATCTTCTGGTACTTCTCGGGGATGGTGTTCCAGCAATCCTCGGAGATGAACAGCCAACGGGTAGCGATCAGGTGGTTGGTCTCTGCGACCTTCTTGACCAGCTCGTAGGGGTTGCCTGCGCCGGCGAGGGTGGAGACGGAGCCTTCGAAGCCTTCAACAACGCCGGAAGAGATGGCGGAGAGGCACTCGGTGAAGCTCATGGGGTTAGCGGTTGCGCCAAGGCACTCAAGGGTCTTGGTGAACAGAGCAGAGGAAGTGGCACGGAGAACGTGGCCCTTCAGATCCTCGGGAGTCTTAACATCGAGGTTGGTGACGACGGAGCGGAAGCCGAAGGAGTAGTGGGTGTCAAGGATGTGGATGCCCTGAGCTGCCAGTTCCTTTTCAAGGTTTGCAACGAAGTCGGAATCCATAACGTAGTTGTACTCGGCGTTGCTGCTGTAGAGCATCGGAGCGAGGACCATAGCGGCGTCGCCTGCGTAGTCAGCAAACAGGGAGGGCTCTTCAAGACCCATCCAGTTCTCGCCGTTGACGGCACGGGTGACGGAGTCGCCGTAGCAGTCAAGCTCGTTCTGGCCGTAGTAGGTGACGGTGATGTGGCCGTCGGTCTGCTCGGTGATCATCTGGGCGAGCTTCTCGGACGCCTTGTAGTTCCACTCGGTGGGCTGGAAGACGTTGGAGAACTTGAGGTCCAGATAGAAGTCGTCAGCGGGATCTGCCGCTGCAGCGTCAGCTGCGGGAGCCGCATCGGACTTGGCCGTATCGGCTGCGGGAGCGGAAGCGTTGTTGCTGCTGCCGCATGCGCACAGTGCGAAGACCATGACTACTGCCAGAAGCATTGCAATAATTTTTTTCATTTGTCTCTCCTTAGTTCATAAATTTTTCGTGTTTCAACTCTCTGCCGCGAGCCTGCATATCTCCGGCCGCGCCTGCGCCCGCCTCCGCTTTTACCAAAGCCCCATCATCTTTCATTGTATGAAAGATGAAAACAGGGCGCCCCATCATCTTTCATTGTATGAAAGATGATGGGGCGCCCTGTTTTCGCGTTTTTGGTTTGTGCAGATGCCGTCCGGTGCATAGGCAAGCTGTTAACAGATTGTTAACGCTCATGTAGCATACACCATCCTTTCGGCCACTGTCAATCCGCTTTCTTGTGATTTTTGTCAAAAAGGGCAAAGATTGGCGTTTTGCTATAAAATGCCTTTGTACTTTTGTCATAAATAATATTTTGACAATTGTTTCAATTTCTTTTCCGATGTTGTAAACTTGTTCCGGCAGGTTCTGCCCATCTCTCTATTTCACAGGAGCCGCAATGGTATTATACGAAGCACATATCAAGCACACTGAGGAGACTCTCACCGCCCTCGCACATATGCAGTATGACCTTTTCTGCACCGGCAACCGCATCGGCAGGACGGCTATAGCCGCGGGTCTCTTCGTTTTCGGCGCGCTGAACTACACGCAGTGGTGGGGGCTGCTGCTCATCGCTTACGGCAGCTATCTCATTTCCAGCAAATACGCCGCCGCAAACCGTACCGCGAAGAAGCTCGCCCGGCAGATAAAGGAGTCCGGCGGGGAGTACCCCTCCTCAAAATATATTTTTGAAGAGAACCGCATGCGCGTCATTACTCTTCCTAATAATTCAGAGCTCGATCCCCTCCCCTATTCCGAGATCGCAGGTCTCGGGGCCGATCTGTATAACTACTATATCTTCCGCACGGAGTTCGGCGGGTACATGATCCCGAAGTCCGAACTCGGCGATAAGAGCGATGAGTTCCGCAGCTTTATCGAGAAAAAGTCCGGCAAGCTTTTTGTGAGCAAACGCAGCCGTTTTGTGCGTCTGCGCGAATGGATGCACCGCCGTGATAACGAGCCGTATCATCTCTGATGCACGGCATGTTTTTCTGCTATTATAAATAATGCTTCAAAACATGGAAGCAGCGTAAACCGGGCAGGGATATCCCCTGCCCGGTTTACTTATGCGAAAGTGTAAGAATATCTATGAATCATTTTCATGTTTGTATCAGTCCTGTTAACAAAGCTTTTACATCCGCTTCAGGATTTGTTAAGCAATATGTGGTAATCTATCAGCGTTGACAAGTCGTTAGCCAAGCGACCCGTCCCGCCGGAGCTGTCCGGGCGCAGCGGTGATGTCCGGGTGCAACCCGGAATAAAGCCTACGCCGCCGCACCATTGGCAAAGGCAGCCCTGACGCCTAAATATTACTTGAGCGCAGTCCAAAACGGCGGACCGCGCTCAAGACAATTTTATGGGGCAGCACCGCTCAATAGATCGTCGGTGCTGCCCTGTTGCTTCTATTTTCCGCTTACGTACCATCAATTGACAAGGACACACACGGTTTTGACGGGCAGAAAAACGCCCATGCCGCTTCAAA
>CAVFGM010000200.1:0-3002 GCA_963621955.1 Bacteroidaceae bacterium
CTCAGTCCTATGCCTGAAAACAGCGGCAGTTCCGCCGCGGCTTCCTCGCAGGCGCTTATAGCCGCGTCCATTTCCGCATCCGCCGCATCCTTGCGCAGCGCTGCCGCAAGCAGGTTCACGCATTCAGCATCCGCGGGCATACCGTCCGCTATCACGCAGGCGCGCATGAGCCTTATGAGCCGCAGCATCGGTTCAATGATGCCATCGGCAGTCGTGCTTGCCGCGGGGTTCCAGTCGTATTCCTTCACGGCGATTAGTCTTCCGTCGAGCGATACAGCAAGCTTAATATCCGTCCCGCCAACATCCATACCGCAGTACGCGCCGCGTGCGCAGTTATCCACCGCTGCACGCAGCCTGCAGCCGAGCTGACCGGAAGCTTTTGCGGCCGTGTCTTTCAGCGCGGGCATGGCGGAAATATCGCCAGATCTCATTTCAAACGGCGCATTGCCTGTGCCGCGGCAGAGCCGAGCGGCGACATTAAGCACCTTTTTGAGCCCCGGCACACTCTCAAACGCCGCGATGCACTCTTCAATGAGCGCGGCCAATTCTGTGTCATCCGTGTCGAAGTACACTGTCAGCTCCCTGCCGCTCCAGCAGGAGAGCACGTTGAAGATACGCGCGGTGAGATAGTCCCTGATAAAGTCACGCTCCTGCGCGTCGCTCCAATGCGGTACAGGGCAGTCATAGCCGCGCATGCTGCCGTCAAGGCAGGTGAGCCGCAGCTCCAGCGGCCGCGCGCCCTTATCCGCGTCAAAAGCGGCTCTTACGTCGTTTATCCAGACAGCCTCCCCCTTTTGGGAGAGGCTGCAAAATTTATTCAGCATAGGCTTATACTTCCTTTACCGGTATTCCCTGCTCGCGCAGCTCGCGGCGCAGGCGGGCAACATCGTCATAGAACACGCTGCCGTTCATGCCGGTCATGCGCGCGCTCTCAATATTGACGGCATTGTCGTCAATGAACCAGCACTCTTCAGGGTTCAGCCCGAAGCGGGAATACAGCAGCTGATATATCTCGGGAAACGGCTTCATCAGCTTCACATCCGCCGAGACGAGCTTGCCGTCAAAGCACTCCGAGCCGGGTATGCGTTCAAAGTACAGGTTCAGCGCCGAGGACGCATTGGAGAGCAGATATATCCCATAGCCGAGGCTTCTAAGCTCGCGCACGAGCTCCGCAATTCCGGGCACAGGCATGAACTCTCCCTGCCACCAGCGGCAGGTGAGCTCCTCCGCCGCGGCGTGGAGACGATCCGGCAGACGGCGGCACATCGCCGCGGCTGCCTCCTCGGGCAGCATGGTCCCGTGATCCGTCGCCACCCAGTCGGCGCTGCGGAACACCTCACACTCGAGAAGCTCCGCATCCTCGCCGGTATAGCCGAGGCGGGAAATGTAGACCTTGGGGCTGAAGTACATGAGCACGTGCCCCATGTCGAAAACGATGTTTTTTATCATACGCTCTCTGCTTTCTCTTTTTTGTGGAACACAGCGCCGATTTTGTCGAAGCGCCTGCGCCACTTTGCGCGCGCTTCGAGACGCTCGCCAAGGTCGCGCGCGCCGACGCCGTAGACCAGATAGAGTATCAGGCCGCTGACCAGCATGATGAACACAGTGGATGCGCAGCGGCGGCCGGAGGCATTGACATTGTAGCCGTACAGTCCTTCCTCGGCGCACATCGACTGGATGACCATCGCATAGCTCGTGCCGTAGGACGAGGCGAAAGTGGCAGACATATCGTACTCGGTGAACAGAGCATTGAAGTTCAGCGCGAACACTGCCAGCACGCTCGGCAGGATTATCGGCAGCTTCACACGCATGAAGGTCGTGAAGCCGTTTGCGCCCATGTTGCGCGCCGCGTCCTCAAGCTCCTCGTCTATCGCATAGAACGACGCGCGTATCATGCGCAGCGAGAACGGCAGCTTCACCACCGTGTAGGCCATTACGATAAGCAGCCGAACATTCTGCGCATAGTAGAGGTTCACATTGCCGACGTACCAGATCGCGTCGGAATTGAAGTAGGTGCGGTAGGAATAGCAGATAAGGATAGTAGGCAGCAGCCACGGGAAGAGCAGGCAGTATTCAAGGATGATGCCGGACTTCTTATTCTTGTGCTTAAAGATGTAGTTGCACGCGATCACGACGATCAGGCAGGCCAGTGCCGCCGCGATGATCGACAGGACAAAGCTCAGCTTTATGCCGCCGAGAGTCGCATCGT
The DNA here is from genome assembly GCA_963621955.1 of Bacteroidaceae bacterium. Classification (GTDB taxonomy): domain Bacteria; phylum Bacillota; class Clostridia; order Oscillospirales; family Oscillospiraceae; genus Limivicinus. The sequence goes on from CAVFGM010000200.1 coordinate 2,210, forward strand.
TCGCGAAGAGGCCGGAGATCGAGCCCTCGCGCAGCTTGTATTTGCCGCGGTTGGTGAGGTACATGTAGTCCTCTTTGCCGAAGTAGTTTATAAGTGTCCAGTGGGAGAAGTCGAGCTTCTTCATGCGTATGGCGCTGTAAGTCTGGAACGAGAATATGATTATCATCACGACGGGGATCATGTAGATGATAAACAGCACGTAGGCATAGATATGCGCGAGCACGTTTGCGATGGGGTTCGTGATCTTCTGCTTCTGGAGCTTTGCCTTGGTCTTGGAGACTGAGAGGTAGTGTCCCTTGCGCTCGTAGGCCGAGAGCACCGTCAGCAGGATGATCGTGAACATTGCGAGGATTATGGACAGCAGCGCCGCGCGCGCCTGCGGGAAGGCCTCGTCCGCGACGGAGGAGCCGGCCAGACGGACGATCTCGGGGTTAATGGAGTCATAGCCCAGCAGAGTCGGGGCGGACATTGCGCACAGGCCCGTGATGAACGTCATTACCGTGAGGGAGAACATCGTGGGTATAAGCGTCGGGAAGACAACTTTCCAGAGCACCTTAAAGGGTTTTGCACCCATGTTGCGCGCGGCCTCGACGGTGTTGTAGTCAATGCCGCGGATGGCGTTTCTGAGAAAGAGTGCGTGGTTGCTGGTGCAGGCAAAGGTCATCGTGAAGAGCACCGCGCGAAAGCCTGTGAACCAGTTCTTGTTCATGCCTGGGAAGGCGTTCACGAGCGCGTCGGTCAGGATGCCGTCAGGTGCGTAGAGGAACAGATAGCCCGTGACAAGGGCGACGCC
>CAVFGM010000200.1:3098-9925 GCA_963621955.1 Bacteroidaceae bacterium
GCTGTAGATAAGCGTCGTCATATAGCCGAGGCGCAGGATGCGCGCACCCTTGATGTCGAAGTATTCCGTCAGCAGGACGATGGAAACGCCGACTACGTTCACCGTCACGACAAGGCAGAGCGCAAGCTTCAGCGAGTTCCAGACATATTTGCTCATGTTGCCCGCGAAAAAGAATCGGATGACCGCGAGCGGATCGCGCTCACCGGCGGCGTTCGTGGTGTTGAAGATGCTCATGAGCGTGTTGAGGCAGGGCAGCAGCATGAAGCCGAAGAACAGGTAGATAAACAGCCCGAGCCCTATTATGCGGAACACAAATTCCGGCGAGACGCGCCGGTCAAGGCTCTTTCCCATTACTTCACCTCCGCCTCGGCGGCGGGCTCATAGGCCATGATGTCGCGCGGGTTGAACACGGCCTTTACCTTCTGACCGGCGTCATAGATGTTGACGCCGTCGTTCTTCTCAATGACCTTGATGGTCTGGCCGCAGACGGTTATATAATACTTGATGTAGAGCCCGTAGTATTCAAGGCTCTCGACCGTGCCGTCAAGCGCGATCTCGCCCTCGCGCGGCTGCACGTTCACGTGGATGCGCTCAAGGCGGATATAGTTGTGCTTCGCCGGGTCGACCGGTGCGCCCATACTGATAAGCTCATTGACGATACCCTCGCCGAGGCGGTTGATATCGCCGATGAAGTTGCAGACAAATTCAGTTGCGCTGTGGTTATAGACCTCGTTCGGGGTGCCGACCTGCTCGATGACGCCGCTGTTGAACACGGCGATGCGGTCAGAGAGCGTCAGCGCCTCCTCCTGGTCGTGGGTGACATAGATGGTGGTGATGCCGAAATCCTTCTGCATCTTTTTAAGCTCGTTTCTGAGCTGGACGCGCAGCTTCGCGTCGAGGTTGGAAAGCGGCTCGTCCATGCAGATTATCGCCGGACCCGTGACGAGGGCGCGGGCGATGGCGACGCGCTGCTGCTGACCGCCGGAAAGCTGCGAGACGGCTTTTTTGAGCTGCTCATCGCTGAGGTCGACCTTCTTTGCGATCTCGCGCACGCGCTTGTCGACCTCCGCTTTCTTCATCTTCTTGATCTTGAGGCCGAAAGCGATGTTGTCATAAACCGTCATCGTCGGGAACAGAGCATAGCTCTGGAAGACGATGCCGATATTTCTGTCCTCAATGGGGACATGGGTGATATCCTTGCCGCCGACAATAACGGTGCCTTCCGCGGGCTCAATGAAGCCGGTGAGAGTGCGCAGGGTCGTAGTCTTGCCGCAGCCGGACGGGCCGAGGAAGGTAAAAAACTCTCCCTCTTTCACATGTACGTTGATGCCGTGCAGCGCGGTAAAGTCGCCGAACTTCACGACGATGTCATTGAGCCTTATCATAGCGGTTCTCCTTGATTCCGATAAATTAATTTAGTGATATGGCGAGCCGGAAGGCTCGCCATATCCGAATGCTTTTTAGTTTAGATGCAGATCAGCCTGCTGCCTGAGTCAGGGTCGCCCAGTCGAGGTTGTCCCAATCGGGCTCGGAGACTGCTGCGCTCTGGTCTGCCCAGTAGAAGCCGAGGTTGGTCATGATGTTGGTCCACTCGCTGGAGTGAGCGGCAACATACTCAGCGTAGTTCATATCGGTGCCTTCAACATTGGTGAGGGCGAAGTTCTTCAGAGTATAGATAGCAGGAACGCCATCGGGGTAGAGGATGTCGGCCGCGGCGGTGTTGCAGGGATAGGAGTCGAACTCTTCGCCCCATGCAGCCTGGACGTCAGCGGAACCGAACCACTCTGCGAAGGCCTTGACAGCCTCGGTCTCTTCCTCGGTACGGCCGGCCTTATCAAGGATGCCGATGTACTCTGCAATGTAGTAGGTGCCGTCGTCTATGTCAACAAGCGCCCAGTTCTCGGGCTCCATGGTGCCGAGCAGGGGGTTGGCGGAGCTGTCAGCCGCGGAGTCGATCTTGCCGTAGAGGGAGGAGGAATAGAAGGTGGAGACCTGTACGTCGCCCTTGTTCAGGGGCTGGAAGCCGTACTTGTAGTCGTCATCGGAGGAGTAAACGCCGTCGGCGCAGTACTTCCACAGGGTCTTCCAACCGTCGAGGCTGATGCCGCCGGCTTCGGAAGTGGGATCAACGAAAGCGTAGAGCATTGCGGAGTTGATGTTGGCGTTGGTCGTGCCACCGACCTTGTTCTGGCGGTACCAGCTGTAGCCGCAGTCAACGATGTCTGCCCAGTGCTGGAAGTGCAGAGCCTCGCCGTTGGTGCCGAGCTCATCGGTACGGTAAAGCATCAGGACGTTCTGGATAACAAGGCCGTAAGCCGCGCCGGGGTATGCGTACTCACCGACCTCGTCTGCCCAGGTGGGAGTCCAGTCGATCAGCTTGAGGTTCTCATAGGTGCCGCCGACGACCTGACTCCAGCGGGTCTCGTTCAGACCGAAGAGGATGTCGCCGTCCTTGTTCTCATTTGCGGCCTGGATAGCTGCGGTGTCACCGGAGATGACGCTGTTGTCATCGATGGAGATGGTGAAGCCCGCGTCCTTAGCCTCGTTAATGAGCCAAGTGGTACGCTCGGTGGAGTTGGAGTTGGAGTAGATGCGGATGGTGTAGCCGGAATAATCCTTCTCGGCTTCTGCAGGCTCGGCAGCGGGCTCAGCTGCGGGAGCCTCAGTGGCTGCAGCGGTGGGAGCGGAGCTCTGGCCGCATGCGCAGAGAGCAAAAACCATTGCAAGCGCGAGGATCAGTGCAAGTGCTTTTTTCATCGTGTAGATCTCCTTCATAAAATTTCAGCTTTTTGTCACTGTGAATATGTGACAAGCTGATATAATTATAAAGGCTTTTGTCCCAAAAAGGGACGGGACAAAACTGCGATTACACCGCGAATTCTGTCCGCGCCCGCTCCCGGCCCGACGAAATTTCAAGGCTGTTTTTGTGCACATTCAACAGTTTCGGTACATTCTGACAATATTGCCCAAGCTTCGGTTTCTCTGGCCTCGCAGAGTTTTTCGCCCTCACGCCTTCCCAGCCTCGCAGAGTTTTTCGCCGCGCACGGCGAAAAATAATTCGAATCATTTTTCGCAAGGGCGTGTACCTTGCGAAAAATACCTCTCGCTCAGAGAGTGTCGAGCGAAGCGAGGCACGGGTCTGAGCGCAAGCTTTCTCGCAAAAGTCTTTAGACTTTTGCGACGTCAGCGACATCTGTCCTGATACTCGGATGGTGCAAGCCCGGTGAGCTTCTTGAATGTGCTGCCGAAGTAGGCAACGTCCTTATACCCGACCATGCCCGCAACCTCGTATACCTTGCAGCGGCTGTCACGCAGAAGCTTCATCGCCATATGTATGCGGTACTGCGTGAGATAGCCGACGACGGTGTACTTTGTTTCTTTCTTGAACACATGGCTCAGATGCCCCTCGCTCACGCCGAGGTGCTGGGCGATCTCGGTTATGTTTATGGAGCTTTCGGCATAGTGCTCGGAGATGTATTCCATCGCTTCGAGCACATAGCGGCTCTTGTCGCCCTTGGCAAGCGGCAGCTCATCAGAAACACTCAGGCCGCTTTTCTCCTGCTCCTTGCGGTGGATGCGTTCAATGGCGGCGACAAGCTCCTTATCCTGAAAGGGCTTGAGCAGATAGTCGTCCGCGCCGAACTGCAGGGCGGAGCGCGCATAATCAAAGTCGCTGTATGCTGTGAGCATGATGACGTGCGCGCGGCTGCCGCGGCGGCGCAGCTCCTGCATCATGGCGATGCCGTCCATCTTCGGCATGCGCACGTCGGTGATTATAAGATTCGGGCTGTACTGCTCGGCCGCGGCTATGCCCTCCTCGCCGTTTGACGCTTCGCCCACGACGACGCAGCCCATCGAAGCCCAGTCCACGCCGAGGACTATCCCGCGGCGCACGACCGCTTCGTCATCAACGATCAGAACTTTCAGCATTGTCCGTCCTCTCCTTCATCTTCATCGGCAGCCTCAGCTCGACGCAGCTGCCCTCACCGGGCGCGGCGCTTGCCGAGATGCCGTATTCCTCGCCGTAATACAGGCGCACTATCCTGTCAACGTTTCTCAGCCCCAAGTGCCCGGCGGGCATTTCGCGGTCAGGGCTGTTGAGCCGGTCGAGTATCTCCTGCGGGATGCCCTCGCCGTTATCCTGCACACTCAGCACGAGCGTGCCGTTCTCTTCGCGCGCGGTGAGCTTCACATAGCCGTCGTCCATGTCCGCCACGCCGTGGATTATCGCGTTTTCCACAAGCGGCTGGGTTATCAGCTTCGGCACGATGCAGTGCTGGAAGCGCTCGTCCACATCTGTCTCCCACGCGAAACGGTCCTCAAAGCGCAGCGACTGGATGTCGAGGTACTTCTCCAGCAGCTCAAGCTCCTCCTCAAGCGTGATGAACTTATCTCCGGATATCCCTGCACGCAGGAGCGCGGCAAGATTCGTCGCCATCGAGGCAACCTGCGGGACATGGTTCGTCACACCGAGCCACTTCACGCTGTCGAGCGTATTATACAGGAAATGCGGGTTGAGCTGCGCCTGCATCATCGAAAGCTGCAATTCGTTTATCTCTCGCTCACGCTGCACCGAGTGCTCAAGGTTCTGGCGGTACTCGCGCGTCATGCGGTTGAAGCTTGCGGTGAGCCTGCCCATCTCGTCGCTGCGGTCGCTGACGAGCTCGGTGTCATATTCACCCTTTTCGACTCTGCCCATGGCGCTGTCAAGCTCGTTCACAGGCTTTGAGAGATAGCGGCTGATAAGCCATGCGCACAGCAGGCTCAGCACGAGGCACAGCAGCCCCATCATGAAGCAGGTCTGATATATCGTGTCCGTCACCTGTGAGGTGTAGACCTTCGGCTGCTGGAGCACTAAGGTGAAGCCCGTAGCCGGCATGGCACGCAGGTAGAAGTTATATTCTCCCGCCCCGCTCAGAGAGCCGCTTTTGAGCAGCTGCCCGCGCAGGGCGTCGATCTTTTCATCTGAACCGATGCTGTCCGAGGAATACACCTGCCGCCATGTCCCGTCGAGCAGGAGCACATCGTTCTCGCGGACAAATTCATCGCCGAGAATTGCGTTGAAGCTCTCCTGAGACACATGTGCGAGTATATAGCCCAGCACCGTCCCACTGTGCGTGCGCACGGCGCGCGCCATAACAAGGCCGCCGCCCTCGTCCGCCTGACAGCTCAGTCCATCGCTCTCCTCCGCAAGACGCAGCGCGCCCCAGTGCAGCGGGAGCTTTTCATCCGTCAGGCTGACCGCGCTCGTATATCGGCGGCTGCCGTCACGGTCGTACACGTCAAAGTCCACGGAGCCGCGCAGCCCGCTCGTTGCGAGGTACAATACCTGATACAGCAGCTTTGAGTCGCTGCCGCCGCGCCGAAGCGCACTGCGCACGACGATGCTGTCGGCAAGCTCCGCGGTCACGGAATCGACCTCGGCATATAATCCGTCAAACTGCCGCTCTATCCCGCCGAGCTCCTCAAGCGCCTGCCCGCGCAGCTGGCGGCGGCTCTGGCTCATGGCGATCTGCATAATGAAAATATCGCACAGCAGCATCGGCAGCAAAGTGACGAGCAGGACGGTCACGAATATCCGGTTCCGGAATGAGCTCTTTATCCAGCCTTTCATCCCGCCGCACCTCCGTTCCAGAGGCGCAGAATTTCTGCCCGACCGGTGCTCGCCGCGGCAAGGTCATAGTCAATAAGCGTTATCGCACCGCCGTCGGCTTTCGTGATGTCCGCACCGGTGCAGACGCTGCGGCGGTACATAAGCTCCGGCAGCAGGCGCTGCATGTCCGGGGAGAGCAGAAAATCTATGAACGCCTCGGCGTTCGTTCGGTGGGCGCAGTTATCAACGATCGCCGCACCGTCGGACATCGCACTCGTCCCCTCCTCGGGGTAGACTATCGCGATGTTGTAGCCCTCGGCAATGCCGCTGAGGGCGATATCCTCCACAGTTACGCCGATGTAACACTTGCCCTCGGCCACAGTGCTCACAACATCACCCGAGCTTGGGAGAAATTTCCCGTCCAGATTCTGCCTGAACTCCGGCAGCAGCTCATCCCCGCCGCCGAGAGCCTGAAGCATCGTGCAGAGGGCTGTATAGCTCGAACCGGAGATATTTGGATCGGCAAAGGCTATCCTGCCGCGCCAGGCTTCGTCAAGCAGGCTGTCCCAGCCCGAGGGCATATTGCGGCGCACAAGCTTGGTGTTATATATGAGCACGACCGGCAGCACCGAAAACGGAGTATAGCTGCCGTCCGCGCTGCGGTACTCTGGGAGTATCCTGTCGTTATAAACGCTGGTATACGGACTGAAGCAGTCAGAATATGCGCTGAGGCTGTCGACCCCGCCGCCAAGCATGAGGTCGCAGTCCGTGCCGCCCTCGGCTATCTCATCAAGCAGCACTGCGGTGTCACCGGTTTTCACTTCGACCCATATCCCTGTCCGCTGCTCGAATTCCTTGACTATCGGCTCATATACCTCCGTCCGGTGCGAGGTGTATATCACAAGACGCTTATCTTCCGGCGGGGCAAAGCCGCTCTGATCCTGCGCGGCATCGCCTGCGCAGCCGGAAAGCAGCAGCGCAATGACAAGCACCGCCGCGGCTATTCTTTTTTTCACGCTCCTGCCCCCTTAAGAAAAATTTATATTCTGATTTTATCATATTCGCGGCAGGATTTACAACTAAATTTGAGGGTTGATTGCATAATGAAGTTGGACACCTAAGAAAAAATCCATAGTGATTTTCCCAGCATGGTAGAATGAAGTTTGCACACAACATCTGCCAAGGGAGGGCAATCACTATGGACTGCCAAGATTATATCACAGAACCAGCAGAA
>CAVFGM010000201.1:0-358 GCA_963621955.1 Bacteroidaceae bacterium
GTGCGGTAGCAGTCGCAAAGTAATTACCCCAACAAAAACCAAGGCGGTCAAATACCGCCTTGGTTTATCAAAGCATATTGAAGTATCGGTACGTTTTGATAAACCAAGGGAGCAGATCGGAGAAGATTTAATGAAGAGCAACAGAGTTTTTGAAAATATAATACACGGGGTGTTCCTGCTGCTCGGCCTGATAACGGTCGGCTGCGTGCTGCTCATCACGGTATATCTGGTCATTTCCGGCATACCGGCGATACGCGAGATAGGGCTTGTGCCGTTCCTGTTCGGGACGAAATGGGCCTCGACCGCGGCGGAGCCGAGCTACGGCATACTCCCGTTCATTCTCACAAGCGTTTACGGC
>CAVFGM010000201.1:412-6748 GCA_963621955.1 Bacteroidaceae bacterium
CGGCGGGGGCGATACTGCTCGGCGTGCCCGTCGGCTTTATGACGGCGGTGTACCTTGCGAAGGCTGCACCTCCGAAAATAAAGGCGGTCATGGGCTCGGCGGTCAGCCTGCTCGCGGGCATTCCCTCGGTCGTCTACGGCCTTGTGGGCATGCTGGTGCTCGTGCCGGGGATAAGGAAGATATTCAATGTCCCAGACGGGGCGAGCCTGCTCGCGGCTATTATAGTCCTCGCAATAATGATTCTGCCCTCGATAATCAAGGTCTCAGTCACGGCGCTCGAGGCCGTGCCGGGCGAGTATGAGGATGCATCCCTCGCCCTCGGCGCGACGCCCGAGGAGACGTGGTTCCGCGTCTCCGTCCCGGCGGCAAAGAGCGGCATCGCCGCGGCGGTCGTCCTCGGCGTCGGCCGCGCGATAGGCGAGGCAATGGCGGTGATGATGGTGTCGGGCAATGTGCCGAACATGCCGGAGCTGTTCCAGAGCGTGCGCTTCCTCACAACGGCGGTCGCAAGCGAGATGAGCTATTCAAGCGGCCTCCAGCGTCAGGCGCTGTTTTCTATAGCGCTGGTGCTGTTCCTGTTCATCATGCTGATCAACGCCGCGCTCAACTTCTTCCTCAAGCGCGATAAGGAGGGTAACTGAGAATGCTCAAGCATAAATTCTCCGGTAAGCGCCGGGCATATATCGTCACGATGCGCACCCTTATGACGCTTGCCGCGCTCCTCACGGCGGCGCTGGTGCTGTTCATGATCGGCTATGTTCTCTATAAGGGGCTGCCGAATGTGACATGGAAGCTGCTGTCTACAAAGCCGAGCTATCTTACAAACTCCATCGGCATCCTGCCGGATATCCTGAACACGCTCTATATCGTCCTCGCTTCGCTTGTGTACGTTCTGCCGCTGGGCGTCGGCGCGGCGATATACCTTACCGAGTACGCCTCGAACAAGAAGCTCGTCGCGGTTATCGAATACGCGGCGGAGACGCTCTCGGGCATACCGTCGATAATCTACGGCCTTGTGGGCATGCTGTTCTTCTGCCAGTTCCTCGGGATGCAGACCTCCCTGATGGCCGGCGCGCTGACGCTCGTCATCATGAACCTGCCGACGATAATGCGCACGACGCAGGAGAGCCTGAAGACTGTCCCCCAGAGCTACCGCGAGGGCGCCTTCGGCCTCGGCGCAGGCAAGTGGCGCGTGATACGCACGGTCGTGTTCCCCGGCTGTATCGACGGCGTTATAACCGGCTGCATCCTCTCGGTCGGCCGCATCCTCGGTGAATCCGCGGCGCTGCTGTTCACGGCGGGCTTTGCCCACGCGCTCAACGGCCTGTTCGACGGCCTTGCCGGTGCAGGCGCGACGCTGACTGTCGCGCTGTATGTTTACGCGAAGGAGCAGGGCGAGTTTGAAGTCGCCTTCGCCATCGCCGCTATACTTATGATACTGACGCTGCTGATAAACCTTGCCGCGGCGCTGGTCGAAAGATATTTCAAAAGGAAGAAGAGCTTATGACGCAGGATAAGAACAGTATAATAAAGGCCGACGATCTCTGCCTCTGGTACGGCACGCATCAGGCGCTGCACGATGTCAGCATCGACATTCCCGAAAAGAGCATAACCGCGCTCATAGGCCCGTCCGGCTGCGGCAAGTCTACGTTTCTCAAGACGCTCAACCGCATGAACGACCTTATCCCCGGCGTGAAGATCACGGGCAGCGTGAAATACAAGGGCGAGGATATCTATGACCCCTCGGCGGACGTCAACGAGCTGCGCCGTCAGGTCGGCATGGTGTTCCAGAAACCGAACCCTTTCCCCATGAGCATCTATGACAACATCGCCTACGGCCCGCGCACGCACGGCATAAAGAACCGTGCGCGGCTCGATGAGATAGTCGAACGTTCCCTGCGCGGCGCGGCGATCTGGGACGAGGTCAAGGACAGGCTCAAGAAGAACGCGCTCGGTCTCTCGGGCGGCCAGCAGCAGAGGCTCTGCATCGCCCGTGCGCTCGCGGTCGAACCGGATGTGCTGCTGATGGACGAGCCGACGAGCGCCCTCGACCCGATCTCCACCTCGAAGATCGAGGAGCTTGCGGCGCAGCTCAAGGAAAAATACACCATCGTCATCGTCACGCACAACATGCAGCAGGCGGTGCGAATCTCGGACAGCACGGCTTTCTTCCTTTTGGGAGAGCTGATAGAATACGGCGGGACGGAGCATATCTTCTCCCAGCCGGAGGACAAGAGAACCGAAGATTATATAACGGGGAGGTTCGGATAATGAGAAGCCGCTTTGATGAACAGCTTGCCCAGCTCAACCGTGAGATGATAGAGATGGGCGCACAGTGCGAGGAGGTCATCGCCCTCGCTTCAAAGGCGCTGACCGAGGCGGACATGAAGCTTGCGGCAAAGGTCTCGCCGCTGTCGGCGGACATTGACCGCAAGGAGCGGGAGATAGAGGCGCTGTGCCTGCGGCTGCTTCTGCAGCAGCAGCCGGTCGCGCGCGATCTGCGGCAGATATCCGCCGCGCTCAAGATGATAACCGACCTTGAGCGCATCGGGGATCAGGCCGAGGAGATCGCCGACATCATCGGCTTTATCGATGGGCACAACCCCGAGGACTACGTCACCCTCACCGAAATGGCCAAGGCCGCGATACACATGGTAACGGAAAGCATTGACGCTTACGTAAAACATGATACAATACTTGCGGAGAAGGTCGTCGATGAGGACGATATCGTCGATGAATACTTCCTGCAGGTAAAGAGCAAGCTCATCGCCAAGATAGCCGAGAATCCCGACGACGGGGAGTACGCGCTCGACCTGCTGATGATCGCAAAATACTTCGAGCGGATAGGCGACCACGCGGTGAACATCGCCGAGTGGGTGATCTTTTCCGTGACAGGAGTACACAGGGGAGAGTAAATTATGATTTGGTGCGTTGAGGACGATGCGAGTATCCGGGATATCGAGGTGTACGCCCTGCAGTCCACGGGCTTTGAGGCCGAGGGCTTTTCTGACGGCGCGGAATTCTGGGAAGCCGTGCAGAAGGAGAGACCGGAGCTTGTCGTGCTCGACGTGATGCTCCCGGGGATCGATGGTATCGAACTTCTGCGCCGCATGAAGGCGCGGGCGGAGCTGCGGGAGATCCCTGTCGTTATGGCTACGGCGAAAGGCGCGGAGTATGACAAGATACAGGGGCTCGACCTCGGCGCGGACTATTATCTCGTGAAGCCTTTCGGGGTGATGGAGCTGGTGTCCTGCGTGAAAGCGGTGCTGCGCCGCTGTGCGCCGAAAACCCCGGCGCAGGTGCTGCGCGCGGGCGCGCTCGAACTCAATCCCGATGAGCGCACGGTCACGGCCGGCGGCGCGCGCGTCGCGCTGACCTATAAGGAGTTTGAGCTTCTGAAGCTGTTCCTTTCAAATCCCGGCACGGCCTTCACGAGGGATCAGCTCTTCAACGCCGTCTGGGGCATGGACTTCGTCGGCGAAACGCGCACGGTGGATATGCACATCCGCACCCTGCGGCAGAAGCTGGGCAGCTGCGGGAACCTTATCGAGACGGTGCGCAATGTCGGCTACCGTCTGGAGGCAGAGAAATGACGAAAAGAATTTTCAGGTCGATAACGCTTGTCGCCGCGGTAGTCCTGCTGGCAAGCTTCATAGTAACGCTGGGCGTCCTGAGCGAATACTTCGGCGGTGTGCAGAAGGAGCTTCTGCATGATGAGCTGGGGCTCGCGGCCGCCGCAGTGGAGACCGACGGCACGGAATATCTCGAGCGGGCGAAGTCGGCCAACTATCGCCTCACGTGGATAGATTCCGACGGCACGGTCATATACGATTCACAGGCGGACGCTTCGTCAATGGAGAACCACCTCGGGCGCGAGGAGGTCGACGGCGCGCTCAGGACCGGCGCAGGGGAGAGCACACGCTATTCCTCGACGCTGCTGGAAAAGACTACATATTACGCCAAGCGCCTGTCTGACGGCACGGTGCTGCGTATTTCGGCAAGCCGCCACACGACGGTCGTGCTCGCGCTGGGCATGCTGCAGCCGATGCTCGTCGTGCTGGCCGCGGCGATCATACTCGCGCTGCTGCTCGCAAAGCGCGTGGCGGCGCGTATAGTCGATCCGCTCAATGAGCTTGACCTTGAGCATCCGCTGGATAACGATGCTTATGAAGAGCTCTCGCCGCTGCTCGGGAGGATAAACCGGCAGCATACGGAGATAGACCGGCAGCTCAAGGAGCTGCGGCGGAGGACGGATGAGTTCACGCAGATCACCGGCAGCATGCGCGAGGGGCTCGTGCTGCTCGATGAGCGCGGCTATGTCCTGAGCATAAATGCCGCGGCGAAGGAAATTTTCGGTGCGGACGACGGCAGCGCGGGGCAGGACTTCCTGACGATAGACCGCAGCAGCGCTATGAGCGGCGCAGTGCAGGCGGCCATGCGCGACGGTCACGCGGAGATACGCTCCGAGCGCGCGGGGCGGGACTACCGCTTCGACCTTACGCGCATCGAGTCCGGCGGCAGGAGCATCGGTACGGTCATCCTCGCCTTTGACGTGACCGAGCAGGAGCAGGCCGAGCGCATGCGCCGCGAGTTCACCGCCAACGTTTCGCATGAGCTCAAGACCCCGCTGCAAGGCATCATCGGCAGTGCTGAGCTTATCGAAAACGGCCTTGTGAAGCCGGAGGACATGCCCCGCTTTGTCGGGCACATCCATAGCGAGGCGAGCCGCCTCATGGCGCTGATAAACGATATCATCAGGCTCTCCCAGCTCGACGAGGGTGAAGAGATGCCGCGCGAGAGCATCGACCTCTGTGCCGAAGCTGCCGAAGTCGAAGAGAACCTGCGCGCGGCGGCGGAGGAAAAGGGCGTGAAGCTCAGCCTCACCGGCGAGGGCGCGGAGATATCCGGTGTGCGCCGTCTGGTGTATGAAATAATATATAACCTCTGCGACAACGCCATAAAGTATAACCGACCCAGCGGGAGCGTCGAGGTGAGCGTCACGCAGAGCAATAGCGAAGCCGCCGTCACCGTCGCGGATACGGGCATCGGCATCGCGCCCGAGGATCAGGCGCGCGTGTTCGAGCGCTTCTACCGTGCGGACAAGAGCCGCTCCAAGGAGTCCGGCGGCACGGGTCTGGGGCTTTCGATAGTGAAGCACGCCGTGCAGTACCACCACGGCAGCATAGATCTCAAAAGCACCCCCGGCGAGGGCACGACGATAAAGGTGACATTCCCAAAATAACTGACTTGCAGCGCAGCTTTATTGCCCGAGAGCCTTTGGCTCTCGGGCAATAAAAATTTTACAAATATTTGACTTTCGCATTCCGCATGGGAATGCTATTATAGGGGCGTGATAATAATAGAATAGAAGGAGAATCAGTTATGGAAGAACTGAGAAACAAAAAGGGCTTTATATGCGATATGGACGGCGTGATCTATCACGGCAACCGTCTTCTGCCGGGCGTCAAGGAATTTGTCGACTGGCTTTATAAAGAGGATAAGCACTTCCTTTTCCTCACCAATTCATCCGAGCGCACGCCGAAGGAGCTTCAGCAGAAGCTCGGGCGCATGGGACTGGACGTTGACGAGAAGCATTTCTACACCAGCGCTCAGGCGACCGCGCGCTTTATCAGCCGTCAGGCTCCCGGGTGCAGCGCCTATGTCATCGGCGGCCCCGGCATAATGTTCGCCCTGCACGATGAGGGCATCACCATGAACGATATCGACCCGGACTATGTCGTCATCGGCGAGGGCAACACCTATAATTATGAGAATATACTCAAGGCCGTGCAGCTCGTGAACAAGGGCGCAAAGCTCATCGGCACGAACAGCGACCTCACCGGTCCCTCGGAGGAGGGGATCATCCCCGCCTGCCGCGCGATGATCGCCCCAATCGAGATGGCCACCGGCGTCAGCGCGTATTTCATCGGCAAGCCGAACCCCCTTATGATGCGCACCGGCCTGCGTATCCTCGGCGTACACTCCGAGGAGGCCGTCATGATCGGCGACAGGATGGATACCGATATGGTCGCCGGGATCGAAACCGGCCTTGATACGGTGCTCGTGCTCTCGGGCGTGACCGCGCGCGAGGATATAAAGAAGTTCCCGTACCGGCCGCGGCTCGTCCTCAACGGCGTCGGCGATATCCCCGGTATAGCCTCGGACAAAAACTGAAGCAGCAGAACACATACCGCCGTCCCGATTCGGACGGCGGTAAAGTTATGCCTGTGAACTAAAATATGTTGACCCGCACGGACTGAAATGGTATTATAAGCTATATGCCATCAGTTGACAAGGACACACACGGTTTTGACGGGCAGAAAAACGCCCATGCCG